>JBBJMR010000068.1:0-31573 GCA_037720395.1 Polyangiaceae bacterium
CCGCGCGCATCGCCGAGGTGGCGCCGACGTCCACGCACGTCGTGCTCGAAGCCGAGCCGGGCTCCGAGTCCGAGGTGGTGGCGCGCGCCCTCCACGTCGGCTCTCCACGCGAGGAGCGACCGTTCGTCAAGGTGACCTGCGCCGCCTTCACCCGCGCCGGTACGCACCCCGACGCGCTGGAGCGCGAGCTGTTCGGCTGGAAGCGGGGCGCCTTCGACGGGGCCTTCGACGACCGGGCCGGCCGCCTCGAGCTCGCCCACGGCGGCACTCTGTACCTCGAGGAGCCGGCGCTGCCCTCGCCAACGCTGGCCGAGCGCCTGCTGCGCCTCCTCGTCTCCGGCGAGGTGCAACGCATCGGCGCGCACGAGGCCGAGCCGGTCGACGTGCGCCTGGTGGTCTCCGTATCGTCGACGCTCGCCGAGTGCTGGGCGGGGACGCTGCCCGATCTCCTCACCCGCCTGCAGGTCTTCCCCGTCCGCATCCCGGCGCTGCGCGAGCGCCCGGGCGACGTGCGCACCCTGGCCGAGCATTTCCTCCGCAAGTACGCGCGGCGCAACCCCCGCGCGGCGACCTCGCTCTCCGCCGAGGCGCTGAGCAAGCCTCGAGGGCTACGCCTGGCCGGGCAACGTGCGCGAGCTGGAGAACGTCATCGAGCGCGCCGCCATCCTGGCGCGCGGCGACGTCATCCAGGCCGAGCACCTGGCCTTCGGTCCGCGTCCGGCTCGCACGCCGGTCCCGCGCGACACCGCCGCGCCGGGTCCGAGCGCACCGCCGCCCGACGGCGCCGCCGTCGACGGGTCTGCAGGCACGGGCCGCGTGCTTCCGGAGGGCGATGGAGACGGCGCGCGCGGCGGTCGGGTGACGCTCGACAGCCACCTCGACGAGATCGAGCGGCGCGAGCTGCTCCTGGCGCTCGAGCGCTGCAGCGGCAACAAGGCCGAGGTGGCGCGCTCGCTGGGCGTGCAGAGGACCACGCTCTACTACCGCCTGAAGCGCCTCGGCATCGACACGTGAGCCCACCTGCGCCGGGCGCGGCCGCGGCGGCGCGGAAGGACACGCGTGGCCTGGCGCGGGCCACGCCCCCGGTCGACGAGGCCTGGCTGGTGCGAGCGCGCCTGCCTCCCTCCTTCTATGCGCGCCCCGTGCTCGCCGTGGCGCGCGCGTGCATCGGCAAGGTGCTCGTGCACCGCGACCCGGCTGGGCTGCTCGCCGGGCGCATCGTCGAGACCGAGGCCTACCGCGGCCCCCGGGACCTGGCCGCGCACAGCGCCGGCGGCCGCCGCACGCGCCGCACCGAGGCCATGTTCGGGCCGCCAGGCCGGGCCTACATGTACTTCCTTTACGGAATGCACTGGGCCTTCAACGTGGTCACCGGCGCCGAGGGCTACCCGCACGCCGTGCTGATCCGCGCCGTCGAGCCGCTGCTCGGCGAGCCCCTGATGGCTCGGCGGCGCGGACAGGTGCCCGGATCCGTGGGCCTGGGCAACGGGCCCGGGAAGCTCTGCCAGGCATTCGGCCTCGACGGCGGACACTACGGCCTCGACCTCTGCGGCGACCGCCTGTGGCTGGCCGAGCCGCCGCCCGGTGCGCCGCGCTGGGCGGTGGGCACGTCGCCGCGCATCAACGTGGCCTATGCCGGCGAGTGGGCAGACCGGCCGTGGCGCTTCTATGCGCGCGGCCAGCGCACGGTCTCCGTGGCGCCCCGCGACTGAGCAGTGCCTCCCGGCGGACTCCAGAATGTCCACCCACGCTCGGAGACAGGTCCACGGGCCCTTCGACGGACTGCACGAGACTCGCCCTTTCCAGCCGTCCCTGAGAATATGGACGAGACGCACTCATGGGTTTCTGGAGCTGGGGGAGCAACCCGTCGGACGTGGAGGTGGCTTCGCGGGTGATCACCGCCACGGCCGGCGACCGCGTCACGGTGCGCGGGAAGCTGGTGGTCCACTTCGCGCAGGGCATGACGCAGGCCGACGCCGACGCCGCCGCCGACGCGTGCGCCTTCGTGGCCACCAGCGTGATGCGCGAGTCGCCGAGCCACGTCCCGCTCATCGGCGGCGAGGCGGAGGTGGTCTCGGCGGTGGCGGCCCGCATGCCTGCCGACTTCGCGCCGGTGCGCACGCTGGAGCTCGTCTCGCTGCATGTCGTCGGCAACGTCGGCTCGCCCGCGGTACGACGGCCCTCGAGCGGCGCGGTGGCGGCGGTCACCAACCAGTCCTGGCGCGCGCCCACGCCGTCGCCGAGCAGCGCCCCGCCCGGTCCCGGCGGGGCACCGGCCACCCTCTCTCCTCTGCCGGGTTGGGAGGTCGGCATGGCGCCCATCCTCTCTCCGGTCCCCGCCGCGCCGCCGGCGGCGTCGGCGCCCCCGCGCGCCGGCGGCACGCCGCTGCCCGGCGCGGCCAGCCACCTCGGCGGCTACGCGGAAAGGACCAGCCCCATTCCGGGCGTGCCGCCGCCGCGCGAGAGCGGCACCGGCCCCACCCCGTCCGGCGCGCCGGGCACCGGCGCATGCCGACCCCGAACGAGCTGGGCGGGCGGCGCGTCTCGTCGTCGCGCATGCGCGCGGTCACTCCGTTCTTCGTGCCGCCCAACGCCCCGCCGGCGGTGGTCGGTCCGGTGATGGCGCCGATGGTGCGCGACTCGGCGGCTCGCATCCTGATCGGCGTGCTGCGCGCGCACGACCTGCTGGTGCTGCGCGGCATCGCCCTGGACGAGAGCTCGCCGGAGGTGATGAGCGCGCTGGTGCCGCTCTCCGACGCGCCCCGCGGCGGCTTCGAGCAGAGCCGCCTGCGCGAGATCGCGCGCTGGCAAGGGGTGCTCGGGCCGCCCATCTTCCACCAGCTCCAGCGCGAGGCAGCGGTCTTCGCCGTCTACCTCACCTATGCGACCTTGATCGAGACCGGCATCTCGCAGGAGCGGGTGCTGGAGACGGTCGAGGCCATCTGCGCCAGCGCCGATCCGCACGCCGAATCGCCCGTCGCCGATCTCGGCCGCTACCTCCACGCCGAGGAGTCATCGGTCTCCGAGCAGCTCTCCGCCGGCATGATCGCCATCCTCGGTGACGATCAGCGCGGCGAGCGGCGCGCCTCGATGGGCCGCGCCATCACCCCGCTCATCGCCAGCGTGCGCGAGGAGATGTCCTTCGCCGCGTCGATGCTCAAGGGCGCCGATCTTCCCTAGCGCGCCGGGGCGAGCGACGGGACACTCGCCTGTTGTTCCCATCGGCACGCCGGAGTAGACACCGCCGGTGCCGCATGGGTGCCAGCGACTCGCCGCGCGAGTCCGTCTCGTTGCTCTCGTGCGCCCCCTTGCTGCTCTTGCTGCGCTCGCTGCTCTTCCTGCTCTCGTTGCGCCGCTCGCCGGGTGCGAAAGCGCCGCGCCGCCCGCGCCCGACGCCGGCGCCACCACGGCCGCCAGCGTCGCCGCCGCCGCCAGCGCCTCGGGGCAGCCGGTGAACGCGGCCCGCGCCGACGAGGCCTTCGCCGCGGTGTCGGCGAAGTTCCTGGCCAGCTACCTGCGCCTGGAGCCGGTCCGCGCCACCGAGCTCGGCGACCACACCCACGACGGCACCTGGCCGGACCCCTCGGTCGAGGGCGAGGCGCGCGCCCGCAGCTTCATCGCCGAGACGCGCGCCGCGCTGGCCACGATTCCGGCCGCCGACCTCTCGCTCGAGCGGCGCATCGACCACGCCATCCTCGGCGACCAGCTCGATGCCTGGCAGTTCACCCTCGACGAGCTCAAGCCGCGCGAGCTCGACCCGCTCTACTACACCGGCCTCCTCGGCGACGGCATCGACCCGCTGGTGACGCGGAGCTTCGCCCCCATCGCCGAGCGCACCGCCAACCTGCAGAAGCGCCTGGAGGGCGTGCCGGCGGTGGTGGCCGCGGCCAGGGCGCGCCTCGGGGCGCCCTCGCGCATCCACACCGAGACGGCCATCGAGCAGAACAAGGGCCTGGTGGCGCTGTGCGATGGTGGCCTCTCCTAGCACCTGGCAAAGCTCTCCGCCGAGCAGAAGACGGGCGTGGAGGCCGCCGCCAGGAAGGCGGCCGCGGCGCTACGCGAGCTCGGCACCTTCCTGGAGAAGGAGCTGCTGCCGCGGAGCACCGGCTCCTTCCGCCTCGGCCGCGAGCGCTTCGAGAAGAAGCTGCGCTTCGCGCTCGAGGACGAGGTGAAGGCCGACCAGCTGGCCGCAGGCGCGCGCGCCCTGCTCGCCGCCACCCAGGAAGAGATGCTGGGGACGGCGCGGGACCTGTGGCCCGAGCTGGTGAAGGGCGAGCCGCCGCCCGCCGAGACGCCGGAGCAGAAGCGCGCGCTCATCAAGAAGGTGCTCGCCGCGGCCGCCGAGGATCGTCCCACCAACGAGACCATCGTCGCCGAGGCCAGGAAGCTGCTGGCCAGCGCCACCGGCTTCGTGAAGGAAGCCGACCTGGTGCGCATGCCGGACGAGCCCTGCGACGTCATCGAGATGCCCGAGTACCGGCGCGGTCTGTCCATCGCCTACTGCGACGCCTCCGGCCCCCTGGAGAAGAAGGGCGAGACGTTCTACGCCATCAGCCCCACCCCCAAGGACTGGCCCGTCGCCCGCGCCACCTCGTTCTACCGCGAGTACAACCGCGGCATGCTCGCCGAGCTCACCGTGCACGAGGCCATGCCCGGGCACTTCCTGCAGCTCATGCACGCCAATCGCTTCTCGTCCGACGTGCGCGCCGTCTTCTCGAGTGGGCCGTTCGTGGAAGGCTGGGCCGTCTACGCCGAGTGGCTGATGGCCAAGCACGGCTTCGGTGGCGCCAGGGTGCGCCTGCAGCGGCAGAAGATGGTCCTGCGCCTGAGCTGCAACGCCATCATCGACCACGCCGTGCACGCCGGCACCATGGACGAGAAGGAGGCGCTGGCGCTGATGACCGACGAGGCCTTCCAGGAGGAGGGTGAGGCGGTCGCCAAGTGGAAGCGCGCGCGCCTGACCAGCGCCCAGCTCTCCACTTACTATTACGGCTTCACCGAGATGCTGGCGCTGCGCAAGAAGGCCGAGGAGAAGCCCGGCTTCCGTGAGCGCCAGTTCCACGATTCGTTGCTCGCGCACGGCTCGCCGGCCATCCGGCACCTGCGCACGCTCGTCGACTGACAGGGACGGGACGATCCCGTCGACACGAAATGACCCAAGGAGAAACGGGACGCATGCCGCAGAACCCTGAGCTCGACGAAGACGACGACGACGCCGGCTTCACCCTGCCGCTCTCGCGGACGTACGCCGCGCGCGAGGGCGCGCCGGTCGTGACCCACGTCGCACCGCGCATCTTCACCCAGACGTACTTCCAGCCCTGCTTCGACTGCACCTTCTGCAACGACTCCTGCTGTCAGTACGGCGTGGCCGTCGACCTGCCCAACCAGGCGCGCATCAACGCACACGCCGAGGGGATCGCGCCGCTGGCCGGCGCCAAGCCCGACCAGTGGTGGAAGAAGGAGCACTACACCGACAAGGACTTCCCCGGCGCGCGCGCCGGTGACACCCAGGTCGTCGGGCGCGGCTGCGCCTTCCTCCGCCCCGACCAGCGCGGCTGCTCCATCCACTCCTACTGCCTGGACAAGGGCATCGACTACCACGACATCAAGCCCATCTACTGCTCGCTCTTCCCGCTCACCGTCGACGCCAGCTACCTGGTGCCGTCGGTGGAGTGCGACGAGAAGAGCCTGGTCTGCGTGGACCACGGCACCACGCTCTACCGCGGCTCGCGCGCCGAGCTCCTCTACTACTTCGGCCAGGAGCTGGTCGACGAGCTCGACGCGCTGGAGCGCAAGGCGCGCTCCGGCGAGGTCAGCACCGCGGCCCCGGTGGAGTTCGCCCACCTGCACACGGCGCTGCCGGTCCTGCAGACCGGCGGCTGACCCGCGCTCAGCGGCGCGTCCCCGGCGGGTCGGACCAGGTCCACCCGCCCGGGGCCGCGGAGACGGCGCGCGACAGCGCCGCCGCGAGCAGCACGCACACCCAGGTGCGGTAGGGCCGCCAGCGCTCGGCGGCCGCCAGCAGCGCCTCCTCGGTCGGCTCGGCGGTCAGGCCCATCGCCGCCGCGTAGGCGCGCCGCACGCGCGGCTCGGCGAAGGCCGGCTCATCGGCGAAGCCGGCTCCGCGCAGCAGGACGTGCGTCCCGCTCCACTGGCCGATGCCGCGCAAGGTGCGCAGCTCGGCCAGGGCGTGCTCGAAGGGCATGGCGCGCAGGTGCCCCGCGTCGAGCCGGCCGGCCAGCGCAGCGCGCGCCAGGCCGTGGAGGCGGGCCAGCTTCTCGGTGGGCAAGCCCGGGAAGGTGCGCACGTCGAGGATGCGCAGCGGGTGCGGCGCAGCCAGGAGACGCGTGCCCGCGATGCGCACCGCCCCGCCCAGCTCCGAGGACAGCTCGGCCGACAGTCGCGCGGCCTGCCCCATGGAGATGCGCTGCACCAGCACCGCCCAGACGGCGGCCTCGTACGGCGAGCCGAAGCACACCGGTCGCAGCGCGCCGAGCTCGGCGACCAGCGCTGCCACCAGCGGGTCGCGGGCGGCGACCTCGGGCCACCCGACGCCGTCGTGGTCCAGCGACAGGATGCGCGCCACCTGGCGGCGCACGGCGCCGGCGTCGTCGCTGCCAGCGAAGTCGATGTCCAGGCGGCCGTCGCGCTGGGCCAGGCTGACCGCCACCGGGGCAAAGGTGCCGTCGAGGGCGAACGCCAGCTGGATGCGATCGCCCCGGCGCGCCACCTTGCCGGACGCCGGCGGGAACGCGCACAGGAACGATGCGGCTGCGTCGAGTGAGAAGGGCTGGTCGAGGGCGAGGGCGGTGCGGCGGGCAGAGTTGGGGCGGGACGTGGGCGCGAGCTCGAGGGACATGGCGGCCTCCGTGCGGGGTGTGCGGAGTTACCGTGGCGACCCTGACTGTCATGTGTATGTCAGGTTTGATCTGCCGGCCCCGCCAGGCCCCGGAGATCACTCCTCGATCTTCGGCCCGGCGCTCCCCAGCTCCACGAAGCGTGTACCAGGGAAGGCCTTGGCGCAGGTCTCCAGCTGCCACTCGCCCTTGAAGAGCACCACCGCGCTGCCGTGCACGTCGAGCGCCCCGTAGCCGTAGAGGTGGCTCTCCAGCTGCGCCAGCGGCACCGGCTCTCCCTCGACCCAGCGCGCCAGCTGGTAGCCGAGGCGATCGAAGCGCACCTCGACGCCGTACTCGGCCTCCAGACGCGCTTGCACCACGTCGAACTGCAGCTCGCCGACGGCGCCGACGATGGACTCGCCCTCGCGGCCTTCCGGCGGACGGAAGAGCTGGATCGACCCCTCCTGCGCCAGCTGCTCGAGGCCCTTCTTGAGCTGCTTGCGCTTCATGGGGTCGAGCATGGCCACGCGCCCGAAGTGCTCCGGAGGGAACTGCGGCAGCGGCGCGTAGCGCAGCGGCGAGCCTGTGCAGAGCGTGTCGCCGATGAGGAACATCCCTGGATCGAAGACGCCGATGATGTCCCCGGCGAAGCCGTCCTCGACCAGGGTGCGCTCCTGGGCCATGAACTGGGTGGGGTTGGTGAGGCGGATGTCGCGCTCCAGGCGCACGTGCTTGACCTTCATCCCGCGCTCGTAGCGGCCGGAGCAGACGCGCAGGAAGGCCACACGATCGCGGTGGGCGCGATCCATGTTCGCCTGGATCTTGAAGACGAACGCCGTGAAGCGCGGATCGTCGGGGGCGATGGGGCCCTTGTCGCTCACCCGCGGTGCGGGCACCGGCATCATCTCGATGAAGGAGTCGAGGAACTGGGGCAAGCCGAAGTTGGTGATGGCGCTGCCGAAGAACATCGGCGTCACCTGACCGCTGGCCAGCTTGGCCAGGTCGAGGGCGTCGCCGGCGGCGTCGAGGAGCTCCACGTCGGCGCGCAGCTGCTCGGCGCCCTCGTTGCCCACCGCCTCGGCCAGCTCCGGCGCGGCCAGGGCGTGCGCGTCCATGGGCGCGATCTCCGAGCCGTGGGCAACGAGCTCGAACAGGAACACCTGCCGCAGGACGCGGTGGTAGACGCCGCGAAACTTGCCGCTGGAGAAGATGGGCCAGGTGATGGGGTAGACGCCGATGCCCAGCACGTCCTCCACCTCGCCGATGAGGTCGAACGGCTCGCGCCCGGGCCGATCGAGCTTGTTGACGAAGGTGAAGATCGGCATCTGCCGCATCTTGCAGACGCGGAAGAGCTTCTTGGTCTGCGTCTCCACGCCCTTGGCGCAGTCGAGGAGCATGATGGCTGCGTCGGTGGCCATCAGCGCGCGGTAGGTGTCCTCGCTGAAGTCGGCGTGGCCCGGCGTGTCCACCAGGCTGAGCAGGCGGTCCTTGTAGGGGAACTGCATGACGCTGGAGGCGATGGAGATGCCGCGCTCGCGCTCCATCTCCATCCAGTCGCTGCGGGTGTGGGCGCGCGCCTTCTTGGCCTTGACCGCGCCGGCCATCTGGATGGCCCCGCCGTAGAGCAGGAGCTTCTCCGTCAGCGTCGTCTTGCCGGCGTCGGGATGGGAGATGATCGAGAACGTCTTGCGACGCTCGATCTCTCTGCGGAGAAGCGCTTCGTCCACGGGACGCCGCTCATAGCAAAGCGCGCGCGGCCCGGCGAGCCCGCGCGCTTCCCGGCCACCGATCAGGCCCGGGGGAGGTCGCGCAGGCGGCTCCGGCGGCGGCGGGCGCGCAGGGCCTCCGGGCCGAGGGTGCGGTCGACGTACTCGTATCGGCCCCGGTGGTGCGTGTGCCCGTCGGCCTGCGCGCTGGCCTCGGTCGGGTCTGGCGGGCTCCGATAGTGGGTGCGTGGCTCTCGCCCGCTGCGCACCGGCGGGCGCCGGTACGAGGCGCTCCGGGGCCACGATCGCGCCAGGGCGACGATGCCCCAGAACACGGCGCACAGCACGATGACCCCAGCGAGGCTCATCGTCTTCCGGAATAGCACGCGCGCCTGGCTCGCGGCGCCCCGCGTCGGCGTCGGGGCCGGCCGCAGCCGTGGTCGCGGGCCCCACCGGGCGGCCTCGGCTACTTGCCGGGCTTGAAGCGGAGCTCGATGGTCACGCCGACCGGATCGGCCGACGGCGCGCCGACCCAGCGGTTCTTGAGCAGGTTCTTGACGCAGCTCGCGGCGGCCGGCGTGACGCCCTTCTGGCCGAGGACCTCGACGCCCTCGGCGCGCTCGCGGGCGCGCACCAGGAACTGCAGGCGGACCATGCCGCTGGCGCCGGACAGGCCGCCGCCCTCGGCCACGCACTTGCCGATCTCCGAGGAGATCTTGGTGAGCGCCTTGTCCAGCGTCTTCACCTCGCCGTTGTCGAACGACGGCGGGCCCACGGTCACCTCGGGGGCCGGCCCGGCCACCGGCGCGGGAGCGGCGCCCGCATCGCCGGGCGGCGCGGCGTCGGCGGCGCCGCCGTCGGCGGCAGGTGGCGCAGGCGGCGCGCCGCCGTCGGCCTCGCCGGGCTCGAGGCAGCGCACGAAACCGTGGTGCGGATCCTCGAGCGCGCCGTGCGGGCAGCGCCTGGCGTCGGGCCCCGCGTCGCCGGTGGCGAGGTCGGCGCCCGGCGGGGCGGCTTCGGCGGGTCCCTGCCCGGCCTCGCCGACGCGGTATCCGTCGGGTGTCGCAGCGGCGCCGCAAGCAGCCAGGGAGCCGAGCCCGAGCGCGAGGAAGAGGGTCGGCTTCGAGACGGGTGCCACGGCTCTCGCGTATAGAGCCTCACCGCGGGGCGCGCCACAAATCCACTGGCGGCGACCGACCGGCGCCGCCGGAAAGCCGTGCTAGAGAGCCCGGCCATGAGCATCTCCAACTCGCCCGGCCGCACCCTGCGCGGCCTGTGGCGTGCGCTGCACCTCATCCCGGGCGGGCGCATCGTCTTCTCCAAGCTCGTCGGCAGCGCCGCGCCGTACACCGGCTCGATGGGCGCGCGCGTGCTCGAGCTCTCGCCCGGCCACGCCAAGGTCGAGCTGCGCGACCGACGCATGGTGCGCAACCACCTCTCCTGCATCCACGCCGTGGCGCTGGCGAACCTGGCGGAGATGTCCACCGGCCTGGCCATGAGCATCGGCCTGCCGGACGACGCGCGCGGCATCCTCACCGGCCTGTCGATGGAGTACCTCAAGAAGGCGCGCGGCACGCTCACCGCCGTCTGCGACTGCGAGGTGCCGCTGACCAGCGAGCGCCGCGAGATCACGGTGGTCGGCGACATCGTGAACAAGAAGGGCGAGGTGGTGGCGCGCGGCACCGCCCGCTGGCTGGTCGGCCCCAGCCGCTGAGGCGCTCGCTGGAGCGCGTGCGCTAGAGGGCGTGGTGGGCGACCGAGTCGGCGCGCACCGCCCACAGCGTCTCGGCGCGCGCCAGCACCTCGGGCGCCGGCTCCGCGCCGCCGGCGCCGCGCACGCGCATCACCGGCCCGGCGCCGTTGGCGGCGCGCAGCTCGACGCTGAGCGCGCCCGCGTCCGGGAACTCCTTGCGCAGGTCGCGGGCCAGGCTGCTGGCCACGCGACCGAGGAATCGATCCAGCGTGCTCTCGTCGATCTCCCGCAGCACGACGACGTGCGGCAGGGAGAGCTCGTCGACCACGCGCTGTCGGTCGCTGACGCCGCTGGCGCTGGCCATGCGCTCGAGCACGGCCGCGAAGACACCGCCGTAGAGCTTGTCGACCTGCTGGCGGCGGAAGGTGGCATCGACGGGGCCGTCGATCCGCTTCTCGAACTGCACCACGCCGTTGAGCCCGTTGGCCCAGCGCCCCTTGTTCTGCGCGTGGTAGGCGCCCGTCTTGCGCAGGTGGTCCGCGAGACGCACGAAGTGATCGGCCATCGCCGACTGCGCCTTGAGCTGCAGGTCGCCGAACTCCAGCTCGCGGCGCAGCCAGTCGAGGTCGAGGTGGAGGTCGTTCTTGAACGGCCAGACGACGAGGTTGTAGTAGTTGTTGAAGTCGAGCAGGTACTTGAGCCGGTAGATCTCCCAGCTGCCGAAGATCGGGTACAGGCGCGCGTAGAGGCGCAGCACGCTCTCGTACTTCAGCCGGTAGAAGGCGTTGAAGAGCTCGATCTGCTCGTTGAAGCGCGCCGTCTCCCCATCCAGGTCGCTGACCACCAGCGCGGTGATGAGCTCGTTGGCGGTGGCGATGAAGTCCGAGCCCGGACTGTAGAACGGATCGGTGAACGCGCCGGCGAAGCCGGTCACTGCCCAGCGATCGCCGGAGAAGTAGCGCTCCGACCAGTAGGCCAGGTGCCCGTACTGCTGGAAGTCCTCGAGCTCCGCGCCCTCCAGCAGGTCGCCCGACGACCGGTGGCTCTTCATGAAGGCCTCGAACGCCCCGGCGCTCCTGGGCCCCTCGCCGATGCGGTCCTTGTCGTAGACGGCGCCGACGCTCATCAGGTCGCCGGCCAGCGGGATGAACCACAGCCAGTAGCCGTCGTACATCATGTGGTTGGTCGACAGGTGGCGCGACGTCCAGCGCACGCGGCCGCGCCACGCAGGATCCTCCAACGAGTCGAGCCCGGCGACGTTGCGGTAGCGTGCCCACGCGGCGCCGGTGTTGAGCCGCGTCTCCTTCTGGATCTTGCGACCGAGGGCGCGAGAGAGCAGGTGCCTGCGGCCGGAGGCGTCGATGAGCCAGCGGCAGGACACCTCGTGCCGCGCCCCGTCCTTCTCGAAGGCCACCGTGTGGCGTGGGGCGGTGCCCCCGGGCGTGCCCCCGCCCTCGGCGACCGTCATCTCCACCACCTTGGCGCCGAGCCGCACGTCGACTCCCGCGGCGGTGTTCATGACGCACAGGTCGCGCTCCAGCGCCGCACGCTCGAGCTGGAAGCTCGGGTGGAACGGCATGTGGTCGGACCCGATCTCGCTCATTTCGGTGAGCGGCAGGTCCTTCTCCGGGGAGTCGAAGAAGAAGCGGAGCCCGTTCTTGGGCAGCTGGTGCTGGTAGAGGTAAGTGCCCAGCCCGAGGCGCCGCACCATGTAGTTGGCGGCGACCTCGACGGTCGACTCGCCCACCTTCCAGTCGGTCATCTTCTCGGAGGCCTCGAGGACCAGGACCTCGAGCCCGGGTCGCGTGCGCTTCAGCTGCCGCGCCAGGAAGCCGCCGGCGATACCGGCGCCCATGATCACCACGTCGAACCTCTGCACGCGCGCGCCTCCCACCGCGCGCTATAGCAGAGCGGGCCGGAGGCGCGGAGCGCGCGCGTTGCGCGGCACGAAACCTTCGCCGGCAGCGCCGGCACCACGGTCCGTGCATCCGGACGCGCCCCAACGCTCAGAAGTCGACCGGCAGGAGACCCGCCGCGGCAGACTCAGCCGCCGTCGACGATGGACAGCGTGCCCCATTCCAGGATGGCGGCTCGCGCGCCGGCGCTGTTGGCGATGTGCACCACGCCGGCCAGCGCTCCCACGATCGACGCCCAGCCCAGCACTTGGATGGCGATCCGGCGCGGTCGCCGGCGCTGCCAGCGCGCTCGATCTCCTGGTCCACGAGCACGTCGCGCCAATCGTCGTCGCGCGAATGCTGCGTCGCCGATCCGCTCGAGTCATCTTCCACCGTGCGCTGCGACATGGTGTCCCCTTGGCTGCTGGGTTTCCGGAGCGGGCGGTCGCAAGGCCCGCGCCAAGCGGCAAGGCCACGATCCCGCGGCTCAGGGGCGGGGTGGATCGCCGCAGCGGTACCACCCTGCCCACCAGCGTGCCCCCTTCGCGCACCCCGGCACACCGCGGGCGGCTCGTGCAGCGGATCGGGACAGCCGATCAGGTGAGCAGCTCGTGGCGGAGGCGCGACAACGCCCGATCGGCCTCGGCCGGCGAGAGGACGCCTTCGACCCAGCCCATGCACGCAGCGAAGCGACCGCCGTGGCGGCTGAAGGTGAGCTGGAAGGCGGGAGGTGCCACCACGGTGGGCAGCGGATAGGCGTCGCGCACCACGAGCCCGGCGAAGCGGCGCACCTCGTTGGCGCCCGGGTTGGACACGACCATCGACGACGCCGCGCCGGAGAAGGGCCGGTCGCGCAGCCAGCGGTACCCAGTTCGCGGCAGCCAGCTCGCGAAGTCGAGGCCGGCGAGCATGGCCACGTCCAGCTTCTGGCGGACGATCTCGCGCTGCTGCTCGGCGAGGCGCAGGAAGGCGCGTCGCTCGTCACCGAGATCGTCGCGGTCGAGGTGGAAGAGCATCATCGTCAGCGCGTTGCCGAACAGCCGCGCGCGCTCGTCCTTGGGATCGAGCGAGAGCGGCACCGGCACCAGGTGGCGCGCCGGCGCCAGGCCACGCGCGTAGAGCTCGGCGTCGAGGACGCGCACCGCGGCCAGCAGCGCCACGCTGGTCTCCGCCAGGCGCGCGCGCTGGCGCACCTTGCGATCGAAGGCGCGCGTCTCCTCGGCGTCGAGCACCAGCCGCATCGCGCGCTGGCGGCCGCCGCGCCAGGCGCGCGCCGGCACGGTGTCCACCAGCGAGGCGGTGGGCACGCGCCCGAGCTCCATCACGTGCGCCGTGTAGGCGCGCGCCAGGGCGATGCGTTGCTGGCGACCGAGGGTAGCCAGGGCGCGGTCCGAGCCGCCGGCGACGTCCCCGATGGGCACCGCCTCGGGCTCGTCGCCGTCGCCGGACCCCAGCCAGGCGACGAGGCGGGCGGCGGCGCGCGCGTCGGCGAACGGGTGGAACCAGCGCAGCACGGCGGCGTCGCGGTCGGGCAGTCGCAGCACGTCCAGGCGCCAGGGCTGCCGCCCGTCGAGGCGCTCCTCGAGCAGCGCCAGCGCGCCGTCGAGCACCTCGGTGGCCGAGTGCACCGCCACGTCCGGCGGATCGCGGCGCTCCACCTCCCAGCGCGGCGGCACCGGCCAGCCGCCGGCGAGCCGCCAGCGCAGCTGGGGCAGCGCGCGCGCGGCCACCGCCAGGCGCCGCTCCAGGCGGCGAGGATCGAGGCGGCCATCGACCTCCACCACGAAGGCGCAGTGGTTGCCGGAGAGGCCGCGCGCGCGCATCTCCCCGTCGTTGACGAGGTGGAAGATGTCGACGCCGCCGAGTCGCAAGACGGCGCTCTCGTGCCTCGGCTCGGGCCGCCACGCAAGCGGCGCGAGCGGGAGGGACGCCTTTACTGGCCGAGGGCCTCGGCGCGGTTGACGATGCGCGGGGTGAGGAAGATGACCAGCTCGCTGCGCGTGTCGCTGGCACGGCGGCGCTGGAAGAGGATGCCGAGCACCGGGATGTCGCCGAGGAGCGGGATCTGGTCGAGGTTGCGGCCGGTGTTGCGGGTGAAGATGCCGCCGATGACCGCGGTGTGACCGTCCATGATGAGCAGGTCGGTCTCCGCCTCGCGCTTGAGGATGGTCGGATCGCCGCGCGCCGAGGTCTGGTTGAAGTCCGGCTCGTCGCGATTGATCTTCACGTGCATGGCCACGCTGCCGTCGGCGGTGACGTGCGGCTTGACCAGCAGCTGCAGCTTGGCCTCCTGGAAGGTGGTCTGCACGCCCTGAGCGCTGATCTGGGAGAACGGGATCAAGGTGCCCTGGCTGATGCGCGCCTCGCGGTTGTCGAGGGTCAGGATGCGCGGGCTGGACACGATGCGCAGCATGCCGCTGGCCTCGGCCGCGGAAAGGCGCACCGCCAGGTTGACGGTGTTGTTGATGGACCCGAAAGTCAGGCCAATAGCGCCGCCGAGGCCAGTTCCTGTGGCCGCCGGCAGGTTGACGGCGAAGTTCGGGTTCGCCACCTCCGAGGCGAATGGGGACAGACCCGCGGTCGGCGTTTGGTCGTCACTGGCGCCGCCGGCGATGCCCACCGAGGACGGGAAGGCCAGGCCGGTGGGGTTGCCGGTGGCCGCGCTGAAGGTGGCATCCCCACCCCACTGGATGCCGACGTCGCGCAGATAGCGGCTGGTGGCCTCGACCACGCGCGCCTCGATGAGCACCTGCGGCGTCTGGGTGTCGAGGGAGCGCACCAGCTCCTCGATCTGGTTCAGGTTGCCGGCCACGTCGCGGACGATGAGCACGTTGGTGCGGTCGTCGACGGCGATGGTGCCGCGCGGCGAGAGCATGTCCTTGCTGCGGTCCTGCATGTCCGCCGCGCTGGCGTAGTTGACCGGGATGAGCCGGGTCTCCATCGGGGCCAGCTGCAGGTCGGACTTTCGGCGAGCGATGGCCAGCTCGCGCTCCTTGTTCAGGTCGGCGAGCTGCGCCACCCGGATCATGTTGCCCTGGCGCACCATGCCCAGGCCCTTGGCCTGGAGCACCGTCTCCAGCGCCGCGTCCCAGGGGACGTCGCGCATGCGGATGGTGACCGTGCCGCTCACCGTGTCGGCGGTGACGATGTTCACGCGGCCGACGTCGGAGATGAGGCGCAGGACGTTGTGGATGTCGGCGTCCTTGAGATCGAGGTCGATGCGCCGACCGGTGAAGCGCCGCTGCTGCCCGGCCATGGTGGGCAGGAAGGCGTCCGCGCGGTCCGGCTCGGTGGTGGCCTCGTGCGCCTCGTCGGACTGCGCGCGCACCGTGGTCTCCACCTTCATGGTGTCGGTGACCGCCTCCTCGCGCGCCACGCTGCGCGAGCGCCGCGCCACGCCCCCGTCGGCGCCCTTGCCGGTGACCGAGGAGTGCATCTCCCCCATGCCGAAGCTGTAGACCAGCGAGGTCCCCTCGACGGAGAGCGACCCCTTGGCGCCCGCGGCGTGCTCGACCTCGACCATCACCCGGGTGGGGTCGGACGGCTTGCGCCAGGTGGAGACGCCGCGCACCGGCCCGCCGAAGGCCCCGGTGTCCAGCTTGCGCTGCAGCGCCTCGGGCATGGCCACGCCGCGCAGCTCGACGGTCGAGCGCTCGGCGCCCGCGGCCTCCTGGTACTGGGGCACGGCGCTCAGCGCCAGCACCACGCGATCGATCCCGCCGCGGTGGTCGAAGCGCACGTCCTGGAGCTGGGCCGCGCCGCGCGCCGCCGGGGCAGCAGGCGCCGCCGGCTTGCCCACCTCGGGGCGTGAGGCGGCCGGGCCGGTCTTGTCGGCGGCGACCAGCTCGATGACGAAACCCTCGGCGCCGGTGCGCAGGCGGTAGGCGGCCGGCTTGGCGAGCTGCACCAGCACGCGCGCCGTGCGCTGGTCGCCGGTCTGGAAGCCCTGGGTCATGACGCCGGCCACCAGCGCGTTGCCGTCGGTGAGCGCCGGCGGCGCGCCGGAGACCACCGCGTCGAGGACGTCGACGATGAGGCGCTTGCCGCCCTCGGCGACGCGCGCCGACACGTGCGGGGCAGCGCTGGTGGTCACCGCCACCTCGACCGCACCGTCCGGGCGCGCGCTCATCTTCACGTCGCGCAGCGAGACGGTGGGCTGCCCGGCCCAGGAGTGGCCGGTGGGCAGGAGGAGCAGCACCAGGACGAGCGTCCAGCGCAGGAGGGAGACAATGCGAGGCCGTGCGGGCGCCGAAGCACGCTCGGTAGAGGCGAACCCCTCTTCGCCGAGACCGGGTGCTGCCAGCGTCCGAGTGGGAATGTTCATCGCGGCTCCGTCGCCGACGCGGATGCGTCGTAGCGGCGGAAGGCTAGAACGCGCGTCGCGAACGGGCCCAATTCGTGGCAATGGCGCGCGCTCCCGGCGCAGCCACGCCCGGGCGGATCAGCGTACGCCGGCGCCTTCCTCGACCGGACGCAGCGACAGGACGCGCGTCGACGGCGGGATCTCGGGGTGCGAGGCGTCCTCGCGGATGAACACCACGTCGTCGTTGCGAATGCGGTCCACGCGCCAGTTGATGGCCACGTCGACCCCGTTCGGGCCGCCGGAGTGCACCAACTCGGCCTTGCCGATGAAGTCGCCCACCCTGGCCACCCAGCCCAGACCGGTGGGGTCTGCGAGCAGGGCGCGGGTGGCGCCGCGCGTCACCACGCCGAGCAGCTTCAGCTCCTCCAGGGCGTAGCGGTCGACGAGGACGTTGCGCTGCACCGAGGTGCGACCCTGCGCCTGCTGGGCGAACTCGTTGACGAAGGTCCGGAAGGGATCGCGGCTGCGGTCGGTCTCCGAGAAGTCTCCCTCGGCGAACTCGCGCGTGGGCAGCGGCGGGAGGTTGGCCGGCTCCCTCGAGCCACCGTCGCCGCCATCGACACCGGCGCCGGCATCGACCCCGGCGCCCTGCGGCTGCGAGGGCGGGGGCACCGTCGGATTGCCGCTGGAGGGCGGCGGAGGCGGCGCCGTCTCGTCCCCACAGCCCGCCGAGGCCACCAGAGCGGCCACCAGCACGGCGCCCACGCACAACCAGCCGCGCGCACGAAGGAAGCGCTTGGACGTCTTCACGGTTTGCGCCCCCTGCCGGAGACCGGGCCGGTGCTGGCGCGGAAGGCGGTGGCCAGGCACTCGACGTCGACGTTGTTCTCGACGACGGTCGTGACGTCCGGCTTCACCTTGATGTGGATGTTCTCGACGTTGATGATGCGGTCGAGCTGCCCGACGCTGTGGAAGAACTTCGCCACCTGGTGGAACTTGCCGGCCAAGGTCAGCTTCATCGGGACCTTGGAGTAGAACTGAGCCCCAACTTCGTCCGTCGGGCTCCAGGAGGTCAAGTTCACGCCGGAGATGGTGGCCGCGTTCTGGAGCGCGGACAGGAAGGCCGGCGTCTCCGACTCATCGGGGAGGATCTTCTTGTACTCGCGCGCCTGCTGCTCGCGGCGCGCCTTCTCGTCGAGGTCCCTCTGGTAGGCCTCCTTGGAGCTCTTCGCCTTGGCGAGGTCGTCCATGAGGTTGGCCTCGCGCTGCTGCTCGCCGGCGATCTCCGTCTCCAGGTCGCCATAGAACATGACGAAGTAGAGGGCGGCAAAGAGCACCATGAACAGGACGCCGACGCCGGCCTTGGCCACCGGCGGGGCGCGATCGAGGCTCGACCCGCCCGGAGTGGTCGACGGTTTGGTGGCCATCAGTACCTCACCTTCAGCTCGAGCGAGAAGCTCACCAGCTCCATCTTGCTCTTGGCGTCCTCGGACTTCTTACCGGGGAGCATCTGCACGTCGTAGAAGTAGCTGGAGAGGCGGAGGCGGTTGGCGAGCTCGGAGACGTCGGTGGCGTCGCGCGCCATGCCCTCGACGCGCACCACGCGGTCATCCTCGGAGTAGTTGGTGAGCCAGAGGCGGCGGCTGTCCCATCCGGGGTTGTAGACGGCGAGCGGGTTGTCCTTGCGCAGCTGCGCCAGGCGGTCGGCGTCGACGGTGGGGCCCTTGCCGGGGGTCAGCATCTGCGCCAGCTCGAGCAGCACCGCGGTCGGGCCGCTGCGCGCGCTCTGCAGCTTGGCGATGGCGTCCTCGCGGGCCTTCAGGGTGACCAGGGCCTTCTTCACTTCCTCGTGGTCGGCGACCATCTTCTGGATGCCGGCGATCTCGCTGGTCAGCATGGCGTTCTTCTGCTGCTGGTCCTCCAGATCCGAGACCTTGGTCTGGTGGAAGAAGAAGAGGGCCACGATCTCCAGGAGCACCGCACCGAGCACGAACAGGAGCCAGCGCTGGCTGATCTGCGGCCCGGTGGTGCGGATGCCGCGCTTCTGGGGGAGAAGGTTGATGCGAATCACGAGCGCTTCTCCTTCTCCTTGCGCATGGCCAGACCGAGCGCGACGCTCATCTGCGAGGCGCGGAACTGGAGGAGCTGCGGGTTGACCTCCTTGGCCTCGACGCCGACGTTCTCCATCGGCTGCACCACCTCCACCGCGGTGCGCGAGCGGCGCACGATGGCGGCGGCCAGCGCCGGGATGTTGGCGGAGCCGCCGGTGACGAAGACGCGGTGCATCTCCCCCTCACCGTTGGTGGCCAGGAAGAAGTCGAGCGAACGCTGGATCTCGCCGGCGATGGAGTCGCAGACCGCCTCCACCACCTGGGGCACCTGCGCCGGGACGCTCCCCGCCCCGCCGGTGATGCTGGCGCACTTGAACTCCTCGGCCTGCTCGAAGGAGACGCCGAGCTGCTTCTGGATCTGTTCGGTGATGTAGTTGCCGGCGTTGGCGATCTCGCGATTGAAGGCGCTGACGCCGCGGGACACGATGTTGATCGCCGCCAGGTTGGCGCCCACGTTGATCAGCGCGAACGTCTGCTCCGGTGGGATGCCGCGGTTGTACTCGAAGAGGTTCTGCACGGCGAAGGCGTCGGAGTCGACGACCAGTGGCTTGAGGCGCGCGCTGCGGGCGATCTGGGTGTAGTCGTTGATCTCGTCGCGCTTGGCAGCGACCAGGAGCAGGTCCATCTGCCCGGCCTCGGGGCGGCGGCGCAGGACCTCGTAGTCGACATTGACGTCCTTGATGTCGAAGGGGATGTGCTGCTCCGCCTCCCACTGGATCTGCTCGTCGAGCTCGGCGGCGGTCATGATCGGCACGGTGATGCGCCGGTGGATCACGGCCTGGCCGCTGATGCCCAGGGCGACCTCGCGCTGCTTGATGCGCGCCTCGGAGAAGACGCGCTGCAGGGCCTCGACCACCGCCTGGCTGTTCATGACGTGGCCGTCGACGATGGTCTGCGACGGGAGGGGGGCGTAGCCGACCCGGACCAGGCCGTAGCCTTTGCGACCCTCGCGCAGCTGACACACCTTGATCGAGCTGGTGCCGATGTCGACGCCGATCAGGTTCTTGCCTTCCGCCATCGCTCGTCCTCGGCTCGATCCGCTCGGGTGTGCTTCGTCGCGGCCATCGGGCTCGATGGGCCGCTGACTCGAGGGTTTGGATCGAGTCGAGCGACTCGAGTGACTCGAGGCGCGAAAGAGGGTCGATCCGTAGCTTCGCACCCGGGTTGGATCGTGGCAAAGTTCACGCTTCTGCTCCTCCAGGGTGGGGCGGTTGGCGCCACCTGCACCACTGTGCGCCTCCCCGACCCCTTCCTTTCCGTGGCGGCGGCGTCGATGCGTTCCAAGGGCGGCGCGGGTCTCCGCTGGCCGCTCGGGCCGGGCCCGCACCGCTCGGAGCCCCGGGACGCTCGGGGTGCGCGCGTCGAAGCGCTTCGGTTTCTGAAGCGGGCTGCAGCTCGAGCAGGGTGGAGCGAGACGTCAGGGGTCGAGATCGCGTGCCGCTTGGCGCCAGGGTGCGCGGGTTGGGGTCTCTCGCGACCCATGTTTTCGCGCTCCGTGCCGCGCGGAGGGGGTGCGCTCCGGATTACCCAGGCGAATCGGATGGTTCCGATCGGCGTGCCTGGGTCGGCTGTGACCTCGATCCGGGGTGCGAAACGCGTCGAAAAGTTGGGTTCTGAAAGGGCTTCCGTCAACTTCGACAAGACGATTTCGTGTGGGACCCCAGCTTGTCCACAGACTGTCCCGAGGGGTACCGAACGAAGCGGTGCGTCGTCAGGGGAGCGGGTGAGCGGTGCCCAGCATGGGGGCGGCCAGGAGGTAGAGGGCGGTGACTTCGTAGCGGGTGGCGGGCGGGGTGGCGGTGCCGGCCCGGTGGAGGAAGGCGGCCTGGTGGCCGCCTCGGTCGAGGGCCAGGACGCGGCGGCAGCCGACCTCGAGGAGGGCCTCGGTGGTGGCTTCGTCGGAGTCGAAGGTCGTGGTGGCGACGAGGAAGGTGCCGTCGAGGGAGCAGATGGCAGCGCGAGCGCGCATGGATCCGACCTCGCGACCCTCGGGGCGGAGCTTGCCGTCATCGGCGGTGAGCGGGAGCTCGGTGGCATCGGCGCCGGTGGGAACGGTGAGGTCGTCGGAGGGGAGGAGCGCGGGGCGTGTTCGCTCGGCCAGGAGCAGCGCGCCCGACTCGGGGCGGAAGGGGAAGCCGGTGAGCCCGTCGGTGGCCAGGCCGCGCGCGCGCGGCGGCGGCTGGCGCCCAGGCCGATGGCGGCGATGACCGTCGAGCCGGGCGGCATGTCGGAGACGAAGGTGCCGCCATTCCTGTGCTTGGGCTCGCGCGTGCCGGCGCCGAGACGGAACGTGAAGCGGCCTGCGGCGAAGGCGACAACGGTGACCTGCGCGCCGAGGTGCGGGGACCGCGCCACATGCACCGCGGGCGCCCAGGTGGGCTCCGGCTGGGTGCCCTCGTCGGGGTCGAAGCGGAGGTCGTCGTTGCCGATGCGCGGCGCGGTGGGACGCGCGGCGAGCCAGAAGAAGTCATCGCGCGAGGCGCCGCTCCACGCCTCTGGCCCGAGCGTCATCGATGCAGCGAGCGGCGCGCCCGTGCCCTGCTCGCCGCTGGCCGGGCTGTTCCGCGGAGCCTGGCTCGACAGGAACCAGAAGCCGACGCCGGCGGGCGCGGCGGCGAGCGGCGCCACCCACACGCAATCGGCGAGGCGCAGCGCTGCGGCGAGCTGGGCGGCGGTGGCCCGCGCCGACCAGGCATAGACCAGGTGCCCGGAAGCGGTGGCACCGAACGCCGAGCGTTGCAGGCGCAGCGTGGCGTGGATCAGCGGGAAGACCGGCGCCGCCGGGGCGGGATGCAGCGCATCGGGCAGCTGGCGCAGCCAGCTCGACGCGCCTCGTGGCCATGGCGCCGCGGGCGAGGCGGGTGGCGCCGGCGGCGGGGCGCCGGCGGAGCCTGCGGGGCGCGCAGATGAATCGAGAGCCGGCTGGGCGACGGGCACAGAAGCCGCGCGGGCGGGCCACACGCCGAAGGTGACGCCAGCGTCGCCGCCGCTGGCGAGCGTCGCCGCGCCAGGCGCCGGCGGGGTGCCGGCGCGACCACCGGCGACCAGCCCGAGCGCGCGATCGCCATAGTGACCAGGCAATGCGCCGGCAGGCGATGCGTCGGGAATGGGGCCACCATTGAATGTGGCAATGGCAATGGCGCGCTGCTCCGCGCTCAGCGCACCGTCCCCGTGAGGCGCCGCCAGCGGGCGCGGACGCGCGTAGCCGGGCTGCCAGCGGAGCTCCACCTGGCGCGTGTCCATCGCCACCAGGCGGACCACCGTCGAGGGATCGGAAGGATCCGGACGTACGGCGGTGCGCAGCAGCGCCGGAGGCCGCGGCGCGGGCGGAAGCGGAGACCGCCGCGGCGCATCGGCGGCGGGCCTCTCGACGACAGGCGCAGCACCGGCGTCCCCTGCGTCCTCCACGTCGGCCTCGTCCTCGCCTTCGATGCCTGCGGCGCCTTCGATGCCTGCGGTGCCTGCGTCGCCCGGGGGAGCGGGGCGGCGTTTGCCACCCGTGCCGGCGGCGCCGGCGTCGCGAACCGGGGCGTCGTCGTCCGCTGCGCCGCTGGGTGCTGGGGATGGGCCCACGTCGGGCGGCGAGGTGGGCGCCGGGGAGGGCACCGGCGGGGCCAGCGTGACGCGCGTGTGCGCCACCCAGACACCCTCGCCCGGCAGCGGCGGGGCGAGCGGCGGCGTGATCGACGCCGGCGGCCAGGACGCACCGCCCGCCGCGGCCAGTGCGGGCGCCGCGTCCGCCCAGTCGTCGAGGCGCGACGGGGCGCCGACGGTCACCGTCGCCGCGCGTGCCGCAAACGTGCGCGCCGCCTCGCCGATGGCGCTGGCGGCGCGCCCGACGCCGGCGCCGGCGACGCGCCCCGCGAGGCGCTGCCACACCGCGGACAGCGAGGGAGGCGGTGACGCCGGGAGGCGGTAGGCGCGCGCCCGTGGTCCGCGCCCGCGGTGCCGGTGAGGACACCGCGGCGCGCATCGAGGAGGGCCGGCACGCGCTCGGCGCCCAGGGCCAGCACCACCTCGTCGCCGGTGATCTCGAAGCGCACGTCCGCAGGCGGCTCGGCGAAGGCGACCTCCTGCCGACCCAGGCCACGTGTGCTGCCCGTGTCCAGCCAGCGCTCGGCGCGCGCCGCCAGCGCCCCGCCGGGCTCGCCCTGCAGGTCGAGGACGGTCACGCTGCGCACCGCCGCCTCGCCGCGGTTGGCGAAGGCCGCCCAGTGGCCGAAGGCGAGCAGGTCGCCGTCGTCATCGAGCGGCGTGTCGGTGAGATCGTGGGGCGCATCGACGGACAGCGGGTGGCCGTTGCGCGTGAGCCGGACGCGCGCGCGGTAGAGGTCGCGCTGCCCCGTGTCCGCGCGCCGCGCCAGGAACAGCACGCGCCGGCCGAGGAAGGCGTCGGCGAGGAAGCCACCGCGAGCCTCCACACGAAGTCGTGGGGCGACACCTCGCCGCCGGCGGCGCGACCGAGCGCGGCGGCGATGGCCTCGACGGAGCGCGAGGGCGGCGCGCCGGCCGCGCAGCCGCGCACCAGCGCAAGGCCCGCCGCCAGCGCCACCAGCGGGTAGCGCAGTCGCGCGTGGGCGCGGAGCCGCCCGCGGAACGACGAGCTCGAAGGCGAAGGCGAAGGCGCGCGCATGGCCTCAGCGCGGCGACAGCCCGAGGAGCTGGCGCGCGCGCTCCGGATCGACCGCGCCGCGCCCGGACGCCCGCGCGCGGGCCGCCGCGGCAGCCACCTGCGCCGGCGCGTCGTGCATTGCGTGGCCGGCGAGCTGCAGGTCGCCGCCGAGGCGGAGCGCGGCGTCGCTCAGCGCATCGAGCGCCGCCGGCGGAGCCTCCACCGAGAAGCGCGCGCCCGCCGGCAGCAGCCCGACCAGCGCGCGCAGGACGTCCTCGCGCGCGCCGGGCAGGCCGGGGGCCCCGAGCAGGAAGCGCACGCGGCTCGGCGCTGCACCCAGCGCCCCTCCTGCGCGAGCACGACGGCCTCGTCGAGATCGCCGAGGCCCACGCACTCCAGCACCGACGCGGCGCCGGCGGCGCGCACGAGCGCGAGGAGCTCACGCACCAGCGCGCGGGGCGTGCTCGCCACCGCGTCGCCCCGGTTGAAGGAGCCGGCAGCCACGGTGACCATGTCGGGCCGCGCCGCGATGCCGGCGCTGCGCGCCTGGAGGTCCCGGTCCGGCGGACCGTCGGTGCCCACCTCGATGAGCACGTCGCAGCGCGCACGCACCTCGCGCACCATCGCGTCCAGCGACGCGCCGCGGCCGCCCTCCAGGCGCACCAGCGCGGCACCGGCGTCGCGCGCGGCCGCTGCCACCTCGGCCACCTCGCGCGCCGGGCGATCGCCAACCAGCAGGGTGATGCCGAGGAGCGCCTCGGTGTTCACGGGCGTGACGATGACGTTCGGGGCCGGGGTGATGATCGGACGCGGCTCGGGCAACGAGGCGACATCCGGTGGCGGCGCGGAGAGCGCGGGCAGCACCAACCGCGGCCTGCGCTGCAGAGCCACCGGAACGACGGCGGTGCCGATGGCCCGACAGACGGCCACCGGATCAGCCAGGGCGTCGGCGGCCGACGGCGCGAGCCCCGGGCCGCGCGCGCTCTCGACCACGCGCCGCGCCTCGAAGGCCAGCGCGCGCGTCTCGCGGCCGACCTCAGTGATGACGCCGGTCACCTCGAGGTAATCGCCGCCGCGCCGCGGGGCCAGGACCTCGACCGCCTCCCGCGAGCGCAGCTCGCCCTGATCGCCGTCCAGCCGGGCGAGCAGCTCGCGGGCCACGTCGCCGAACATGCCCAGCACCCGGGCCGGGTCGGCCGCGTCGCCGATGCCCCGGGCCGAGGCGGCGCCGAGGCGCAGGCGGAGGGTGACGGTGAGACCGATTCCTGTCTGCATGTCGATGCCCATGTCGACCGGTGTCCCGGCCGGGAATGTCGCTGCGCGTGCCGCGCCGGCGCGCCCGAGCTGGAGCGCGATGCCCAGCGGGCTTCCAGGGGTGCGCGTTCCGTGGCAGAAGCGGGGTTAGGCTAGAGGCCGTCCGCACCTCTAATGGTACACGTCAAGGCGCGCAACCTGCCCCGGCACATCGGGATCATCATGGACGGCAACGGCCGCTGGGCGCAGCAGCGCGGCGAACCGCGCGAGGCCGGCCATCAGGCAGGCAGCGCCGCCGTGCGCCGCATCGTGCGCATCTGCCGCCGCCTCGGCCTCGATGCGCTCACCCTCTACGCCTTCAGCGAGCAGAACTGGGCGCGGCCTCCGGGTGAGGTCGAGGCCCTCATGGGTCTGTTGCGGGAGTACCTGCTCTCGGAGCACGACGAGATCCTCGGCAACGGCATCCGACTCGTGGCCATCGGTGATCTCTCCCGCTTGCCTCCGCCGGTCCGCGAGGTGCTCGACCCGCTCCGCAACGCGTCCGCGCATCACTCGTCCATGACCCTGGCCCTGGCCCTGTCGTACGGAGGGCGCGAGGAGATCGCCGCTGCCGCCCGTGAGCTGGCGCGCGAGGCCGCGCGCGGAGAGCTCGATCCGGAGCGCATCGACGCCGATCTGCTCGGGGCGCGGCTGCCGAGCCTGCAGGTGGGGGAGCCGGACCTCATCATCCGCACCGGTGGAGAGCAGCGCCTCTCCAACTTCCTCCTCTACGGGGCTGCCTACGCCGAGCTGGCCTTCACCGATCGCCTCTGGCCAGACTTCGACGAGGGGGACCTCTTCCGCGCCATCGCCAGCTACCAGGTGCGCGAGCGCCGCTTCGGCCTGGTGGGCCGGCCCGCGGCCCCGGTGCCCGGGGCGGATGCCTCCTCGGATGCCGATCCCGCAGACGGCGGCGACGAGGGGGCAGATGGTGGCGAGACCGCTCCAGCGCCGCGCCACGACGGCGTCGGCCCGGCGGCGGGTAGGATCCGAGCGTGAGCGAGAGCACGGCCGCGGCGAAGCCGGCGAAGAGCGCCAACTCCAACCTGGCGGTGCGCTTCGCCACCGCGCTGGTCGGTGGCCCGATCATCCTCGCCCTGCTCTACCTCGGTCCGCCGTGGGGGTGGCTGTGCTTCGTCGCCGCGGCGACGGCCGTCGGCGCCTGGGAGCTCTTCGGGATGACGCACCCCGAGGACGACGTCTCGCGAGCGGCGGCCACGGTGATCACGGTGGCGCTCACGCTGGGCATCTGGTTCTGCACCGGCTCCGCGGTCCAGCTGTTGACCCTGTTCCTGGTCGTCCCGCTGGTGGGCATGGTGATCACCCTGGTCCGCCTCGGTGACATGAAGACGGCGGCCATGCGCACCATGGCCCTCGCCTTCGGCCCGCTCTACGTCGGCGGCGGGATGGCGGCGCTGGCCATGCTCCGCCGCGACGGCGGCGAGGACGGCGCTTCGTTCGTGGTGCTGGCGCTGCTGCTCTCCTGGCTCTCCGACACCGGTGGGTACTTCGCCGGGCGCTTCCTGGGGAAGCACAAGCTCTACCCGGCGGTCAGCCCGAAGAAGACCGTCGAGGGCTCGCTCGGTGGGGTGGCCGGCGGTGTGGTCGGCGCCCTGCTGGCGCACTTCCTCTTTCTGCGCTCGCTGCCGCTCGGGCACGCGCTGGCGCTGGGCGTGGTGGGCAGCGCCCTCGGTCAGGTGGGCGACCTGGGCGAGTCGCTGCTCAAGCGCTCCTTCGGCGTCAAGGACTCGGGCGGCATCGTGCCCGGCCACGGTGGCATCCTCGATCGAGTCGACGCCCTGCTGGTCACCGGGACCATCTGTTACCTGTACGTCCTCTGGGCGCGCTGAACGGCACGCGCCGCGCGCTCGCTCGCAAGCGTCTCGCCTCCGAGGGGGCCTTCGAGCAGCCTCGAGCAAGTCCGACGAGCCTCGACCAGCCTGACGCAATGCGTGATGCGTTGCTTCGCGGACGCGTATCTCCGCCTTCTTGAAGCTGCCATCGCGCGGGACTACACACAGAGGTTGCCCCATGGCCACCACCCCCGAACCCCAGATCGAGACGCGCAGCATTCCCCCCGATCGGCCGAGCCAGAGCGGTCTCACCCCGGGCGGCAAGCCGCGATACGAGTTCTTCCGCGTCGTGCAGGGCTACCTGGACGAGGCCTCCAAGCTCATCTCCTTGCCCTCGTACATCACCACCATCCTCAGCCAGCCGAAGAACGAGATCATCGTCAACTTCCCGGTGAAGATGGATGACGGCTCGTGGCGCCTCTTCAAGGGGTACCGCATCCAGCACAACAACCTGCTCGGCCCCTACAAGGGGGGCATGCGCTACCACGAGGGCGTCACGCTCGACGACGTGAAGGCGCTGGCGGCGATGATGACCTGGAAGTGCGCGCTCATGAACCTGCCCCTCGGCGGCGGCAAGGGCGGCATCAAGTTCAACCCCAACGAGGTCTCGCCCGCCGAGCTGCAGCGCATCACGCGCCGCTTCTTCCACGCCCTCGGCAACAACATCGGCCCGGAGACGGACATCCCCGCGCCGGACGTGGGCACCGACGCGCGCACCATGGCCTGGGCCATGGACACGTACATGAACACCGTCGGCCAGTTCTTCAAGCAGTCGGTGAAGGGCGTGGTCACCGGCAAGCCGGTGGCTTCGGGCGGCACCCTGGGCCGCGAGAAGGCCACCGGCCAGGGCCTGGTCCACTGCATCACCGAGTGGGCCGAGGAGCGCGGCTTCCAGCTCGGCGGCTCGACGCTGCTGGTGCAGGGCTTCGGCAACGTCGGCTCGCACGCCGCGGTCATTCTCTCGCGCCTCGGCGCCTCGACCGTCGCCGTCGGCGATCACACCGGGTACCTCTACAACCCCGAGGGCTTCAACCCGCACAAGCTGCAGGACTTCGTGAAGCGCAACCGCTCCATCGCCGGCTACCCCGGCGGCAAGCAGGTCAGCCGCGAGGAGTTCTTCCGCCTCAAGGCCGACATCTTCATCCCCGCCGCCCTCGAGGCCCAGGTCGGCGTGGACGAGGCCAACGACCTCCAGGTCCGCCTGGTGGCCGAGGGCGCCAACGGTCCGTGCACGCCGGAGGGCGAGAAGCTCCTCCTCGAGCGCGGCATCGACATCCTGCCCGACGTGCTCGCCAACTCCGGCGGCGTGACGGTCAGCTACTACGAGTGGGTGCAGAACAAGCGCAGCGAGAGCTGGTCGCTCGACGAGGTCGACGTGCGCCTGGAGAAGGCCATGAAGCGCGCCTACCGCGAGGTCGGCGAGGTGGCGCGGCAGCGCAAGTGCTCGCTGCGCGTGGCCGCCTACGCCGTGGCGCTGCAGCGCATCGCCTCCGTGTACGGGGAGCGCGAGATCTTCCCCTGAGCGCCATCCGCTCGGAGATCACCACGGAGGCACGCAGAGGTCTGACCGACTCCGACGTGTCTCCGTGCCTCCGCGGTCATCCGTCTGGACGGCTTCAGCCGCCGGGGGATGGGGCGCGGCCGATGCGCACCTCGGCGTGACGGCCGGCGACGTCCACCGCCGTGCCCACCTCCGCGTGCTTGTACTTCAGGTACCCGAGGGCCAGGGTGGCGCCGCCCTCGGGTGCGGGCGCGCTGCTGGTCACCGTGCCGCTGGGCACGCCGGCAGCGCTGAGCGGGGTACCGGGAGGCACGGCGTCATCGCCGTCGACGCGCAGCTGGACCAGGCGCTTCGGTGGGTGGCCGCGGTGCTGGATCATGAACACCGCCTCCTGCCCGAGGTAACAGCCCTTCTGGAAGGAGACGGCACGCTCCTCGAGCGCGGCCTCCTGCGGGTCAGACCTGCTCGTCGTAGTCGATGCCCTGCTCCGGGAGCATCAGCTCCACACGCAGCTGTCGCCATCCCTCCTCGGTCGCCCCCCTCACCTCGCCGGCCTGGTGCGCGAGCAGCGCGCCGGCCACCGCGTCCAGGTCGGCGGCGGGGGCGACCACCGCCGCTCCCCCGAGCCCGCTGCGATCGATCTGCGCGCCCTGCGCGCCGGCGCCGCGCGCCACCGGCAGCAGCGCGGCGGACAGCGGCCCGTCGCAGAGGAGCCAGGCGTGATCGGCGGACGCGTCGGCGACCTCGGCGTCCTCCATGATCAGGTGGTGGTCGAAGGTCTCGCGCAACCACGCCACGCGGTCGCGGCGCACGCCGAGGAAGAGGCGGTCGTCCCGAGCACCACCCAGACCTCGGCCTGCACCCTGCCCTGCTTGGAGCACACCAGCCCGCGCGCCCCCTGCCCGGCCACCAGACCCTGGAGCTGCACGTCACCAGACCGTTCAGCCAGCTCTGCCGCTCGCCGCCGGTGACCACCAGCGTGCCCAGGTCGGGCCGCGACAGGAGCGCGCCCTCGCGCACCGCGCGGCGCTGCGCGCCGGTGGCATCGGCTCGTCCGAGCTCGCTTCGCTCATGACCTGGAGCGTGCCGCGTGCGCGCCCTCGCGTCGAGGGCGCCGTCGAGGCCGCCGGCCAGCGCCGCTACCGGCGCCTCGTCGACCCCGCGTCAGTCCGCGCGCCCAGACTCCTCTCTCGCTGGCGGCCGGACTCACCCTCGAGCTCGGCGAGCAGCGCGGCGAACCCTTCCGCGCGGTGCACGGCGGCGGGACAGCCGCGTCCACGCCGCGCAGCGCGCGCAACAGCTCGGCGTCCGCGCCCTCGACGTGCGCGACCACCAGCGTGCCGCGCGGCACGGCGGCCAGGACGCCGTCGATGACCTGCAGCGTCGCCGCCCAGCCCTGGCCACCGGCGCCGGCCAGCTCGGTAGCGCGGGCGGGAACGACGAGCACGCCGCGCGCACCGGCAGCCACCGCGTGCGTCGCCTCGGCGGCGTCGGCGACGGCGGCGAGCGCCATCATCCGGGTCGAGCGCGATGGGCCAGGCTTTCCCAGGCGTCGGCAGGCAGCGCGCCGTCGACGCACACCCCGTCGGCGCCGAACCAGCGCGCCTCGAGGCACGCCTGCCGCTGTCGCAGCGGCGACAGGCACAGGGCAGGCACGCTCTTCGTCGAGCGCGCCGCGCGCTGCATGCTCTCCGCCGCGTCGGAGAAGGCGAAGGCCGGCGCGCCGGCGTCGTCGAGGCGCGCCGCCTCGTCCTCCGGGCGCTGATCGTCGAGGAGGGCCACCAGCGCCAGGGTCTTCTTGCGCGTGCTCAGCGCCTGCGACAGATCGCGGGTCGACGGGGTGATGGTGCCGACGTCCACGCCACCCTCGCTCAGCCGGGCGTTCCGGTGATCATCCACACCGCGGTCTGGTCGCCCTCGTAACAGATGTCGCCCTCGTGGCGGAGCTCGAGCTCGTAGCGGATGACGTGCCGCGACTTGCCCAGGCGCAGCCGCGTGGCCACGCAGCGAGCGTCGATGGGCGACCCCGGCGGCACCAGCTTGCGGAACACGACGCGATGGATGTGCGTGCCGTAGCCGACCCAGCCGAGGTGGTGGCGCAGGCCGAGCAGGTAGTAGGCGTGCACGAAGCCGATCATGCCGGTGGCGTGCACCATCACCGCGCCGGCCACGTGGCTCGGGTGGCGGACGGGGTGGGTGCGCTGCGAGCTGGTCAACGGCAGCGGCCGATCGGTGGGCATGCGGCAGCGGACCATGCTGCGCTCGGCGTCGATCTCCAGCAGCTCGTCGAAGAAGAGGACCTCGGGGTCGTAGGGGAGGTCGTCGAGGAACGCCTGGTCGAAGCGGCACGGCGTGGCTGGCAGGAGGGGCGCCGCCCGGTTGGGCGCAGCGCCGGCCGGGGGCGATGCTGCGTCGCCGCCATCCGGGGAGACCGTCATGGCGCGCGTCTACCACGACCCGGGCCGGAAGGCGTGTAGCCCCTCGCACTCGTGCGCCCACTCGGAAATCGTGCCCCGCCGGGCCACCGGGCGGGCTGACCGCTGCACCTCTGGCCCTACGCGACATTGGGGAAGTTCGCGGGGTGGCATCTCGGTGCAGCGCTGCCTAGGCTCGCGCGATGTCGAACAGCCACCCCGGGAGCGAGCTCGCCCGCGACGTCCGGGAGGGGCTGGCGATGCTGCCCAAGCAGCTCCCCTCGAAGTACCTGTACGACGCGCTCGGCTCGCACCTCTTCGAGGCCATCTGCCACCTGCCGTGGTACCCGGTGACGCGCGCCGAGAACAGCCTGCTGCGGCGCAACGCCCACGGCATGGTGGCGCCCCTCTGCGACCCGGTATCGCTCATCGAGCTCGGCTGCGGCAGCGGCGAGAAGATCGCCATGGTCGCCGAGGCCCTGCGGGGGCGCGGCGACCTCTCGGTGCACCTCATCGACATCTCGCGCACCGCCCTCGAGCAATCCGAGCGCACGCTCGGGCGGCTCTCGCACGTCTCCGTCACCGGGCACCGCGCCACCTACGAGGCTGGCCTGCGCCGCGCCGCCGAGCAGCGACCGCGCGAGGGCAGCGTCCTCGTCCTGTTCCTGGGGTCCAACATCGGCAACTTCGATCCGCCCGCCCGGGCCGAATTCCTGGCCACCATCCGGGCCACGCTGCGGCCGGGCGACGGCCTGCTGCTCGGCGCCGATCTGGTGAAGCCCGAGAAGCAGCTGATGCTGGCCTACGACGACCCGCTGGGCGTCACCGCGGCCTTCGACAAGAACATCCTGTCGCGCATCAACCGCGAGCTGGGGGGCGAGTTCGACCTCGGCGCCTTCGCGCACCGCGCCGTGTGGAACAGCGCCGAGTCGCGGATCGAGATGCACCTCGTCAGCCGCCGCCAGCAGTCGGTGCGCATCGCCGGCTGCGACCAGACGTTCGCCTTCGCCGAGGGCGAGAGCATCTGGACCGAGAGCTCCTACAAGTTCACGCCCGAGCTGGTGCGCGAGATGGGCCGCGAGGCGGGCTTCCGCTGCCGCGAGCAGTGGCTCGAGCCCGAGGCGTTGTTCGCCGCCACGCTCTTCCTGGCCGAGTGACGACCGCCGGCGGGCGGGACATCGTCGGCCCACGCCTGGGTGGAACAATTTTCCCCGGCGCGGCATACGAAACCCAAAGCGAACGGGCGCGGCGTGCGGCTGGACCCCCCGCCCGGAGCTTTTACGAGGACGGGCGGGCGCGAACGTGCCCCTCGGCCCCGCCCCCCGCCGGGAGGGGGGCCGCGGGAAAGCCCCC
>JBBJMR010000069.1:0-31569 GCA_037720395.1 Polyangiaceae bacterium
CCTCTACACTAAACTTAGGGGGGAGCGGTGTCTCACGCACGTTGGCACAGAGGGCCGCGCGTGGACGAAGGTCACCTTCCCGGCCACCAGCTTGGCGACGAGCACCTCGTCATGGTCCTCGAGCTCGTTGGCGATGCGATAGATGTCGCCGCCCTTGGCATGGGCCCACCAGCTGCCGCGCACCGGCTCGCCGGCGACCTCCTCCACCAGGGATGGCAGCGGGGGCTGCGCGGTGAGCGCGACGACGCCGCGCGCGCGCAGGAGCGCGAGCGCCTCTTCGGTGGAGCGGATGGGCATCGCCGGCATCTTGCGCCCTCCGCGTCGACAGCGACAGGGTGGTCAGCCGCGTACCAGGCGGAAGATCGGAAGCTCGGGGCGACACATCATGCGTACCGCTAGGACACTGGTACCGATGCCACGGCTCACGTACGCCGGGCCCTGCGCGGTCTGGTAGCGACCGGCGCGGAAGCGCCCAGATCCCGGAGGCACCCAGACGGTGGCCGTGCCCGCGCGCACCTGGCCACCGTGTGTATGCCCGGCGAGGGCCAGGTCGAAGCGCGGCGCGGAGGCCGGGAGCTCGTCCAGGATCCCGGGCGCGTGCGTGAGCAGCAACCGCGCCGGAGCCGGCGCGGCCGAGCGCATGGCAGCCTCCGCGTCCGCATGTCCGCTGCACGCGTCGTCGATGGCCATCACCGTCACGCCGTCCAGCGCCAGCGGCTCGTTGATCAGCAAGCGCGCCGTCGCGCGCTGGTATACGGCGCGCAGCTCCTCCACCGGCACCTGGCCCCAGTGCTCCCAGTTGCCGCGCGTCGCGATCACCTGGCGGCCAGGTGTGCGCAGCGCAGCGCAGAGCTCGCCGAGCGCGGGCAGGTGCGCCGTGTCCTCCACCGCGTCGCCGGTGACCACCACCAGCTGCGGCGCGCGCTGGCGCAGCTCGTCGAGGACACGCTCGTGGATGCCGGCCACGCCGGAGAGGTGCAGATCCGACAGCTGGGCGACGGCGAAGCCCTCCAGGGCCTGCGGCAAGCCGGGCACGGGGATCCGGTGCTCGGTGACCTCGAGCCACCGCGGCTCCACCCCCAGCGCCCACGCCGCGCCCGCACCGCCGCAGCAGCCGAGCGCCAGCTGCAGCCAGCGGCGTCGATCCCCGCGCCAGCCTGACGGCGGCTTCAGACGGTCCGCGAGCTCCACCCGGCCAGCCTGCCACTAGCCCGCCCGCCAGTCCGGAATCGATCGAACATGCCTTGACAGGTATATACCTGAGTGAGCATACTCGGATCATGGTCGAGACGTTCGCGGCTCTGGCCGAGCCCAACCGCTTCCGCATCGTCGAGCTGCTGCGCGCCGGGCCTCGCCCGGTGAACGACATCGGCGAGCGGCTGCGCATGGCCCAGCCACAGGTCTCCAAGCACCTGCGCGTCTTGCGCGAGGCCGGGCTGGTGGAGATGCAGCCGAGGGCCCAGCAGCGGCTCTACGAGCTGCGCGCGCAACCGCTGCGCCAGCTGCACGTCTGGCTGGACCGCTATCGCCAGCTCTGGGATGCGCGCCTCGACGACCTCGACCAGCTCATCGAAGAGCTCAAGGAGAAGGAGAAACCCGATGCACGCAACCGAAAGAACCGAGGCTAGCCGGATGGACCGCACGTCGATGAAGCTCGAGGGCGACCGGACGATCATCATCAGCCGCACCTTCAACGGCCCGGCGCGCATCGTCTTCGATGCCTGGACGCGGCCGGAGCTGGTCGAGCGCTGGTGGGCGCCGAAGTCGCACGGGGTCACGCTGTCGCTGTGCGAAGCCGACGTGCGCGTCGGCGGGAAGTACCGCTACGTGCTGCGCCTGCCCAGCGGCGACGAGATCGGCTTCTCGGGCGAGTACACCGAGGTCACCCCGCACACGCGCCTGATCTACACGCAGATCTTCGAGCCCATGGCCGAGGCCGGCGCGGTGGTCTGCACCATCCAGCTCGAGGAACGCGAGGGCAAGACGTTCCTGGTCTCCCACGAGCTCTATCCCTCGGCCGAGGCCCGGACCATGACCCTCGAGTCGGGCATGGAGAGCGGGATGCGCGAGACGATGGACCAGCTCGACGAGCTGGTGGCCTCGATGGCGTGAGCGGCTCAGCGCTCGGCGAGCTCGGGGCGCAGGTCGGCGCCCGGAGCTCGCCACGCAGGCGCGTCGCGCTTGCCGCGGCCATCGGGCTGTTGCAGTCCGGCACGGTGGCGACCTGGGCGAACGTTCGATCCATCCTGCGGGCGCTCCCGGAGACCGTCGAGACGTCTCCGCGGAGCTGGCGCGTGAAGAACAAGCTGCTTGCCTGGGAAAGGCCGCTGCGGCGCGCCGACCTCGAGGCGCTGGGCAAGGGCGCACCCACCGGCCACATCCTCGGCGCCTGGGTTCCCGACCTGGACACGAAGGAGGCGCTGCTCGCTGCGCAGCCACGGGTGTACTTCACCACGCCCCATTTCGATGGCTACGCGGCCGTCCTGGTGCGCCTGGCCGCCATCGGCAGCGCCGAGCTGCGCAGGCTGCTGACCGAAGCCTGGCTGAACCGGGCCCCGGTGCGCACCCGACGCGCTTACCTGGAAGCACCGCCGCGCCCTGCGAAGGCGGCGGCCGCGCGCCGCGTCGCCGCGCCGACGCGGTCCCGGTCGCGGAAGAAGTGACCGTTCGCGCGACCGCGCAGCAGCGTCAGGCGCTGGCGCGACCGCGCTGCGGCGTCAGGCGGTCGGGGACAGCAGCCCCGCGCCTCAGAACGCCGTGCGACGCATGACCCAGCGAGGCAGGAGCCGCACCACGCGCATGATCGGTGACCAGATGGCGGGCGCGTAGACCACGGGCCGCCGTTCGTCGATGGCCCGGAGCACCTCCTCGGCCACGCCGTCTGGCTCACCGGCGAATGGCGGCACCGGCAGACGGGCGGTCATGCCGGTCCTGACGAAACCGGGTTTGACGCAGGTGACCGAGGTGCCCGTTCCGTACAGCGCGTGGTCCAGCGCCTCCAGGTACGCCGAGAGGCCAGCCTTGCTGGAGCCGTAGATCCCGACGGGCTTGCGCCCGCGATCGCCGGCAACGGACGAGAAGACGACCAGCCTGCCGCCTCCACGCGGGGCGAGCCGCCGGCGCGCGCGCTCGCAGAAGGCCACGGTGTGCGCGTGGTTGGCGACCAGGAGACGGCGCGCCAGCTCGACGTCCGCCTCGAGCTCCTGCTGCGTCGCGAACATCGCGGCGGTGACCACCACGGTGTCGAAGCCATCGAGGGCCGCGTCGGCCTCGTCGAGCGCGCCCGCGAACCCCTCTGGCCGCTCCAGGTCGCAGAGCGCCCAGCGGACCGGGATGCGAAGCGGGTGTCGGGCCCGGAGGTCGGCGGCGGCGCCGGCCAGGAGATCGGGCTCGATGCCGAGCAGGAACACTGCGTCTCCGCGCGCCGCCATGCGCCGCGCCAGCGCCAGCCCCATGCCGGTGGCCCCACCGAAGACGACCACCTTCATCGCTGTCCTGCGCCTCGCCGTCGACAACGCCCGCGCGCGCCCCGAACTTCCCGCCTGGCGCCACCTGCCTCCGCCAGCAGGCCGCGCACGATAGCGGCTACTCCACCCACCCCGCCGACGACGGACCGCGGGCCATCAGCGCACCGACATCGCCCTGGCGTCGCGGGCGATGTCCAGGTGGAGGTGGCTCTCGTGGGCGGCGTCGTAGCCCGGCGTCAGCACACGGTGGAACATTCCCTCGGCGGCCAGCGCGCAGACGATGTTGCGCACGGCGATGGTCTCGGTGCTCGGCGCCAGGGGGCCGGCCTGCGGACCGCACGCCGGCTCGCCGCGCCCTCCCTGCCAGTCGGCGGCGATGCTCACCGTGCGCCCGTCGAGGAGGGTGAACGACATCACGTCGGCGGCGAGGCCCAGCGCGTGCTGGCTGGGCTTGCGGCGGCCCGGCAGGCGCGCACCCCGCCGGTGGAAGCTGTCGATACGCACGGAGCTCACCTGCTGGCGGGCCATCGCCTCGGCGGCGTCGTCGAGGGCCAGCGCCAGTCGGCAGTCGAGGACGTCGTGGTTTCCCTTCCCTCCCGGCGCCACCACGCGCACGCCGCGCAGCGGCGCCGTGAGGCGGACGGGAACGGCCACGCCGCGCGGGCCGCCATGGACCTCGCGGAAGGCGATGCCCCGCGCGGCGAGCTCGGCCTTGCATTTGCGCGCGTCGAGCCGCGCGTAGCGCGTCGCCGGCGCGGCGCCGAGCGCCGGCGGCAACGACGGCTGGCGGTAGGGCTGCGCGTCGAGGGCCGCGCGTGCCGCCGCCTCGTCGATGACCGCGCCGGCGTCGGCAGCGGCCGGGTCCGCGTCGGCCGCGCCGGCGTCGATCGGCTGCACGGCAGGCGCCGTCGGCGGCTGGCGAGCGGCGGTTCATCCGGCAGCGCCACGGCCGCGCCCGGGGCGGGGCCCGTGGCGCTGCGGCGGTGCAGGAAGCACCGACCCACAGCAGCAGCAGCGCGGCGAGCGTCGCCGCGTGCGTCAGATCGCAGACCAGGCCGCAGGCCCCGACGTCGGCAGCGTCCTGCCCGTACAGGCAGTCGAGCGCGCCCTGGTAGAGCGCCACCCCGCCGGGGTAGTTGGCCAAGCAGCCGTCGATGCACACCTGGTTGCTGCACAGGGAGACGCAGCTCGACAGACTGGAGCAAGCCGCGTTCCCCTGGCAAGCGGTCCATTCGTCGTCGCAGCAGCCCTCGGGCTCGATGGCGTCGATGACGCAGACGTCGCAGGTGCGCGTCCCACCGCTGAGGCAAGCGTCGTCGGTGCCCGTCTGGGCGGGGTTCGCCGACCACTGGAAGTCGTCGATCAGCACCGTGGAGTCGAGGATGCCATCCCCGGAATCGTAGGCCCCGAAGGTCAGGGTGATGACGCTGCCCGGCGTGACGGGCGCGTTGGTCTGCAGCCACGAGGTGGCCCCGTTGGCATCGAAGCCGGTGCCGACCAGCTCGTTGATGTCGCCGGGGCAAGCGAAGACCTTGCCGCCGTAGGTCCCTGGCGTGCAGACGTCGAGGAGCGCGTTGTTGACGCTGATCGGGTTGCCGCTGCCGTCGAAGGCGATGTTCTTGTTCAGCGGATCGACGTCCATCGGCGGCGGGTCCATGAGCGCCACGAAGAAGTCGTTGTAGATGCTGCAGATGTAGGTCGGGAACTCGTAGGTGTGGAACTTGAACTTGAACGACAGGCTCTGGGCGTTCGTCGGCACCTTGAGCTCGAGCTGCAGCGCCGCGAGTCGTGCGGCTCGCCGGTGATCACCGGGCATGCGGCCGACTCGATGGGGAATCCCGGCGGGTGGGGCGAGGTGTAGCCCTTGTCGTGGCCGCTGACGCTCTGGTAGCCCGGGTCTGTCGGCTGGCGCGCCGTTCCGGAGGAGAGCGCCAGCATCTTCACTCCGTGCTGCGGCGAGACCAGCGAGCCGAAGGCGGGGAGCAAGCCGTGGCCGATGGGATCGGGCAGCGGGGACAGGTCGACCTGCACGTACTGCGCGCTGACGATGCCCCAGGAGCCGTTCTGGCTCACCTTGCAGATGTCCATGGCGTTGGCGCCGTGGATGGCGTCGTTGCTGTCGATGGTCAACGCGGCGGCGTTGTCGCACGAGGCGTCGCCCGGGAGCGCCGGCGAGCCGTCGCAGTCCTCGTCGAACTGCTGGTTGGCCGGCAGGGCGTCGCCGTTGGCGTCGACGCTGATGACGTCGACGGCTCCGGGGTTGGTGTTGGCGTCGCAGTCGTTGCAGTCGCCCTGCGTCTCGTCGAAGCCGTCGCCGTCGTCGTCGACGTTGGAAGCGCCCTCGCATGGCCCTGCGCCGCCGGAGCCGGGGCCGGCGCCGCCAGGCCGCTGCCGCCGCTCGCGGGACCGGAGCCACCGCTGGCGGGTCCGCTGCCCCCGGACCGACCGGGCCGCGCCGCCGGGACCGGGACCGGCGGCGCTGTGCCGCTGGACTCGCCGCCTTCGCCGCCGCTGCCGCTGGTGCCATCGCCGCCGTCGCTGCCACAGCCCACCGCCAGCGTCGCCGTCGGGACGGCCACCGCGCACACAACGACCTTCGTGTTCCCCATGCGATCACCCCACAAGCAAGAGAGGAGGCCGGCCGCACCCCCACGGGGCAACCGGAGGCGTGGTGATACGCAGGCCGGGCCCGGTCATCCCCCGGTGGAGCAGGAAATCGCCGGCGCCAGGCGACCGGGACGGTGGTGGCCATCGATGCCATTCGCCGTCTGTTGCATGACAGCGCCGCAGCGCCCCGGCCCGCATCGCCGCGACCGCAGCACTCGAGCTAGGGGACGAGCGCCAGCTTGCCCTGCACCTCGCGCCGCGCCAGGCGCTCGAGCGCGCTGCCCGCGTCGGCGAAGGAGAACGTGCCGTCCACGTGCGGTCGAATCCGCCCCTCGGCGATCCAGGCGAAGACGCGCGCCAGGTGGGCGCGATTGCGCTCCGGCTCGCGCGCCGCGAATGCGCCCCAGAAGACGCCCACCAGCTGGCACGACTTGAGCAGCATCAGGTTGGCGGGGATGCTGGGGATGGTGCCCGACGCGAAGCCGACCACCAGGTGCCGCCCGGCCCAGCCGATGGCCCGCAGCGCGGCCTCGGTGTGCGCGCCGCCCACCGGGTCGTAGACGACGTCGACGCCGGCGGGCGCCAGGGCCTTGGCTCGCTCCTTGAGGCTCTCCTTCGCGTAGTCGATGCCCAGGTCGGCGCCGTGCGCGCGACAGAAGGCGAGCTTGTCCTCGCTCGATGCCGCGGCGATGACGCGCGCGCCGAGGAGCTTGCCGATCTCCACCGCGGCGATGCCCACGCCTCCGGCGGCACCGAGCACCAGCAGGGTCTCACCGGCGGCGAGGGCAGCGCGATCGACCAGCGCGTGCATGGTGGTCCCGTAGGTGAGGACGCTGGTAGCGGCGACCTCGAACGCCACGGCCGCGGGGAGCGGATACACGGCCTGGTGGGGCACGACGACGCGCTCGGCGAAGGCACCGTGGAGCATGAAGGCAGCCACGCGGTCGCCGGGCGCAAAGCCGGTGACGCCCGCGCCGACCGCCTGGACCAGACCGGCCACCTCGCCGCCCGGGATGAAGGGCGGCGTGGGCTTGAACTGGTACTTGCCCTGGGTGACGAGGATGTCCGGGAAGTTCACCCCGGCGGCGCGGACGTCGATGAGCACCTCGCCGGCGCCAGGCGTGGGATCGGCGATGTCGTCGACGCGAAGGCCGGAAGGGCCGGTGAGCTCGTGGCAGCGGACAGCGCGCATCGGGAGATCGTAGTTCCTCCCCGGCCGCGACGGGTGCTCGAGCGACCGACCCGGATCGTTGCCTGCTGCAACACGGCCCTCACGCGACGTCGCCAGGAAGCCGCCTGCTACGGTAGGCTGCCTCGCTCATGCGCGACGTTGCCGACCGCACGTACCGAGCCTCTGCGAGATCGAGGGTCGCCAGGTCACCGCGCGGGACGCTGGCCGCGCTGGCCGCGTCGGTCGTCTCGGCGGCGCTGGCAGCGTGCGGCGGCACCGACAGCGGCGGCGCGCGCGGCGCGGACGAGGCGGCGAGCGCCGGCCAGGCCGACGCCGGCGCGGACGCGGCGGACGCCGCCGCCAAGGAGACGCAGTGCAACGCGTTGATCGAGGTGATCAACGACGGCGTGACGCGCCTCGAGGCCAGCGCCCACGGCATGGCCGACTCCTCGGGGGTCGGCGATCTGCGCCGCATGGCGGACACCATGGAGGAGACCGCGGGCATCGCGGCGAAGTTGCAGCTCACCGATCCCGAGCTGGTCCGCCTGGGCGGAGAGTACGTGACCATGGCCCGTGATGTGGTGCGCGCGGCGCGGGGCATGACCATGGCCGCGCAGGCCAAGGACGCCACGGCCCTTGCGGCAGCGCATCGGGACATGGAGGCGGCGGTGAAGCGCGAAGATCCGCTGGTCGACGAGCTGAACCACTTCTGTCAGGGTCATCGAGGCGCCAGCGGATAGCCTCCACCGGGCAGCAACGCAGGCCACTCGCCACCGGCTACCGGGTCGTTGAGGGTGATGTCCGTCCCGTAGACGCGACCGGTGCGGTGCATGGTGACCAGCGCGTGCCACAGCGACATCGACTGGTACCGGTCCGGCCAGCGCTCCAGCAGCAGGGCGCGCACCATCGGGGCGCGCCGTGCGCTCATGGCCGGGAAGAGGTGGTGCTCCACGTGGTGCCCGAACCCCAGGGTCAGCCACTCGACGAGGCGCGGGGTGGTCACGCTGAGCGAGTTGACGAGCGGATCGTTGGTCCGTGTCACCGGGCTCAGGCCGTGATTGGTGAAGATGAACGCCATGACGATGACGTTGGCGACGATGAGCGGCAGCACATAGGAAAAGAGGAAGGCCAGCGGTCCGACGAAGGCCAGGACGACGATCCAGAAGGCCACGCCCAGCGCCGTCTCCAGCAGCGCCCTGCGGTGCTGCCGGCGCGTCAGGTACCCGTGGCGAAAGGCTCCGGACAGGACCGCCGAGCTCTGCCCGGTGAATCCCACCAGGAGACCGATGATGCCGGTGAGGTTCTGCCGGCCGAGGGCGAAGTTGTCGGTCACCCAGCGGACGCGCGCGCTGGCCTGATACTCCGGCAGCGTGGGGTTGGCATCGGGATCCATGCCGGGCTCGTTGGCGTGACCGTGATGGACCCGGTTGTGCCAGGCGACCCACAGCGTCGGGGAGACGGTGAAGGGCAGGAAGGTGACGCAGCCGACGAGGTGACGGAGGCGCTTGTTGCGAACCACGCAGCCGTGGAGCGTCTCGTGCGCCAGGAAGGTGAGACCGGCGAAGGACAGGCCGATGAGCACCGAGAGCAGCGGCAGGAGCCAGAACGGAGACCAGCCAGCAGCGATGACGGAGGTGGCCGCGGCGATGATGGCGACGTGCACCGGCAGCCACAACAGTCTCGACCGCGCGGGGGCGAACGTGTCGGCGGGGAGGACAGCGCGGAGGTCGTGGGCGTACGAAGAGATGGGGCGAAGCTGCACGGAACGATTGTGCACACAAATTCGCCCGGGAACCGAGACCTGACCATCGCGTGACGGAAACGCGTTGCGAAGCAGACCCGCGGTGAGAGCACGTCGCGCCCCGGTCCGCCTCGGTCCGCCTCGGTCGTTCCCGTAGCCGCGGGACGGATCAGGGCAGCAAGTCGACCGCGCCGCCGCTGGGGTGGCCGCCGTTGATCAGCGGCCAGCCGTCGTCGCCCCAGTCGATGCGATCGAGCATCGGGCGGCGGCCCAGGGCCGAGTCGGCGGCCGGATAGGCGTGGTAGACCATGAAGGTCTTGCCGTGCGCCTGCAGCGAGGGGTTGTGGCCAGGGTGCAGCCACGCGTCGCTGCTCTCCAGGATCGGGTGAAGCGCGCGGTTGGCTGCTGGCCGGTGCGGCGCAGGTACGAGCCGGGTCGTTGACGGGACCGGCGCCGCGTGATGGCGTCGCCCGGATGAAGCTCGTAGCTCCGGCCTTGGTCGCGCTGCTGGCGGTCGGTCTCGCCCGTCCCGCGCGCGCCGACGTGCCGCCCCCGCCCGGGTACATCCGGGTCGGCTACAGCTTCCAGCTCTCCGCCCCCGTCGAGGGGCGCGCCATCGTCGCCTTCCCCACCTACACCAGCGCGGGCGCCGTGGCCGAGGTGATGGAGGCGGGCGAGGCGTACCGCTCGTGGCAAGGCTACTCGCCCGGCCTCTACAGCCTGACGCGCGCGGACGCCGATGCATTGCCGAAGACCGACGAGGCGGTGAAGACGCTCCTCGCCGAGCGCGGTGTGCAGTGCATCAAGGCCACGCCGCGCATCTTCCAGGTGCCGATCAAGAACGGCTTCACCGAGGTGCGCGACGTCTTCCGCATCACCATGAACGAGGGGAAGTGCCGCACCGAGCTCGTCTCCACCACCTACGAGGGCAACGGCAAGAAGGCGGAGGGCGGCGTGCTGTCGAACGGAACCCGCAACGTGCCTCCGCCGTTCGCGGCCTTCGAGGTGCAGCCCATCGGCGACATCGGGCTCGACCTCACGGGAGCGCCGAAGGCCAGCGACGCGCCGCCCCCCGTGTCGCCCGCGGATCCGCCGTCGAGCGACCCATCGCGCCCGGTGGCGCCCGCCGAGCCTCCGACCACGCACGAGCCGCCGAGCGCCGGCTGTGCCGGCTGCAGCGACGGGGGTCGTTCGCCCTCGGGCGGCGGCTGGGCGCTGGGCGGGCTGCTGGCGCTGGCCGCGGCCCTGCAACGCCGGCGGGCGCGCAGCCGCGCCGCAGGCGGTCGCGTCGACTTCAGCGGCGCTTGGCCAGCGCCTCCTCCTCGGCGACGGTGAGGCGCGCCCAGGGCAGGGCGTGCAGCCGGCCGTAGCCGATGGGCTCGCCGGAGTCCTCGCTGATGCCGTACTCGTCGCGGTCGAACTTGGCCAGCGCGCGATCGATCTCGGCGAGGCGGGCGCGCTCGCGCTCGTTGCGAGCGCCGGTCTCCTCGCGCTCCGAGGTGCGATCGGCCGCGTCCATGTCGTCACCGACGTCGGGTTGGCGCGCGCTCACCGGCGCGGCCATGCGCGCGCGGCCGACGATCTGTTCGCGCGCAGCGAGGAGCTGAGCGCGCAGGGTTTCGAGCTGGGTCTTGGAAAGCTCCGAGGGCGTGGACATGTCCGCCGACTATGCCCCAGCCCGCGCCTCGGGTCAGCACCCCGTGCGCCAAGGGTGGCCTCCATATGAGGGAGGCTCGCCCCGGGCCCTGGGGTGGCTTCGAGCCATCTCGGCACCCGATTCCCCTGGACAATCGATCCCCCAGATGCGCTTCACGGGGATCGACCGTGCATCTAAATACATGTATTTAGTTGAAATTATGACGGCAGAATGGCCAGCCGCCGTGTAGGCACAGGTAGGCATGTTCCCTGCACTGGGCGCGCCCATGAGCCGACGACCGCGCCTCGCCCTGCCCAGCCGTGTCCTTGCCGTCCTCCTGCTGGCCCTGCCGCTGGCATCCGCCGCGTGCGGGGGCAGCGACGACACGGCCAAGAGCTCGGAGGACGTGAAGGACAAGGGCGCCTTCCGGATCGACTTCGCTGCCTTCAACGCGCGATTCCCCGACGTGGTGAAGGCCGAGAAGACGGACGACCCGTGGACGGCGCTGATCAAGGTCGGCGAGACGACGTTCCCGGCGCCCACGCACCTCTTCGGCGACACGGTCCGCGTCGTGCCCTACTCGAACAGCGACGAAGCGAAGGACGCCAAGGGCAACGCCATGCTGCGCGGCGACCAGGAGGTGGCGCGCATCTACGAGCCCGGTCAGGTGGGCATCGCCGTCAAGATGCACCGCCCGGAGCGGCGCTTCCTGGATCTCAACGAGGCCAGCGCCAGCGCCATGAAGGAGGACTTCAAGCTCCAGGACACGCACATCGAGGTCGTCGTCGGCGTGGAGAAGGCCGAGCACGGCAAGCCGGGCGCCATCACCCTCAACAACCCGCAGAACTACGAGCAGGGCCGCTTCGGCGACGAGAAGTACTCGATGATCTTCCTGCGCCCGACGTACCCCGACTACGCCAGCGATCGCGTCGGCGACTACGAGGACAACGTGCGCCTGGCGCTGGTGGGCTTCAACGCCGTCACCAACTTCCCCGGCGACTACAACGGCGGGGACCCGCTCGGCGCCCGCAACCCGGACAAGCTGCGCGAGTACGTGGACCAGATGGTGCGCGCCATCGCCGGCGACGAGGAGGCGGTGGCCTGGTTCAAGACCGACGAGAACCTGGTCTACTGCGCGGAGCTGGCGTTCATCTCCTTCAGCGGCGGCATCGTGCAGCCGCTGACCAAGGCGGTGATGGCGAAGCGCGTCGGCGGCGAGACGTGGGACGCGTTCGTGGCCCAGGTCGAGCTGCACAACGAGGGCGTCGACGAGTACGCCGAGACGGGGTCGATCACCAGGCCGTCGCGCTTCGTGGAGCTGAACGGCAACAAGCGCGTCGCCCTGGTGCACCTGGAGCTGCCGCCCGAGGACCTGCGCCCCATCGCCGAGCTGGCCCCGAACCCGGAGCAGGCGGCGTCGCAGCTGGCGCTGGCGCCGATGACCATGAGCGACATCGTCGAGCAGTTCATGCGGACGCACCTGCCGCGCGAGATCCTGGGCGAGAAGCTGGCGCCGGTGCAGGCGGCGGTGCTGCAGAAGATGCTGCCCGGCCTGCTCGAGGCCACGGGCATGGACAAGCTGGCGGAGGGCGACCCGGCGCGCGCCGCGGTGACCGCGCTCTTCGGGCAGATCGTGGAGGTGGTCGGCAAGCAGTACGCCGACTACGCCGCCTTCCGCGAGGCCATCGCCCCGCTCCTGGCGCAGGCGCGCCAGGTCACCGGGCCGCGCGGCGACACCGGGGTCGGCCTCTTCGTGCCGCCGAGCCTCTTCCACGTCGCCGCCCAGGGCAAGCACCACGCACTGCTCGGCTTCACCTACGAGGGCCACGGGCTGCACGTGTCGATGGTCGAGCCCGCCCCCGGCCAGGTGCCGCAGCCGACACCGGTGGACGACATCCCCGAGGCTTCGAGCTGCCACGAGGCCTGCGGCGGTCAGGCGTGGGGCGGGTGCTTCTGCAGCGCGGAGTGCGTGGAGAGCGGCGACTGCTGCGACGACTACGCGCAGAGCTGCGTCGACACGGACAGCTGATCGACCGCCACCGGCGCGTGCCGGCAGAGCTGCCGGCACCGCCAGCACCTGGCGGCTAGCCGCCGAAGCAGCCGGTCTGGCAGGTCCCGCTCGGCCCGCCACAGTCGTGGCAGCCGTCGTTGGCGCAGGAGCACATCAGCCCCGACTGGCAATCGGCGTCGGTGGAGCAGACCGACCCCTGGCCGCCGCCGGGGCCGGTGTCGATGCAGCCGCAGCCGCACTCGTTGGAGAAGCCCTTCTGTGTGGGGCTGCAGGCGAAATCGATCACCGCGCACTGCTGCGGATCCTGCGAGACGTAGTGGACGGCGGGGTCGTCGGGGTCCGGGCACTCGCCGGGCTCGGGGCCCAGGCAACCGCACCCGCACTCGTTGTCGAACGGCGTCTGGCCCGGCGCGCAGCCCCAGTCGGCCGCCATGCACGACGCCGGGTCCTGGGAGATGTAGTTGACGTTCGGATCGTTGGGATCGGGGCACACCGGGTCGGGGCCGATGCAGCCGCAGCCGCACTCTGCGTGGAAGGAGTCCTGGCCGGGCGGGCAGACGAAGTCGATGGCGTTGCACGTCGCCGGATCCTCGGCCACGTAGTGGACCTCTGGATCGTTCGGGTCGGGGCAGCTGGGGTTCGGAGCGGGGCCGATGCAGCCGCAGCCGCATTCGTCGTTGAAGCCGGCCTGCTCCGTGCTGCACGCCAGATCGACGAGCTGGCACGCGGCAGGGTCGTGCGAGGCGTAGTGCACGTCGGGATCGTGCGGATCCGGGCACTGGCCGCCGCCGGCCCCGCCGGAGCCTGCGGCGCCGGAGCCGCCCGCGCCGCCGTCATCGCCGTCCTCACCCGAGACCCCGCCGCACGCGGCGAGGGCCAGGGCAAGCGCCGGCACCAGAAAGGGCATTCCAAGAGCCATCATGAAGTTTCGCATCGTCGTCTCCATCCTCGTTGTTCGTTCGTCGGACACACGCCTCCCGCGCGGCCCTGCGGGGTCGCCGGTGAGCGTGGAAGGTCGGTTCAGGGAGCGCGGCCGAAGAGTGTGATCGGTCTCCGATCCACCTCGGGTTGAGAGACCTCGATGAGGAGCACCTCCTCGCGCAGGCCGGCGCCCGGCGGCGAGAAGTCGATGGCCACGTCCAGGAATTCGCCGGGTGCGAGGACGATGGGCAGCGTCGGCACCGAGACGCTGAAGTCGGACGAAGGCGCCCGGAGCACCACGGCGTCGACCTGCAGTGGCGCCGCGCAGCCGTGCTCGATGCGCACGCTGCCAGCGGTGAGGCCGCCGATGGCGGTGTCCGCGAAGGCGAGCTCGAGCGGCAGGACGAAGCAGTCCGACAGCGGCCGGGGCGCCTCGTCGACGCCACCGGCGACAAGCATCACCAGGTCCAGCGGCGTGGAACGGAGGTCGTCGCGACGGGCCTGGATGCGGATCTCGTCGCCCTCGATCGCCGGCAGGAACAACCCGAAGCTGCCATCGCTGGCCACCGGGACCACGACCGGCGGGGCCTCGCGATCGAGGTTCACCGCCCAGACCGAGTCGGCATCGACGACGCTGCCCGAGGCGCCCGACACGCTCGCCTGGCCGTCGCACGCGCTGCAGACCCCGCCGTCGAAGTCGCCGAGGAGCTGCGGCGCCGGAGCCGGCGGCTCGGGCAAGGGGTCGACCCCGCACCCCACTGCCAACACCGCGAAAAGCGCTGCGAACCTTCGCATGACGACGAGCAGCTTATCAACACTCGTGCCGCGCGCTGGGCACCCGAATCTGCGCGATATCCGGCCCGGGCCCTGTACCATACTGTTCCAACATGCCCCGGATGGTACAGGCGCACCTCGAGCCGGGCGCGGTCGTCGACAGCCGCTACGAGGTGGTGCGGCCGCTGGCGACGGGCGGCCTGGGCTCGGTGTTCGAGGCGCGGGATCGGGTCTTCCAGCGTCCGGTCGCGCTGAAGGCGCTGCGCTTCGAGTCGCCCGCGGCCATCGACGCCTTCCGCCGCGAGTTCTCCCTGCTGACGAGCTGCGCACACCCCAGGCTGGCTCGCGCCTTCGACTTCGGCCGGACGACGTTCGCCGGCGCGCCGCTCACCTACTCGACCACCGAGCTGGTCGTCGGCACCACGCTCCGCGACCATGCGCGTGGGCGGCGACTCGAGCTCGTGCTGCCGGCGCTGGCCGACGCGCTCGACGCGCTGGCCTGGCTCCACGCTGCGGGGATCGTGCACGGCGACGTGAAGCCGGACAACGTGCTGGTGCGCGAGGACGGCTCCGGTGTGCTCATCGACCTCAGCGCGGCGCGACGCGGGGGGGCCGGCAGCGAGGAGCTATCCGGGACCGTCCGCTACCTGGCGCCCGAGGTCCTGTCCGGGGGCGCGCCGACCGCGCGCTCCGATCTGTTCGCCCTCGGGCGCACGCTCGACGACCTGTTGGCCCTCGCCGAGGGCAGCGCATCGGAGGCGATTCGCAGGCTCACCGCGCGCCTCGGCGCCGGACGGCCCGCCGACCGTCCCGGGGTCGAGGAGGTGCTGGAGCTGCTGGCGCACGAGGGCGTGGCGCGCAGCCGTGCGGCCGTGGTGGCCGGCGGCCCGGCGGAGCTCCTCGGTCGCGACGGAGAGGTGCGCGCCTTCGAGGACACGCTGGCGGCCGCGCTGCGCGGCGACCCCGGCCCGCGGGCGGTGATGGTCAGCGGTCCAGCCGGGATCGGCAAGTCGCGCCTGATGCGCGAGCTCGTCTGGCGGGCGCAGCTCCAGGCCTCCGTCTTCGAGGGCGCGCCGCAGCAGGGCGAGACGGCGCGCCACGTGGTGGAGCGCGCCCTGGGACGTGGGCCCGTCGGTGAGAGCGTGCTGGACCTGCTGGCCGCTCGCGACGAGCTGGCACGCTCGGCGACGACGCGGGTCCTCGCGCTCGACGGCATCGATCTGCTCTCGGCCGCCGACCGGGCGCTGCTCGAGGCGCTGGTCCGCGCCACCCAGCCGACGGACTCGGTCATCTGGCTGCTGGCCGGCCCGGACGCGTTCGACGCCGCAGTGGCGCGCCTCGATCTGGCGCTCGGCCCGCTGGATGCAGCGTCGACGCGCGCCTGGTCGGCACCCTTCGTCACCGCGGCGCGGCCGCAGGACATCCTGCGGGTGACGGGTGGGCACCCGGGCACGCTCCGCGACCTGTGCGCCGATCTCGCGCGAGGCGTGGTCAGCGAGACGGACCTGGATCGCTTCGCCGACAGCGCCGCCGCCCGGACACGCCAGCTCGTTGCCCGGCTCCCCGAGCAGGAGGCTCGGCTGCTGGCGACGATGGCCCTCGCCGGTCGGGTGGGGAGCTTGGACGCGCCGCGGAGCGCGCTCGACACGCTCGAGGCCGCCGGCCTCGCCAGGCTCGACGGTCGCGACTTCCGTCTGGCGCGGCCGACGCACGCCCGGGAGCTGCTCGGCGCCCTCTCGCCGGGCACGGTTCGCGATGTCGCGCGCCAGCTCGCCGGATCCATCGAGGATCGCGCCGAGCGGGCGCGGTACCTGGTCCACGCCGGAGAACACGACGAGGCGGGCGCATCCTGCGCGACGAGGAGGCGCGCTTCGAGCTGTCGCCACAGGCCGGCTGCGCGCGGCGGACGCGGCGGTCTCGGCGAGGCGCAGCGCCGGGGCGCTGGTCTGCCTGGCCGCGGCGAACGAGGCGGCGAGCGACCTCCAGACGCGCGCTCTCCACGCTGGCCCGCGCGCTGCGCGCCCGGCCCGAGCCAGCGCTGGCCGCGGACATCCGCTACCGCGCGGCGCGCTGCTACGACAAGCTCGGCAAGGTCGACCGAGCCATGGCCGTCCTGGCTCGCGCGCAACCGAGCAGCGCCACTTCCAGCCTGCAGGCGCTGTGCTTGCTGCGGCTGGGCCGATACGCGGAGGCGGCGCGCGCTGCAGAAGCAGCGCTCGCTGCACCCGAGCTGCCGCCGCCCATCGCCGCCGAGCTCTCCGAGACGCTCGGGCTGGCGGCCGGACATCTGGGCCAGACCGATCGCGCGCTGCAGAGTCTGGCCCGCGCCGTGGCGCACCGCGAGCGCGCCGGCCTGCCGCGCGGGCGCGTCCGGGCGTCGAGCTATCACGCGCTGCACGCCTACCGCGCCGGCGACGTCGCCCTGGCGGCCCGAGGATTCCAGGAGGCGCTGTCGATCGCCGAGGGGGCCGGCTACGGCGACCTGCTGGCCACGGGGGCGCTCAACCTGGGCACGGCGCGCCATCAGCTCGGTGACTGGGGCGCGGCCCTGCGCTGCTACGAGCGTGGGCTGCGGGCGGCGGTGGCCTTCGCCAAGGAGCGCACCGAGACGACGCTCCGCTTCAACCTCGCCAAGATCCACGCCGACATCGGCCTGCTCGAGCGCGCCGAGGTGGAGATCGTCGCCGTGCGGGATGCCCGAACGACGCCCGATGGAGCGGTGATCCTGGCCTTGCTCGGCCTGGAGGCCGAGATCGCGGCGGCGCAAGGGCGCCTGGCCGACGCGGCCCGGCTGCTCGACCGGGTGCGCGCCGCCCACGCCGAGCGTGGTTCCCGACGGGAGGCCTGCGAGGCGGCGCTGCACGCCGCGGAGGTCGCGCTGGCAGCCGGCGACGTCTCGACCGCGCGGCTGCGGCTCGACGAGGCTGCCGCGCTCCTCCGCGAGGCGCCGGCCGCCGACCTCTCGCTCCGCCACGCCTCGGCGAGCGCGCAGCGGGCGCTGTCCGAGGGCGACACCGACGCGGCGCTGGCCGAGGTGCAACGGGGCGCGGAGATGGTGGGCTCGGTGTCGAAGCTGCAGCTCATCGCCGCGCACGACGAGACCAGCGCCGAGGTCTTCCGCAGGCGTGGGGCGACGACGCTGGCCGAGCGGCACCGCACCCACGCCCTCGAGACCTGGGAGCGCATCGCCAGCACCCTGCCCGCGGAGCTCGCCGAGACGTTCTGGCGCCACCCCAGACGCGCCAGCCTGCGCGCGGCACCGGCCACGGAGGCGGCACACGCCCCGCGGATGGAGCTGGTCCTCAAGATCCTCGAGGTGAACCGTCGCCTGAGCTCGACGCTCGACACCCAGGAGATCCTCCGCCTGGCGATGGACTCGGCCATCGAGCTCACCGGCGCCGAGCGCGGCTTCCTCATCCTCGCCGGCGGCCCCCGCGGCAAGCTGGAGGTCGCCGTGGCCCGCAACTACGGCCGCGAGAGCGTGGGCAAGGGGCAGCTCAAGTTCAGCCATGGCATCGCCAGGCGCGTGGTGGAGCGCGGCGAGCCGGTGCTCACCGTCGACGCGCTCGCCGACGACCGCTTCGTGCGCAACGCTTCGGTCCACGGCCTGCGCCTGCGATCCATCGTCTGCGTGCCCATCCGCGCGCACGGCACGGTGCTGGGCGCCGTCTACCTGGACAACCGCTTCCAGCGCGGAAAGTTCGTGACCGACGACGCCGACCTCCTCGGCGCCTTTGCCGACCAGATCGCGGTGGCCCTGGCCAATGGCCGGCTCATGTCGGAGCTGCGCGAGCGGACGCGCGCGCTGGAGGAGGAGCAGCGCCGCGTGGCGGAGCTGATGCAGCAGCAGGCGGTGGAGATCGACCGCCTGGCCCAGGAGCTGGCGCAGGAGCGCGAGCGCGTCGTGGTCGAGGCGCGACGCGAGTTCCCGGACATCATCGGGCGCAGCGCGCCCATGCGCGCCGTGCTCGGGCTGGTCGATCGCGTGGCCGAGAGCGACGTGCCGGTGACCATCACCGGCGAGAGCGGCACCGGCAAGGAGCTGGTGGCGCGCGCCATCCACGGCACCGGCGCCCGTCGCGACCGCCCCTTCGTGGCCGTCAACTGTGCCGCCCTGCCCGAGGCCCTGCTGGAGTCGGAGCTCTTCGGTCACGTCAAGGGCGCGTTCACCGGCGCGCTGCGCGACCATGGCGGCCTCTTCGTGGCCGCGCGCGGCGGCACGCTCTTCCTGGACGAGATCGGGGAGACCTCACCCGGCGTGCAGGCCAAGCTGCTGCGCGCCTTGCAGGAGCGCGAGATTCGCCCGGTGGGAGCGGAGCGCACGGTGGCCGTGGCCGACGTTCGCGTCGTCTGTGCCACCAACCGCGACCTGAAGCAGGAGGTGGCGCGCGGAAGGTTCCGCGAGGATTTCTACTACCGCATCAGCGTCATCGAGATCGGTCTGCCGCCGCTGCGCGACCGCATGGAGGACATCCCGGCGCTGGCCAGGTGGACCATCGACAAGCTGGCGGCGCGGCAGGGGCGCGCGCCGTGGCGGCTGTCGCCCGGCGCGCTGCGGCGGCTGGCGACCTACGCCTGGCCCGGGAACGTGCGGCAGCTGGAGAACGTCCTGGCGCGCGCCTGCGTCATGGCCGGCGGCGACGAGGTCGGCGCGGCCGATCTCGAGCTGCCCGCGCCGGCCGGCACCGTGGCGCCGAGCCGCTCGCGCGCCGACCATCACAAGACGGAAGAGGAGCGCATCCGCTCGGCGCTCGAGCTGTCGCAGTGGAACGTGTGCGAGGTCTCGCGTGCGCTCGGCATCCCGAGGACGACCCTGTACCGCAAGCTCGCGCGCTACGAGCTGCGGGTGCAGCGTCGCTGAGCGGCGGCAGGCTCCGGCACGCCGCTTGCGACGTTGCCTCCGATGCAGAAGACCGCGACGGCGATGACGCACCCCGCGACGGCCACCTGGTCGCGCGCCGGCGCGGCGGTTTGCCTGCTCTGTTCGACGCTGAGCGCCGGCGCTTGCTCCGACGAGCCATCGGGCGGGGGCACGCCCGACGCGTCCTCGTCCGCCACCGGGACCGGCGGCGACGCATCGGACCCCACGGGCGCCGGCGGCGGTGGGACCGGGAACACAGCGAGCAGCACCTCCACCGGCGCTGGGGGCGGTGCGGGCGCCGCTGGAGGGGCCGGGACCGGCGGAGCATCGGGCGATTGTGGCGATCCGGAGATCTGGCTCTGCGACGGGTTCGAGAGCGGTGCCATCGACCCGTCGCTGTGGACCGAGAACACCACCAACGGCGCGACGGTGACCGTCGACGCCGAGCAGGCCGGGCGGGGCATGTACGCGTTGCACGCGCATACCGGCGGCGAGGGCGCGGTGGCCTACGTGACCACCGGAAAGCCCTTCCCGGCGCCCGCGAACAGCTTCTACGGCCGCGCGCTGGTGTGGATCGCCAGGGCGCCGACCGCGAACTTCAACATCGTCTCCTCGCGCGGCCCGGGCGCCCTCTACAACCTCGGCGGGGTCATGAAGCCGTGGGGCTCCGCGGACGGGGAGCACACCTTCCGCTTCCAGTACCACCCGCTCGACGCGCCCTCGATCTCGAAGACGCAGTACGCGCTGAAGAAGTGGCAGTGCTGGGAGTGGCACTACCAGGGCACCGACCCGAGCGCCTTGCGCTTCTGGGTCGACGGCACGGAGCTGAAGGACATGGGCGTGGACGGCGGCACGGACGCCGGCCCGTGGACCGCGCCGCAGTTCGACAGCGTGCACATCGGCTTCGGCCACGGCCACCCCGAGCCCGCTGCTGGCTACGACGTGTGGGTCGACGAGGTGGCTCTCGGCGGCAAGCGCCTCGGCTGCCCGCCCTGACACGAGGCGGTCGCGGCGAGGTTCGCCATCGCCGTCGCAGCGCGTCGCCGGTGTCGCACGGCGCAGCCACGACCGTGCGCGCCGCGGCGCGCGGGCGCCTCATCGCCCGCTGCGCGGGTGCCGGTCCGAGCCTGCTCAGTTCGCCGAATAGATCGGCCCGACGAGCGCGCCGGTGGCCTTGTCGTAGGCCCCGAACCACACGATGTCCGAGCCCGGGAAGACGGTATCGGGGTGCGAGTAGACGACGACCTGGTCGAGATCGTGACCGTCCGGATCGCCCTCGGGATCGGTGACCTCGGTCACGCTGCGCGCGGTCACCGCCGCCTGGGCGGCGAGCATGGTGGCGGCGTCGGCGACGTCGGCCTGGTGCTCCCCGTACCACTGATCGAGCTCGCGGCGCAGATCGGTGGCGAACACCGACGGCGGCACCGCCGGGCGCGGGTGGTCGCCATCGCAGGCCAGGACCTCCATCGCGGCGCCGCAGTCGGCGGTGTCACCGAGCGGGTCGGGCATGGACTCGAGACAGGACGCCACCGCCGCCTGGCAGGGCGCCTCGGGCCAGGTGTCGAACGCCAACCCGGTGGTCACCCCGAGATCGCTGGCGCGGATCTCCAGCGCCGCCGCCTTGGAGGCGGTGGTGCTCCCGCTCTGTGCGGCGAACCACACGGGATCGGCGCCGATCTGCGCGGCGAGCAGGAGACCGGCGCCATTCCACTCCACCGTCCAGTCGCCCGCGCCGCCGGAGACGCGCGGCTTGCTGCTCTCCTCGGCGGTGACCGAGAGCGAACCGACGGAGGCCGACGTGGAGACGCCGCTGCGGAAGAGCAGCTCGGCGCCGACGAACACCGGCTCGATGGCGCTGCCCACCCAGACCTTGGAAGAACCCGAGAAGCCGGCGAGCCGCGGCGTCACGCGGACCGAGATGGCGTACCCGGGCTGCGAGCCCGACACCGGATCGAGGTGCACGAACAGCCGGCGGCCGGCGATGAGTCCCTCGACCAGCGGCGCGTCGAGGGTGACCTCGAACTTGCGCTTGCTGACCAGCTGCGCGTCGCCGTACTCGTCGTCGCTCTGGAACGCGAGCACGCCCTCCAGGTCCTTGCTGGCGCGGCCGCGCAGCACCCAGACCGGGCGCTCGAAGCGCCACTCGGGGGCCAGGCGCGGATCGACCCAGACGGTGACGCCGGGCCCCTTGGCGACCAGGGATTCGGTGGCCGCCACGTCCTGCGTCGCAGTGTCGTCGCCCGCACCCGGCAGCCCGGAGTCGATGGCGCACCCAGCAGCCGACAGACAGAAGAGCAGGGAAGCGAGGCGCGGAAGCGAAGGCTGGGCGTGGTGCATGGGGCGGCCGTAGACGCGCTGCGTCGAACGGTCAAGGCACGGGGGCGGGGGACCACCGCCCCGGCGCGCCTCAGCACTTGATGCAGGTCTTCCCGCCGGCGTCGGTGGTGCAGATGCGCTTGCCGGTGCGCTTGTCGAGCTTCTTCCAGACACCGCCATTGTGGCCGTCGGCGTCGGGCGTGAGCAGGTAGTCGCCGCAATCGAAGATTGGCCAGGCGTGGGAGCGGCGTGTCGTCTTCGTGCATCCCAGCGCGGCGGCAGCGGCGGCGGCCTCGCCGGCGCTGTCGAAGGCCCGACCGGTACGGCGGACCGAGCGCGCCGCCTGGAGGGTCTCGTCGACGCGACCTGCGCCCGGCACGCCAGGGACGAGGGCCAGAACCGCGGTGCCGCAGTCGATCGAGGTGGCATCGGCGCCGCAGCTGGCGACGATGTCGGCGGCGTCCGCGACCCAGCCCACGCCTGGCGTGAGGGAGAGCGCCAGCATGCCGACGTCGACGAGCAGCTGCTCCTCGGCCGCCGCGGCGTCCAGCATGGCTTGCTCGATGGCGCACGCGTCCGCGTCGCCGGCAGCACACAGCTCCGCGGCGACGTCGTAGTCGGACGGCAGGAGCACATGGGTGACACGGCCGTCCTGGATGACGACGGTCACGAAGCGCCCGTTGACGTAGCCCAGGTACCAGGTGCTGCCGTCCCAGTTCTCGACGACGTTCAGCGGGTGGGTCAGCGCGGGAACGACCACCTCCTGGCGAAACCGCTCCAGCTCCGCCGCCTCCAGGTCCCAGTCGTAAGGGTCGACGACCCCGAACGGCGAGACCGTCTCGGTGCGCACGTCGAGCCGCTGGTCGAGGATGTCGTCGACCATGCTCGCCGTGACCGCCTCGGCGTCGGACGGCGGAAGACCCGTGGCCCGTGACGTCGCTGCCGGCGAGTCCGTCGCGCCGCCGCTCCCCGCCTCGAGGGGGACCGGCCCGGCGGGCGTGCCGTTGCCGTTCGAGCCGGTGCAGCTGTCGGCGTCGTAGGTCTGCAGCGCGGCGGAGGGGTAGCCACCACCCGTGGACGCGAACGCCAGCACCGGTGCCGCCAGCGTCACGGTGGAGGCGACGGGGGTGAGCGGCGCCGGGGCGGCCTGCGTCGACGCGGCGGCCTCGAGCGTGGACCGCTTGTAGGCGACGCTCTCTCCCCCGGTCACCCAGTCCCAGTCGGGCAGCCGCCAGGGCGCGCTCGCGCGGCGCGGCCCGGGGCCGAGCTGCACCGGCGCCGTCGTCGGTTGTTCGGCGCAGTCGGCAAAGGCGGCGATGCAAGCCGCCTGGCCCTCGGCGGTCCGCAGCGCCTCGACGCCGAAGTGACGCGCGGCACCGAGCGCGGGCAGCGCGAGCAGGCCGACAAGGATCAGGTATTCGAGCAGGCTTGCACCGCGACGGTCGGCGAGCAGCGTGGTGCCGGGCCCCATGCCGCTCGCATTCGCAGGAAGCGGGCCATGGCGCGACGGGCGCGCGCGTCCGCGGAACCAGGCTTTGCCGCACGCTCCCGCTGCGACCGTCGGATCCAGCGGATCATCCCCGTGATCGACCGCGACCGCTCCGCTCGCCGCCTCGAGAGCCGTCGGCGCGCGAGGCGGGTCAGGTCACGGGGATACCGCGTCGGCGTACTGGTAGCAGTCCGTCGTCGGGACCGTGGGCGGGCCCTGGCAGGTGCCGCCGACCTTGGTGCAGTCCTTGAACGCGCACCGACTCTCGCTGGTGGGCACGATGGCCACCCCGTCGATGCACTCGCCCTCGGCGAGGATGTCCGTGGTGCCGCAGATCTCGTAGTTGTCCGCGTGGTAGCCGTCCGAGCACAGGTGCTCTTCGCACCTGGAGTCGGGGTCGAGGCCGCAGGTCTTCCCCTCGCTGATGCAGCGGTTGAGGATGCACGCGTCGGTGGGCACGTTCCGGCACGCCGGCGAGCTGTCGTCGTAGACGAGCAGCTGCATGCCCACGCAGTAGCCGCTGTAGCCGTTCTCCTGGCAGGCGGTGAACGCGCCGCCGACGGGGATCAGCTCGCCGCCGCCCGCGCCGGCCGTGTTGGCTCCGCCGGCCTGGCCTCCGTCGCCTGCCCCGCCCTGGCCGCTCCCCCCGGCCCCGCTGCCGGCACCGCTCCCGGCCGACGACGCCGCCCCGCTCGAGGCGCCGGTCGTGGCCGCGGTGACGTCCTCCGCTGCGGGATCGGGGATCTCGTACCAGCAGCTGGCGAGCAGACCGAACCCGGCCGCCACCCCGAGCCATGCGCTCCGCCACCGCATCCGCCGAGGCTAGCCGCGTCACCCGACCCGGACCAGCGGCGTTCGTGCGCGCGCGGCCCCTCTATCGGGATCGCTCCGGCAACGACAGCGCCGCGGCGCGTAGCTCGTCGCGGATCGACTCCGCCCAGCGCGCGGCGTGCTCGGCGCTGCCGACGTCACAGAGCAGGTCCACCACGTCTCCGGAGCGCAGGCGCGCGCGCACGTTGCGGACGGGCTCGACGCGGGTGGCATCGGCCGTCTCCTCGATGACCACGTCGGCGACGTCGGCGATGGGCCCGCGCCAGCCTCGCCAGGCGGGTAGCGGTCCCTCGCTGCGCTGCAGCACGCCGCTGGAGATGCGCAGCCGGGTGCGGTTGACGAGCAACGCCAGCTCGCCGTAGGAGAAGCGCGCGCCCATGGCGATGAGCACGAGGCCGAAGAGCGCCATCGGCCAGGCCCTGAACAGCATCACCCCCGTCCATACGCCGAGGAAGCCGAGCCAGACGGTCATGAAGACGACGCGGCCGCCCTGCCCGTCGCGGCGCCAGGCCATGATCAGCTGCGCCGCGCCGCCCGGCGCACCGCGGTACCCGAGCGCTTCGCGCTCGGTCCGCTCGAGGAGGATGGCGCGGTCGGCCACGTGACGGGGGAGGCTACGGCGACGGGTGCCGATCATCCTCGGTGGAGCGTACCCCACGCAGCGGCGGCCGGAGCCTGACATGGGGTCGGGGCGCGCTCAGATCTCCGAGTAGGCGCGGGAGATGACGCGCCTGGCCACCGACTGGATGCCGGTGTGCTCGAAGTACCGGGTGGTGACGTCGAGCGTGGCGGCGACCACGTCGAGCTTGTCGTCCGAGAAGGAGATGTGCTGGCGCACCCGCTCGAGGATGCCGGCCTGATCGATGCCCTTGGACTTCACCAGGTCGGTGAGCTTGGGCCCGGCCTGCTCGATGTTCTGCTGGATGATCTGCTTCTTCTCGTCGGCGCTGCCGCCGGGCAGAAAGCGCGAGGCGGCGTTGAAGAGCTTGCTCTTGCCGAGGCTGTCGCCGGAGACGGCGGCGGACAGCTTCTCCACGAAGTTGGGGCCGAGCGGCAGGACGCAGTCGATGGCCGTGAAGGCCGCGAGGCGGATCATGTCCTCCTTGGCGTAGCTCCCGATGGCCTTGGCGAAGTCGGCCACGCCGTCGCCGGGGATGCCGTTGACGAACACGAACGTGGCCAGCTCGCACGCCAGCTTGATGCCCGCGTCCACGGCCTGCGCCGTCTCCGGCTCGGGGGTGATGGCCTTGAGGAAGCCGAGGTTGAGCTTGTCCCCGACCAGGCTCAGGGCCGAGGCGGCGACGAGCGTCTTGTCCAGGCTGTCGACCATCTGGAAGCACCAGACCGCCTTCTGATAGCCCTTGGCCGAGTCGGTGTAGAGCTGGATGGCACGCTCGCCGACCTGCTGCACGAGCGCCGGGTCGCTCTCGCCCGTCTCGTCGGCGATGAGCGCGTCGAAGTTGGTGATGTTCTTCCACTGGCCCGGCGCGATGTAGTCCAGCGAGCGCAGCACGGCGCCGGTGATGCTCGTGCCGGGCAGGTCGTTGACGAGCTTGAAGATCGGGTCGTCGCTGTCGCTCATGTCGTGGTCTCCCGGGAAAGCGGCTACTTCGTGGGCGGATTGAAGGCGCGCAGGCCGGCGAGGTCGAACTTCTCCAGCAGCGCCTTGCGCGCCGCGTGGTCCAGGGTCTGCGACGAGACCTTGATCTGCCAGCGATCGGCGACGAGGGCCGTCGTCTGGTTCTTGCCGACCGTGGTCAGCGGGTCGGTGCCGAGCTTCTCCGTCGCGGTCGCGAACTTCTTCCGCGCGTCCTCGTTCTGCACCAGGTCGCTGATGGAGAGGGTGGCCTCGGCGCCGTCCTTGGCGTACTTCGCCTGGACGAAGCCATCCTTCTCCTGCTCGAAGGTGCGCTTCAGGCCGTCCGCGCCATCGGCGGGGAAGTACTGGTTCAGCTTGCCGCCCTCGACCGCCTTGGGCGCGTCGGCGCTGGCCTTGGTGTCGGCGCGCTTGTCGGCCGCCTCCTGCGCGCCTTCCCAGCGCTCGTTCTCGTTCTTGCAGCCGGCGCAGAGCGCGACCGAGATGCCGAGCAGCGCGATGCCGAGCCAACCAGAACCTTGAGCCATGCGCCTCCTCCGGCCGGCATGCGCGTGCCGGCGACTGGTTTGCGATGCTCGCGGACCGCGGCCCGTTGCAGCCATGCTCGCCCGCTCCGGGTGCTAACCTCCAGGGCACCGTGAGCGGCATGCATCGCGCCATGGATCGCCGACGCTGGCCGAAGGCGGTCAGAGTGGCCGCGCTCACCTTGACCGCCTGCGCGGCCGCCGGCTGCGGCCTCGACTGGACCGTGACCGAAGGCGGTAGCCAGGGCGCCGGCGGAGCTCCGACGAGCGCCTCGCACGGCAGCGGCGCCTCGACCGGATCGCCGAGCACGGGCGTGGGCGCCGAGGGTGGGGCGGGCACCGCCGGCGGATCGACGGGCACCGCCTCGTCCGTCACCTCGTCCACCGCGGCTGCCGCCGGCGGGGCCGCCGGCACCGGCGGCGCGGCGAGCTGCGAGGAGGCGGGCGCCGACTGCACGGCGTGCTCCTCGTGCGCCGAGTCCGGCCCCTGCCTGGCGCGCGCCAACGCCTGCTTCGCCGACGAGTTCTGCGCGTGCATGTACGACTGCAACGACGACTACTGCTTCGAGTGCGAGCGCTGGTACTGGCCGGAGGGAGATCAGCTCTGGGCTGACTTCGGCATGTGCGTCATCTGCGACGAATGCCCCGGCGACTGTGCCGACTCTTACGCCGGGTGGTGCAACTGACGGCGGTTCGAGCGCCCTCGGGTGGCGGCAGCGTCAGAGCTCGAGCGCGTACACGAACGAGGCCTTCGGGAACCGCAGCTCTCGCTCGGTGATGAGCTTGTGCGGGACGGTCGGACCGTCGACGTACTTCGTGGCCAGGGCCTCGGCGCCGGCCTTGTCGTTGGAGGCCTTGATGGCCCCGACGACCTTCATCAGCTTCTCCACCGCCGCCGGGAGCTTGTCGAGGTGGAGCGAGAAGGCACCCTTGTCCGTGCCGTTGGCGGCGGGGGCCATGGGGTCGAAGGTGATGGCGCCCTCGTCCATGAGGAAGCCGATCTGGATGGCAGCCAGCTGGCTGTAGGGCTGGCGGCCGCCGCTGGCGGTGGTCATGCCCTGGGCGATGTGGCCGAACGCCCAGACGATGCTGTCGACGTACGTCTGTCTGGCCAGCTCGGCGGAGATGAGGTCCCGCTTGCGCGCGAACTCCACGTACCACAGGGCCCCGGACTGGGCCTTGAGCTCCTCGAGCATGCTCGAGAGCTGCCCGCCGAAGGCCTCGGAGTCCTTCTTGCCCTGGTAGCGGTACTCGTGCGCCGGCCCCAGGTTGTGGGTGGCCTCGTGGAGGATGGTGGCCAGGAAGCCAGCCGTGCCGGTGCCGGCATACGCCGCGAGCGACTCCTTGGTGAGCAGCGACTCGGCCTGGCGGCGGCGCGTCTCCAGGCTGTCGGGGTCGCCGTAGAGGTTGGTCATGGCCACGGTGCGTCCCCGGCCCTCGTTGGCGACCGGCCCCCAGTTGGGCAGGCTCTGCCCGATGGTCGCGCCGGTCGGCGTGCGGTCGTCGCCGGCGTTCCAGACGATGTCGATGAAGTCCGGGAGGTGGAAGCTGACCTTGCGCGGCTGGTACGGGGCGCCGATGAGGGCCGCCAGCTCCTTCTCCATCTCCTCCTGCACCGGGGTGAGCTTGTTCTGCCACTCGAGCGAGTCGGGGTTGATGCGCGCGAAGGTGAAGTGGAAGCCGGCCTTCTGGTTGCAGGGGTCCCAGTACGTCTCGTCCGGGCCGACGCGCAGGTAGAACTTCGAGTTCTTGGCGTTCATCTTGGCCCAGGCCTCGTCGGCCGGGCGCCAGTCGTTGTCGCCGAAGCTCTTCGCCGCAGCGGCCAGGTACGCCTTGAGCGCCGCTTCGCTGGGGCTGGCGATGCCGTCCGCGGCGGCACGCAGCTCGGTGGCGACGGCCGCCATCTGCTCCTTGTAGGCCTCGGTGTAGGGCACCGGCTCCAGCGCCTCGCCCTTCTTGCGCACGACCACGAACGGATCGAGCAGCTTCTTCGCGGCCGGCTCCTTCTCGAGCGCCTCGCAGAACTTCGCGTCCGCCTGCATCTCGGCCGGATACACGTCGACGACGCGCTTCGGTGCGCCGGGGATGGCCGAGCACGCGCCGTTCTTGTCGGTCTTCGGGGCCAGGCAACGCGAGCCCCAGTTGCGGCGGAACAGACTCTGGCTGGCCGCGTCGTCCTTGGGCACCTGCCCGGCGATGGCCGCCATGCCCGTCTGGATGGAGTAGAGCTCGTCGACCTTCCGGGCGACGACGAGCAGATGGCGCACCAGCGCCTTGTCCTCGTCGCCGAGGCCGCCGAGCTTGCTGTCCACCAGCGTGACCCGGCCCTGGTCGAGGTCGTCGCCGACGAGCCGCCGGCGCTCCGTGTCTTCCGGCGCAGCGCTGGACGCCTCGGCCGGCGCGGCGACCCGCGGGATCATCTCGGCGAAGTTCGGCTCGCTCGGATAGAAGAGCAGCCCGCGGACCTCGTCGGGCTGGGCGCGGCCGTCGGCGTTCGCGTCGCCGACCCAGTAGACGGGGAGGTTCAGGCGCGCGGCCTTCTGGTTCCACGCGCCGCGATCGAGCGCGCCCGTGGCCGATGGCCCGCCGTTTGCTGAGCCTGCCGACGACGAGATCGTGCTCGCAGAGGCGGCGGGGCGCGACGAGGCCGAGGCGGACGCGCCGGCGTCGGCGGAGTCCGAGCTGGGGTTGTACGCGGCGGCGGCAAGGGCGGCGAACGCGACGATGGGGGCGGCTTTCATCGGCGCGCACGGTACCACGCGGTCCCCTCCGGAGCGACGCGCGGCCACGTGCGCCGTCGAGCCACGATCCAGGCACCGGGTGGCGATCGCCGAGCCAGGTCGCGCGCGCTGCGGAGTGGAAGCCGCCATGCGCGGCGCGCAGGCCGCACACGCACGCCCCCAGCGCGGAGCTTTGGTGCGTGCGACGGCCCTGTGGCGCGAGCGGCGCGCGGGATCGCGCCTTGCAATTGCCAGGTTCCGGAGGTGGACGATGACCATAAAGAAATTCTTGGGCTGCTTGATGGTGACCTCACTCCTGGTGACGCTCGGCGGATGCGGGAGCGACGGCGAGGACGGCGACGGCGACGGTGGCGATGCGCGATCATGCGAGGCGCTGTGCAGCGAGGCGCAGGCCGGCAGCTGCACCACGGTGCAGGGGGATTGCGGAGACTTCTGCGCCGCCCTGGACCGCGCCACGCCCAAGGCAGGGTGCCCGGACGCGCCGGACGACTACCAGGCGTGCCTGAGCGAGACGGCGAACGTCTGCGACGCGAGCTGCGATGGGGAGGAGTCCGCGTTGGAGAACTGCGTGAGCAGCTACTGCTTGCAGCACGCCAGCGATCCGGACTGCCCGCTGCTGGCCGCTTCGTTCTGAGCCGCACGACAGAGCGCGGGCGCGCCCCCGCGCTGTTTTCCGCTCGGTGAATGGGGGCAAACCACGCCATCGCGTCAGGTACGCTGCGTCCGCGCGTCCAGACGGACGTGGCCAGCCAGACTTGCATGACGTCGACCGCCCCATCTCCGAGCGCGCCGCGCGGCTTCCGTGCCGTGCCCCTCGACGGAGCGCTGCTCTTCTTCGACCCCTCGACCGGCACGCACCTGCGCGTGCAGACCGAGGCCACGCGCCACCTCGTTCGTGGCGCACCGCGGGTGGTGATGTTCGGCATCACCAATGCCTGCAACCTGCGCTGCGACTTCTGCTCGCGCGACACGGCGCGGTCCAGCGACTGGACGGTGGCCAGCGCCGCCGCCACGCTGCGTGGTCTCGAGCAGGCCGGGACGCTGGAGGTGGCCTTCGGCGGCGGCGAGCCGCTGACCTTCGCCGGCTTCGCCGATCTGATCGACGAGCTCGCCGAGACGACTGCTCTGGCCTTGCACATCACCACCAACGGCATCCTGGTGCCGTCCCGGTGGCATCGCCTCGCCGGCAAGCTCGGCATCGTTCGACTGAGCGTCTACGAAGATCCGCGCTGGCGCGAGGCCGCGGCGGTGCTCGGGTCCAGCGGCCAGCGCTGGGGCGCCAACGTGCTCGTCGACGACGCCGCGCTGGCCATGCTTCCGGAGCTGCTCGCCGAGCTCGCCGCGCTCGGCGCCGCCGATGTCTCCATCCTCACCTACGTCGGTGCCATCGAGCGGCAGCTCGGCGCCCCCGGCGCGCAGCGGCTGGCGGCCATCCTCGCCGACGCTCCGCTGCCGGCGCGCATCTCGGTCTGCGCGGGCACGCGCGTGCCGGTCCCGCGGCTCTTCGGCGGCGACTGCGGCGCGGGCCTGGACTTCGTGTCCGTCACCCCGGACCAGCGCCTGCAGAGCTGCTCCTTCAAGCCCGGAGGCTGGCCGGCGCGAAACGCGGGCGAGATCCTCGACGCCTGGCGCGCCCACCGTGCCGAGCTGCTCGAGCCGAGCCCGCGCGTCGGCTGCGCGCGGCGCTTGCCGGTGGCCGCCGTCGCGCCGCCGCGCGTGGCCGTCTGGCAAGCCTTCGCCGGCAACAACAGCGGCGAGTGCGTGGCCGTGGCCACCTTCGAGACGGTGCCGGACGCGGAGGCCTTCCTCGCCGAGCTGCTGCCCGGCTGGGACGCCGACGAACCGTACGGCGCCGAGTGGCGCGCGCTGTTCGAACGCGAGAAGGTCGCCAAGCCCAGCGCGCTCGAGGACATTCGCTACCAAGGTGCGTCGCGCTGCCCGCGGGAGCTCGCGGCCATCGGCCGATCGGTGATCGCCACCGGCTACGACGCGGGGGACCAGTTCCCCGAGGTGCGGGCGCTGGCCTGGAAGCGCGGCGGATTCGTGGTGCCCGGCGGCATCCACGTCCACGACCGGATCGATGCGGTGCTCGCCGTCCGCTGCAGCAGCGTCGCCGAGGCACGCACGGTCCTCGAGCGCCCCACCCACCCCCTGACCCGACGCTGGGCGCACGACGACCGCGTCCTGGCCATCGTCCCGTACCAGGGCGAGGGCCCCGAGGACCTGAGCGCACTGCGTGCCTGGGCGCAGGAGCTCGCCGATGGACGACCGCTGGCCATCGAGCTCGTGTGGGGCGGGGTCGCGGACGCGGATCTCCTCGCCGCGAAGCAGCGCCTCGGGGTCCGCCTCCCGGAGACGACTCGCCTGTGTGCCGGCTTCCACTCCTTCGATCCGGACGCCGAGGACGACGCGAGGGCCTTCGCGCGCAGCCTCGGTAGCCTGCCCTCGACCGTCGCCGGGACCACGGTGCTTTTCTCGGATGTGGAGAGCCCGAAGCGCCTCGCCATCCTCGCTTACCGCCGCGGCGCGTCGGTGCACCTCACCAGCGGTCGCGCGGTGGTGCTCGCGGCCAACGTGCGCCCGCGTCCCGTGCCCCGGCGCGGGCCGGGTGCGCCGCTCGACATCGCTTCGATCGAGGCGCTGGTGCGGTTCGCCGGCGGAGTCGACGACCTGCAGGTGGAGCAGAAGTACGCGCCGTGGGTGCACGTCACGGTGCGGACCGAGGACCCGGCTCGCATCTTCGAGGCGCTCGGACGACACGCCGACGCGCTCGACCTCGAGGTCCTTGGCGGGTTGTCCGATACCGAACCGCTGGGCTGGACGCTGCGCCGCGTCCTCGCCGGTGTCGACGGTCCAGGCCACCCGAAGCAGGGGCGCGCGAC
>JBBJMR010000070.1:0-31537 GCA_037720395.1 Polyangiaceae bacterium
ATGCGCAACGCCAGGTGCGGCCGCCGCCAGACGGCATGCTGCTTCCAGAGCGACAAGTCGCTCGTCGCGGCGCTCGAGCAGCTGCGCAAGCGCCTCGGGAAATGAGCCGCCGTCGGGCTCGGTCCCGGCTCAGCCGCCGCGCGCGGCGATCCAGGCGCGCACGTGATCGGGCACGGCCACGCTCGCCGCCAGCGCCGGGTCGGCGACGGGCGCCGCCGGACGCAGGGCGAGCGGCACCACGCCCGCCCAGTGCGGCAGGCCCATGTCCTCGGCGTCGTCCAGCGGCGGCCCGCTGCGCACCTTCGCCGAGCCCTCCTCGATGGCCATGGCCAGCACCGTGGTGGCCGCCAGCTCCTTGTCGTTCGGCGCGCGCGTGGCCTCCCAGCGGCCCGGGGTGACGTGCTCGACGATGGCCCGCAACGCCCTCAGGCGCTCGGCGCCCTCCACCAGGCGCGCCGGGGCGAGCAGCAGCACCGAGCGGTAGTTCATGGAGTGGTGGAACGCCGAGCGCGCCAGCACCAGGCCGTCGAGCAAGGTCACCGTCACGCACACCGGCGCGCCGCCGGCGAGCACCTTGAGCATGCGGCTGGCGACGGCGCCGTGCAGGTAGAGCGTGTCGTGGATGCGACCGTAGACGGTGGGGATGACGAAGGGCTGCCCGTCGGCGACGAAGCCCACGTGGCACACCAGGCCCTCGTCGAGGATGCCGTGGATCACCGCGCGCTCGTGAGAGCCGCGCTTGGGGATGCGATGCAGCGTGGTGCGCGGCGTGACGGCGAGGGAGCCCGAGGGGTCGCGGATGTCGGTCATGGTTCGAGGCCTGGGGGCGCGCCCGCGCCACCTTCCCTCCGGTACATCCGACTCCGCGGCCAGGCAGGAGCCACGCCGCGCAAACGTCGGGTGCCAGGCCCCGCCGCCGGGACTGGGATAGGCTCGCCGGTCCATGAGCACCGACCGGGACTCCATCGGCTTCGATATCGAAGAGGCGGCGCGCAAGACCATGCTCGACAACGGCTTCCTCGCCGACTTCGGGCCCGAGGTCCTGGCCGCTGCCGAGGCCACCCCGCCCCGCGAGCCCCGCGGCGCCGACGCGGTCCGCGACATGCGCAAGCTGCCGTGGTCCTCGATCGACAACGACGAATCACGCGATCTCGACCAGGTCGAGGTGAGCGAGCGCGATGGTGACCGCATCCGTGTGCGCGTGGCCATCGCCGACGTCGACCTGCTCGTGCCGCGCGGCTCGCCCACCGACGAGCACGCCGGGCACAACACCACCAGCGTCTACACCGGCGTGGTCATCTTTCCCATGCTCCCCGAGCGCCTCTCCACGGATCTCACCTCGCTCAACGAGGGCGTCGACCGGCGTGCGCTGGTCACCGAGATGCTGGTCGACGCTGCCGGCGAGGTCGTCGAGGCCGACGTCTACCGCGCCCTCATCCACAACCACGCCAAGCTGACCTACGAGGAGATCGGCGCCTGGCTCGAGGGCGGCGAGCGGCCCGCCTCGCTGGACGCGCACCCCGACCTCGTCGATCAGGTCAAGATGCAGGACGAGGCGGCGCAGCGCCTGCGCGCCCTGCGCCACCGCCGCGGGGCGCTGGTGCTGGAGACCATCGAGGCTCGGCCGGTCACCGTGGACGGCAAGGTCGTCGACCTGGCGCTCGTCCAGAAGTCGCGCGCCCGCGAGCTGGTGGAGGACTTCATGATCGCCGCCAACGGCGCGGTGGCGCGGTTCCTGGAGGGCAGGGGCATCCCCAACATCCGCCGCGTGGTGAAGGCGCCGGAGCGCTGGGAGCGTCTGGTTGCGCTGGCCGCCGAGCTTGGCGAGACTCTGCCCGCAGAGCCGAGCTCGCTGGCGCTCGCCGGCTTCCTGCGCCGGCGCCGCACCGCCGCGCCGGAGACGTTCGCCGACCTCTCGCTTTCGGTCGTCAAGCTCATGGGCCCCGGCGAGTACGTGGTCGAGAAGCCCGGCGAGGAGAGCGATGGCCACTTTGGCCTCGCCGCGCAGGACTACACCCACTCCACCGCCCCCAACCGCCGCTACGCGGACCTGGTGACGCAGCGGCTGGTGAAGAGCTCCCTCGCCGGCGCGCCGCTTCCGTACACCGAGGAGGAGCTGGTGTTGCTGGCCCGGCGGATCACCGAGCGCGAGAACGCGGCCAAGAAGGTGGAGCGGCAGATGCGCAAGGTCGCGGCGGCGCTCTTCCTGTCGTCGCGAATCGGGGAGCGCTTCGAGGCCATCGTCACCGGGGCTGCCTCCAAGGGCACCTTCGTGCGCCTGCTGCACCCGCCCGCCGAGGGGCGCGTGGTGCGCGGGGCGGAGGGGCTGGACGTCGGCGACAAGGTGGTCGTGGAGCTCGTCGACACGGCACCGGCGCGGGGGTTCGTCGACTTCGCGTGCGTCGAGGGCCCCAAGCCGACCCTGCCGCCGCCTGCCGGCTGAGCGCCGGCGGTCGGCGCCCACCCGCGAGGCTCGGGTCGGGAGAAGGCGCAACCGCCGCGCACCGCCTGGGACGAACGGGGCGGCCGGGCGCTGCGGCAGCACTCGCGTCGGGAATGCTCGTTGCAGAGTGCCGCGCCGGAGGATTCGACATGACAACGATCGCCAAGATTTCTGCCATCGCCGTGCCGGTGGCACTCTTCTGCGCAGCTTGCGGTGGTAGCGACACCTACGTGCAGCCCGCCGAGCCCAGCAACCCGGTCACGGTCGTCCAGCCGGCGCCGGCGGCCGCGCCAGCCCCGGCGGCCCCCCCGACGACCAACGTCGAGGTGAACACGCCCGCGCCGCAGCGCTGACCGCTAGCAGGCGCAGTACCTACCCGCCCGGCAGCGGTATGGAACGTGCCGGGCGGGCCGGGTGGCCCTGACACCCGCGAGCGCTTCGTTCTCGGACGACACGCCTGGCGTGTCGCAGCCACCTGGGCGCGCAACGACATTCGCGCGCGTGCCTCGACCGCTCGCCTTCCTTGCGCGCATCTGGCTCACCCTGCTCGCCGCCTGGGCGCTCTACCTCGTCGCCGGCAACGCCTTCATCGCCACCGGCCTGCTGGCGCGCGCCGTCAGCTACGACCCCGACACCGTCACGCTCGACTACGACCGGGCCTGGACGGTCTGGCCCGGGCAGGTGACCGTCGATGGGTACCGCCTGCGCGGCCAGGACTCGCTGCTCCAGTACGCCATCGACATCGACCACGCCGAGCTGTGGGTCGACCTGCTGGCGCTCTTCGAGCACAAGTTCCACGCCACGCGCGTACGCGCGGACGGCTACGCCCTGCGCGTGCGGTTCAAGCGCACCGCCGCCGAGGTCGACGCCGGGGGCATGGCCAACCTGCCGGCCATCCCCCCGTACGCCGACCCGCCGCTGCTGCCCATCGGCGCGCCGCGCCCGCGCCTCGACGACGCCCACTACGACCTGTGGACGGCGCACCTCGAGGACATCGACACGTCGGTGCGCGAGATCTGGATCGACGGCGTGCGCGTATCTGGCGAGGGTCGAGCGCGCGGCAGCTTCTACTTCGAGCCGCTGCGCATGGTGCAGGTCGGCCCGCTGGCGCTGGACCTGCACGGCTTCGACGCGGACGTGCTCGGTGAGCGCGTTGCCGAGAACCTGCAGGGCCGCCTCGACGTGACCGTCGGCGCGGTGGCCCGTCCTCAGGACGTCGAAGCCGAGACCTTCCTGCGTGCCATCGATGCCGGCGTGGCGCTGGAGGGGCTCCTTCCCGCCGACGGACCCCCGGCGCGCGCCTGGGGGCGCGCGCCGCTCGGTATCATCGACGGAAGCGGCGAGGTCTTCGCTCGGGCGCGCATCCACCACGGCGTGATCATGCCGGGCAGTCGCCTGCGTGCCGCCACCGACCACCTCGTCCTCCGCGGCGCCGACGGCCTCTTCACTGGCGCGGTCGGCGCGGAGCTGGTCGGCGAGGTCGAGGGCACACGCGCGCGCGGGCCCATGGCCTCGGCGCGCATCGATCTGTCCTCGGGTGCCGTCGCCATCGCCACCGCCGCACCCGGCGTGCTCGTCGACGACGGGTGGCTCGAGGTGCGGCCCTTCTCCTCCGACCTCACCCGCGAATTCCGCTTCCCGGGCGCGGACGGCAAGCTGCAGGCGCGCCTGCCCGACCTGGTCCGCCTGCAGCCGGCGGCGTCGCGCGCCGGCGCGCTGGTGGTCGACGGCGGGCACGGCACCCTGCGCGCCGGCGTCGCCGTCGAACCGGACACCTCGTCCAGGGTCGACCTGGTGGTGGATGCCCGCGACGCGGCCGCCCGCGTCGAGAGCTGGAGCTCGCCGCGGGCAGCGCGCGCATTCGCGCGACCTCGCCGTCACCGCGGGCGGCTCGGCGCGCGGCAGCCTCCAGGTCGACGCCGATCGCGCCGAGGCGGGCAGCGAGGCACTGCGCTACGCCGGGGACCTGGATCTGCGGGCCCATCTGCTGCGCAGCGAGGACGGCGCCGATCTGCGGGCCGAGGACGTCGCCCTGACCACGCGGGGCACGGTGCGCCGCCTCGGCGCGACCAGCGCGGCTCGCGCCGAGGTGCACGTGCCGGCGCTGGTGCTCGAGGACGGCAAGCCGCTGCGCGCCGAGGGCAGCGCCAAGGTGGCGCTCGACGACCTGCGCGTCCTGCACGGCTTGCGCGGCAAGAACCTGCAGCTCGGCGCCGGCGCCGGATCGGTCGAGGCGAGCTTCGGGTACGACGGCCAAGAGCAGGTCCTCGCCGGCGCTGCGGTCTTCGACGCGCGCGGCGGTGCGCGCTGGGGCGGCGTGGCCATGCGTGGCCGCGTCAAGGGCGAGGTGGAGCGCTATCGCATCGACCTGCAGAAGCAGGAGGCCGAGGTGCGCGGCGTCGCAGTGCGCCTGCGCGACGTCGACCTGTGGATGGGCAAGCGCGAGGCCGAGGTCGCCGGCTGGTGGGCAGACCTGCGCGCGCCCAGCGCCCAGGTCTCCTGGCGCGACGACGCCGTGCTGCGGGCCACGGACTTCTCCGCCGATTGCCGGGACGGCGAGCCGCTGCTCGAGCTGCTCGCTGCCACCGACAGCATGCCGGCCTGGGTGGGCGACGTGCTCCACCTGCCCCGCCTGCGCGGGCGCGGCAGCGTGGCCACTCGTGGTGAGCACATCGCGCTGGAGATGAACGCCACCGCCGAGGGTGCATCCCTGCAGGCATCCTTGCGCCACGACGGCGCCCTCGACGCCGCTGCGCTGCTGCGGCTCGGCCCGCTCTCGGCGGGCCTGAAGGTGGCCAACGGCGAGGCCAGCGTCTCGCTCTTCGCCGGCGACAGCTGGCTGCGCCGCGAGCGCGCCGAGCTCGCGCACGCCTCGCGCTGACGCCGGCGCGCGGATCGCGCTGCGGACGCGCCTGCCGCGGCGTGCGCGACGCGATGCGTTGCGCGCAGGTGGTCTGTTGGGCGACCAATCAGCGTCGCGCGGTCGGTTGTGCTCGCCATCGGCGCGCGACTCGATAGGCTTTGCGCCAATGATTTTACGCCCCTGGATGCTCCTCCCCGCCTCGCTCCTTCTCGTCGGCGCTTGCGGCAGCGACGAGGGCGACACCGAACAGGACGACGGCGACACCAGCGGCAACAGCAGCGGAGAGCCGCAGGTGAACTTCGTCGGCGCGCCCGGCGTGTACATCACCCAGGTCGCCATCTACCAGGGCGTGAAGCGCGTGCAGATGCTCGAGGGAGCACCGCAGCAGTCGACCATCCCGCTGGTCGCCGGACGCGACACGCTGGTGCGCGTCTTCTACGCCCTCGACGCCGGCTACGACGGCGCTCCGATCACGGGGCGTCTCCAGCTCGCCGGAGCGGCCACGCCCTTCGACGCCATAGCGCCGCTCGGCGGCGTCTCCACCGATGGCAACCTGGCCAGCACCGTCAACTTCTTCATCCCTGGCGCCAACGTCGGCGCCACGCTCGACTACTCGGTGGCGCTGTTGCAGGAGGCACCCGCCGGCGCCGCCGACAACACCTACGCGCACTGGCCGGCCGCGGGCAGCGAGGTCGTTCCCGTCGAGGGTCCGCAGAACACCCTGCGCCTCGAGCTCGCCCCCTTCCAGTACAACGCCGATGGCTCGGGGCGCCTGCCCGACACCTCGCCGGAGATGGTCGAGAAGTATCGCCTCCGCTTCCTGGCGCTCTACCCCGTCTCCAACGTGGAGGTGACGGTGCGCGAGCCGACCCCCTGGAGCCAGGGCATCTTCCCCAACGGCCAGGGCTGGGAGGCGGTCGGGCAGAAGACGTTCGGCTTCCGCGGGCAGGACGGCGCGCCCGACGACCTCTACTACTACGCCATCTTCAACCCCGCCGACGACATCTACGAGTTCTGCGGCCAGGGGTGCCTGCTCGGCGTGACGCTCCTCAACAACCAGCCGGAGGACGTGGGCAGCGTGCAGCTGCGCCTGGCCCTGGGCGTCGGCTTCAACGACGTCACCCTGGACACCGCGGCGCACGAGATCGGCCACGCGCACGGGCGGCCGCACGCGCCGTGCGGCCCCGGTCTCGACCCGCAGTCCATCGACCCCGAGTACCCCTACGCCGGCGGGTTGATCGGCTCCTGGGGATACGACATCACCACCGGGCAGATGATCGACCCGGCGGTGGCCTCGGACATCATGGGGTACTGCGACACGCAGTACATCTCCGACTCCAACTTCGTGAACCTCTTCAAGTGCGGCACCAACGTGAACCTGGCGAAGAAGTCCGGCCCCATGGCGCCGCCCGGCGAGTACGAGCTGCTGTCCATCGACGGCGAGCGCGCCCGCTGGGGGCAGGTCGTGCACCGTGGGCTGCCCATCGCCGGCGACGTGGTCGACGTCGCGTTGCGCGGCGAGGACGGGCACTGGCGCGGCTCACAAGGGCGCTACGTGCGCTTCGATCATCTCCCCGGCGGCTGGCTCTTCGTCCCCAGGGCCGCCGGCACCTCGCGCGTCGTGTACGCCGACTTCGTGGTCGACGGCGCGCGCATGATCGCCGAGCGCTGAGAGGGAGATCACCGCGGAGACACGGAGAGATGCGATCAGCTCTGCGTGTCTCCGGGTCTCCGTGGTTATCTCTGGGTAGCTTCGACTTCAGGCAGTGGCGCTGAAGCCGAGCGCCCACGGCGGCGCCAGCAGCAGGGCACGCTCCTCGAGGAGCACGCCGAGCGTGCGCTGCCAGGTGGTGGGGTCGTTGCGGGTCGGCAGCAGCATCTGCGCCGGAGCACGTACGTTCCAGGTCGGCGCGCCCGCCGCCAGGCCGCCCAGCTCGCAGGCGCGATCGACGGCCGTCTCCACGTCGCCGAGCTCGTCGACGAGCCCCACGGTCAGCGCGTCGCGGCCGGTCCACACCCGACCGCGCCCGATCTCGTCGACGCGCTCGCGCGTCAGGCTGCGGCCCTCGGCCACGCGGGCCACGAAGCGCTCGTACACCTCGCGCCCGTAGCGCTCCATCAGCGCGCGCTCCTCGGTGGAGAAGCCGTGCGCCGGGTTGAAGAGCAGCCCGAACTTCCCTCGCGACAGCAGCTGCGGGTTGGCGCCCAGCTTCTCGTAGGCGCCCTCGAGCACCAGCTTGCCGGTGAGCACGCCGATCGATCCGGTGATGGTCTGCGGCGCGGCGACGATGCGGTTGCAGCCGGCGAGGACGTAGTAGCCGCCGCTGGCGGCCACGCCCTCCATCACCCCGACCACCGGCTTCTTCGCGCGCAGGCGGGCCACTTCCCGCCAGATGAGGTCGCTGGCCAGCGCCGAACCCCCGCCGGAGTCGACGTGCAGCACCACCGCGGCGGTGGAGTCGTCCTCGGCGGCGGCGCGCAAGCAACGGATGATGGTCTCCGAGCCGGCCATCACCCCGCCAACGACCGGCACTGGCGTCGGCGAGCGCCGCGATTGCCCGACGATGATCCCGCCCAGCAGCGAGACCACGGCCACCCGCTTGCGCGACATCGGCGTGGTCACCGGCAGCGACTGCGCGGCCTCGTCGAGGGTGACGGCCTTCTCCTCCAGGACTTCGTCCTCGTAGGCCACGCGATCGATGAGGCCGAGCTCGCGGGCGCGCGTGGCCGAGGTCACCCCCTCGTCGACGGCAGCGCGCACCGCCTCGGCCGAGAGGTGGCGGCTCTGGGCGACGTCCTCCACCCAGGACGAGAACATGCTCTCCAGCAAGGCCTCGAGCTGCTCGCGCTGCGGCTGGCTCATCTCCTGGCGCACCAGCTCGTCGAAGGCGTTCTTGTACTCGGCGATGGCCAGCTTCTCGAAGCGCAGGCCGAGCTTGGCCAGCGTGTCCCGGAAGAAGACCGTGCTCACCGCCATGCCGTGGAGCCAGATGTCGGCGCTCTCGGGGACGACCACCGTCTCCGCGGCCGAAGCCACGTAGTACGAGGCGGAGTCGACGTGCGAGAGCACCGCGGTGGTGCGCTGCCCGCGGCGCGCACCGCGGCCACGGCGCGGCGCAGCGCCCAGGCGGTGGCCAGGCGCGGCGCGCGCAGGCTGCCGATTCGGAAGACGACGCGCTTCACCGAGCGTGCCTGGGCCAGCGCCCGCAGGTCGCGCGTCAGCTCCTCGAGCGAGGCCTGCTGCATGCCGAGCTCCGCCGGCAGGGGCAGCCCGAAGAACGGCCGCCGCGGCGTGCGCGCCGGGTAGGCGCCGGCGATCTCCACCACCACGGCCTCGGGGCGCTTGCCCGGCAGCAGGCCGCGCACGGCACGCAGGCCGTTCCTCACTCGCTCGATCTTGCGCTCCAGGTCGGCGCGCGGGTCTCGGCTCTTCATGGCCGCGCAACGTAGCAGCCCGCGCGCGCGGCGCCGCTTCGCGGTGTTCAGGCCGGTGGGGGCGCCACGCGGCTGCCGGGATCCAGGGCCACGGCGACGCCTCGTCCGTCGCGGCGCACCACCCGCCCCGTCAGCTCGCGCACCCCGGCCACGGCGGGGACCTCGAGCACCAGGCGTGTGCCGCGCTCCAGCGTGGCCGCCGTCTCCACGAAGAGTCCCATCTCGCCGACGTCCACGGTGCGGGAGACCCGGCGCACGCAGGTGCCCTCGAGCCGCCACTCCACGATCACCGACTCTGCCCAGCGAGCGAAGCGACGCATGGGGCGAGTAGAACCGTTCGGACGGGAACGGCCAAAATGACGTGGTCGGTCTCTCCACCGCAACCGCCGCAAGGTGGATCGCGGGTGCACCAGGCGATCCGGAAAAACGCCGGCTGAACGCGCCGCCGCACGCCGGCATGCGATGTGCTCCCAGGGCTGCGCACGGAGGAACGATGAAGATCGCACTGGCCGCTGCTGCGCTCGCGCTCGTCGGGCTGACCCAGGTGACCCACGCCAGCGCCGAGGAGGACTGGGCCCGGCACCTCGAGGTCTCGGCCACTTCCAAGGGCGGCACGGTGCGCATCGTCGCCGAGGGGAACGACGGCTGGTTCGTGAACACCCAGTTCCCGTTCAAGCTCACCCTCGAGGGCGCGGACAAGCCGGAGCTCGGCAAGAGCGACGCCAGGCTCGAGGGCGAGAAGGACGGCAAGGCCAAGCGCGCCGTCTTCGAGGCCAAGGCCGACGGCAAGGTCGAGGGCACCTACAAGATCGTGGTCTGCAGCGCCACCGCCTGCTCCCCGCCGCTCAAGGGCTCCTTCGCCTCGAACTGAGCCGCGCCCGCCCCGTCCGAGCACGCGCCACCCCGCCATACGCGCCAAACATCATCGACGAATCGCGCCGCACACCCAGCCTCACGAGAGGGCGAGCGTCCGATTCCGGACGGGTTTCGCCGCGCTTTCGCAGAGTGAGTTGTTGACCGGCCGGTCGGCAAGAGAGAGATTCGCCGCCCTGCGCGGAGCGCCAGCGCGCGCCGCGGTGCTGGAGGGACTTGCTCATGGCCGTCGATCGCGGCTTCCGCGCCAAGCTTCGTTACAAGAGCGACGAGTTCCTGAGCGGAGGCGCCGGCGGGCAGCTGCTCTTCCTCTTCGGTCTGACCATGGCGGTGGTGGTGGTCTTCACCCTCATCGCCGTGCCGCTCGGCGGCGCCGGGGTCGGTCCGGAGGCGGGCGAGGGCGAGGCTGCCCACACCGGGATCCACCTCATCCTCGACAAGGCCTGGTTCTACTTCACCCGCATGCTCGACGCCGGGACGATGGGCGGCGACTCCGGAGAGCTGAACCGGTTCGTCTCCACCGGGGCCACCATCCTCGGCGTCGTGGTGGCGGGCTTGCTCATCTCCTCGCTGGCCGGCAACTTCCAGGACCGGCTCGAGTCCATCAAGAAGGGCGGCGCGCCGGTGATGGAGGAGAACCACTTCCTCATCCTCGGCTGGTCCGCCAAGATCTACTCGGTCATCGATCAGATCTCCGAGGCCTACGCGGACAAGAAGATCATCGTCGTGGTCCTCGCCGAGGGCGACAAGGTGGCGATGGAGGAGGACCTGCGTGACAAGGTCGTCCACAAGGACCGGGTCAAGATCGTGGTCCGCTCGGGCAGCTCGCTGTCGCTCCACGACCTGTCCCGCGTCTCGTTCGACCGCGCCCAGGCAGTGGTGGTGTTGGTCAACGACACCGACGTCGACGAGCCGAACAAGGCCGACGGACGGATCATCAAGACGCTGCTCGCCCTCTACAACCACCCCGATCTCAAGGGCAACGTCGACAAGCTGCGCGTCACCGCCGAGGTCATGCTCGCCCAGAACCAGGAGATCGCCATGATCGCCAGCGGGGGGCGGGCCAACGTCATCAAGACGAACGAGATCATCTCCCGCATCATCCTGCAGACCAGCCGCATCAGCGGCCTGGCCATCGTCTACGACAACCTCCTGCGCTTCGAGGGCGCCGAGTTCCACGTCAAGCAGGTGCCGGTCTTCGGTCGCCGCTTCGGCGAGCTGCTCCTCGACTTCCCCAACGGCCTCCTGGTCGGCGTGGCCAAGGTCAACGGCAGCGGCCACCTGCTGAACCCACCGGCCGATCACGTGGTGCAGCAGGACGAGGCGCTGATCATCCTCGCCGAGGACGCCAACATCCAGTTCCAGCCCTACCAGGGCCCGCTCAACCTCGGGAACGTCAGCGTCCCGCCCGGTCAGGCGCAGAAGGCCGTCGAGCACATGCTGGTGCTCGGCTGGAACAGCAAGATCTTCCCCATCCTCGAGGAGTTCGACAACTACGTCGGCCCGGGCTCGACGCTGACCCTGGTCAACGCCCTGCCCGAGGAGGAGCAGAGGAAGCAGCTGACCGAGAAGTGCCCGGCGCCCAAGAACACCGCCATCCGTCACATGGTCGGCGAGTTCACCAGCCGCTCGTTGATGGAGCGGCTGCAGCCACAGAACTACCCGACGGTGATGGTCCTCGGCGACGCCTCCGGCGGCGGTGGCGTGGAGGAGTCGGACACCCGCGCCATCATCGCTCTTCTGCTGCTGCGCGACTTCCGCCGCCGCTCCGGGATCACCAACCAGGAGGTGTGCAGCGAGATCCTCGATCCCAAGAACCGCGAGCTCGCCGCCACCACCGAGATCCGCGACGTGGTGATCTCCAACGAGATGGTGAGCATGGTGCTGGCGCAGATCACCTACGAGCCACGCATCCGCACCATCCTCGAGGATCTCTTCTCCTCCGACGGCAGCGAGATCTACATCAAGGACATGGCCTGCTACACGCCCCTCGGTCAGCCGGTGACCTTCGAGCACCTCATTCTCGCTGCCAAGGCGCGCGGGGAGGCGGCCATGGGCATCCAGATCCTGAGCGGCGATTCCGGCAGCGGGTACGGCATCGTCCTCAACCCCAACCCAACCCAGCGCCGCACGCCGTTCGTGCCCAAGCAGGGTGATCGCCTGGTGGTCCTGTCCGAGGACGACGGCTGACCCGACGCGGGGTCGGCGAGGGCTCGCGGAGGCGGTGAGCGTCGCCTGGCGGCGCGGCGGCGCGGCGGCGCGGCGGCGCCCGGCGGGCGGCAGGCGGCGCGCGGCAGCCGGCCGGCGCCGGCGCGGCCTGCGGCCCACGCGGACCCGTGTGCGGCATCTCCCACGCATACGAATCAGGTTGAATCCGTACGGTTGGTTGGATCACTCTGCCGACCATGGATTCGGACCGCGGCCACCCTGCCCGCCCTGGCGTCGGACGGGTGCTGCTGGTCGAGGACGACCCCGATCAGGCGGCGATCCTGGAGGCCTTCCTGTCGGCGGAGCGCCTGGACGTGGCCGTCGCCGACACCGGCGAGCACGCCCTGGAGCTGCACCGCCGGAAGCCCGCCGACGTGCTGGTCACCGACCTGCAGCTGCCGGGCATGTCCGGCCTCGATCTCATCCGCCGCCTGGTGGCGCCGGAGCGCGCCGCGGGTGACACCAGCGCGCCGCCGCCGCCGCCGGCGGTGGTGGTGGTCACCGGCGCCGCCTCGGTGGGCACGGCCATCGAGGCCCTCAAGCTCGGGGCGGCCGACTACCTGCAGAAGCCGGTGGAGCCGGGGCGCCTGCTGGCGCTGGTGCGCACCCTGGTCGGCTCGGGGGCCCCGCTCGACTCCGACGCCGACTCGGACATCGACGACCCCAACGTGCCCAGCTTCGAGGGCATGGTCGGGGTGGCGCCGGTGATGCGGCAGGTCTTCGATCGCATCGAGCGCGTGGCGCGCACCATGGCGCCGGTGCTGGTGCTCGGCGAGAGCGGCACCGGCAAGGAGCTGGTCTCGCGGGCCGTCCATCGCCGCAGCGGGCGCGCCGCCGGGCCCTTCGTGCCCGTCCACACCGGCGCCATCCCGCGCGAGCTCATCGCCAGCGAGCTGTTCGGCCACGAGAAGGGCTCCTTCACCGGCGCCTTCTCCGCCGCCGAGGGGAAGTTCGAGGCCGCCGCCGGTGGCAGCATCTTCCTCGACGAGGTGGGGACCATGGACGAGGCGGTGCAGGTGAGCCTGCTGCGCGTGCTCGAGACCTACCGCTTCACCCGTGTCGGTGGCCGGAAGGAGCTCGAGGCCGACGTGCGCGTCATCGCCGCCACCAACAAGGACCTGCTCGACCTGGTGGACGACCACCAGTTCCGCGAGGACCTCTATTACCGCCTCAACGTCTTCACCATCCTCATTCCCCCGCTGCGCGAGCGTCGCGAGGACATCCTCCCCATCGCCCAGCGGTACCTGCGCAAGTTCGCCGCCCGCTACGCCACCCCGGCGCGTCGCTTCTCCGACGCCGCCGTCGCCCGGCTCAACGCCTACGACTGGCCCGGCAACGTGCGCGAGCTGCGCAACGCCATCGAGCAGACCGCGGTCTTCGCCGGCGCCGAGGTGGTCGAGCCGGACGCGCTGCAGCTCGGAGGGGGGCGGATCGAGCGGCGTGGGCGCGCGCGCGCGTCCTCGGTAGGTATCGAGTCGGAGCCGACGCCTCCGCCGAGCGGTATCCAGAGCGCGGCGGACTCGGCGTTCGGCACCACCCAGCCGCACCCGGCCCCCACCAGCGCGGCGTCGGGAAGCGGCCCCGCGGCGCCACCGTCCACCAGGTCGGAGACCGAGACCGCACCGAGCCCGCCGGTGATCGCCGTGCCGCCCGCGCCGCCAGAGTCCGTCACTGCGCCTGCGCCTGCGCCTGCTCCGGCTCCGGCCAAGGACGAGCCGTTCGTGCTGCGGCTGCCGGTGGGCACGCGCCTGGCCGACGCCGAGCGACAGCTCATCCTGATGACGCTGGAGGCCCTGCGCGGCAACAAGCAGCGCACCGCGCGGGTGCTGGGCATCAGCCGCCGCGGTCTGTATTCCAAGCTGCAGTCGTACGGAGAGGACGTGCGCGTCGACGCCGAGGGCACCGAGCCGGAGCCGGAGGGCGAGGCCGACGGCGAGGGCGCCGAAGAGGTCAAGGCCGACCCGAGCTGAGGTGGCCGGGCGGGCGGCGGACCGCGCCGTCAGGCGGCGCGCTGCAAGCGCAGGCGGAAGACGCTCCCCTTGCCGACCGCGCTCTCCACCTCGACGGTGCCGCGCATCGACTCCACCAGGTGCTTGACGATGGACAGGCCGAGGCCGGTGCCGCCGACCTCGCGGGAGCGCCCGGCGTCGACCCGGTAGAAGCGCTCGAAGATTCGCCCCAGGTGTCCGGCCGGGATCCCCGGCCCATCGTCGCGCACCTCCAGCACCACCTGGCTCGCGTCGCCGGCCACGCGCACCTCGACGGTGCCCTGCTCGCCGCCGTACTTGACCGCGTTGTCGAGCAGGTTCTGGAGCACCTGGTCGAGGCCGCGCCGGTCGACCAGCGCGCGCGCCGGCCCCTCGGAGGTCACCCGCAGGCGCACCCCGCGACGCCGCGCCGGCTCCTCGAGCAGGCGCACCGCGTGCTCGGCCACCGCCACCACCTCGGTGTCCACCAGCTTGGGGCGGAAGCCGCGCGCCTCGATGCGCGACAGGTCGAGGAGATCGTCGACCAGCTGGCGCAGGCGCTTGGATTGGCGATCGATCATCAGCGACAGCTCGCGTGCCTCCTCGACGTCGGAGAGGGCGCCGCCAAGCAAGGTCTCCACCGCGGTGCTGATGGCGGTCACCGGCGTGCGCAGCTCGTGGGAGACGTTGGCCACGAAGTCGGTGCGGATGGTCTCCAGCCGGCGCAGGTCGGTGACGTCGTGGAGCACGGCCAGCACGCCCGGCTCCCCCATCAGCTCGCCCACCGCCGCCGCGCGCACCCGCAATCGGCGCGGGAAGAGCCCACCCTGCGCCACCTCGCGCTCCATCGGCTCGTCGGCCTGGGCCGCCTTGGTCAGCAGCTCCTGCAGCGAGACGTTGCGCACCGCCTCGATGAGCGTCTTGCCCACCGCGTCGGCGCCGAGCAGCAGCAGCGATCGGGCGGCGCGGTTGGCGAGCAGCACCCGCCCGCGGCGGTCGAGCACCAGCACGCCTTCGCCCATGCCCTCCAGGATGCGCGCCGCCAGGTCGCGGTCGTCGTAGAGCTTCTGCAGGCGCTCGGCGTGCGAAGAGGCCATGTGGTTGAGCACGGCGCCGACCTCGGAGAGCGGCGTCGCCCGCGCGTCGGCGCGCGCGCCGAGATCGCCGCCGCCCATGCGCCGCGCCGCCTCGGCCAGCTCGCTCAGCGCCCGCTCGCGGCGCTCGCTCCAGAGCAGCACCGCCAAGCCGCCGCACAGCGCGGCGACGGCGATGGCCAGCGCGTCGGCGTTCGGCTCCAGCGCGCGCACGGCGAGCAGGAGCGCCAGCGCCGCCAGCAGCGCCAGCGCCAGCCCCAGGCTCCTGCCGATGTCGTTGCGCCGCACTCCAGGTTCCGTGCCGGCGTCGAACGGAGGATCAGGCCTCGCCGGGCTCGGCACGGAAACGGTAGCCGACTCCACGCACGGTCTCCACGTAGTCCCCGGCGGCGCCGAGCTTCTCGCGCAGGCGCTTGACGTGGGTGTCGACGTTGCGCTCGGTGACGTCGGTGTCCGTTCCCCACACGTCGTCGAGCACCGTGTCGCGGCTGAGCACGCGGCCGCGGCGGTCGTAGAAGGTGGTCAGCAGCTTGAACTCGCGCGCCGTCAGGGCCACCTCGGCGGCCTCCACCCAGGCGCGGTGCGCGGCGCGGTCGAAGCGCAGCACGCCGAACTGCACGCGCTCCTCCTGCGCCTCGGCGCTGCTGCCGCGCCGGAGGATGGCCTGCACCCTGAGGATGAGCTCGCGCACGCTGAAGGGCTTGACCACGTAGTCGTCGGCCCCGAGCTCGAAGCCGACCACCCGGTCGAGCTCCTCGCCCTTGGCGGTGAGCATGACGATCGGCGTGCGCGCCGTCTGCGGGCTCTGCTTGAGGCGCCTGCAGACCTCCATGCCGGAGATGCCGGGCAGCATCAGGTCCAGGATCACCAGGTCGAACTGCTCCTCGCGCGCGGCGCGCATGGCCGTCTCGCCGTCGCCGGCGGTCACCACATCGAAGCCCGCCTGCTTGAGGTTGTAGGCGATGACCCGCGCGATATCGCGTTCGTCCTCGACCAGCAGGATCTGCGTCGCCATCGGCGTCCGTTTCGTAGCGTGGTCCTGTGTCAGCTCCGTGACAAGGGCAGGGCGCCACCGCGTTTCGGGACGCGGGGCGCGCGCCGGCCGGCTGGTGCCCCGCCGCGTCTACCAGCGTACCGGCAGGTAGTCCTTGAAGAATCGGCCCCAGGCGTGCACCCCGGTGAGGAAGCCACTGAAGATCGGATCGCAGATACGGGCGGCGCCGTCGACGATGTCGAGCGGTGGGTGGAAGCCGTGCTCCTCCGTCTTGCGGGCGGCGATGGCCAGGGGGTCCTCGTCGGTGACCCACCCGGTGTCCACGCTGTTCATGTGGATGCCGTCCTTCACGTAGTCCGCCGCCGAGGTGCGCGTCAGCATGTTGAGCGCCGCCTTGGCCATGTTGGTGTGCGGGTGCTTGTCGGTTTTGAAGGCGCGGTAGAACTGCCCCTCGACCGCGGAGACGTTGACCACGTGGCGGTCGCGGCTCGGCGCCGGCCGGAGCATGAGCGGCTTGAGCCTGGCGGCCAGCACGAAGGGGGCCACCGCGTTCACCAGCTGCACCTCGAGCAGCTCCACCGTGGGCACCTCGCCCAGCGTCAGCCGCCAGCTGTTGCGGTCGCGGAGGTCGACCTGCTGGAGGTCTTGATCGAGGCGCCCGGCGGGGAAGATCTCGGCGCCGAAGGCGCGGTCGCCGTCCGTGGTCAGCTGCGAGAGCTGCGGCGCCTCTCGCACGCCGAGGAAGCGCGAGGCGGTGGTGGTGGCGGCGACCAGGGCCTGGCGGGAGGCCAGCAGCCGGCGGGCCGGCTCGCCGAGCGACGCCTCCGGCAGCCCCTCGGCCTCCATGAGGTGCGCGTAGAAGCCCGGTGGACGGCGCACCGTCTGGCAGGCGTTGTTCACCAGGAAGTCGAGGCGCGGCAGGCTGGCCTCCAGGTGGTGGGCGAAGGACTCGACGCTCGGCGTGTGCCGCAGATCGAGGCCGTGCACCGCGAGGCGGTGCCCCCAGTCGGCGAAGGCGCGCTCCGCCGCGTAGCGGGCGGCGGCGTCGCGCGGGCCGGGGGTGGTGGCCACCACCTGCGCCCCGGCCCGCAGCAGCAGGATCGCCGTCTGGTAGCCGATCTTCACCCGCGCGCCGGTGACCAGCGCGACGCGGCCGGAGAGGTCGGCGCTCTGCTGGCGCTTCGACCAGTTGAGCTCGGCGCAGGCCGCGCACATCGAGTGGTAGAAGTGGTGGACGCGCTGGTACTCGGCCTTGCAGACGTAGCACTTGCGGGCGCGGCGCAGCTCGGGGCCCCCGTCCGTCTCCGGGCCGCCCTCCTCGGGCGTGGGAAGCGGGCCGGGCAGGGCAGGCCACTCGTGGCCGCGCCCGCCGGCGCCGGCGTGGGGAAGACCGGCGCCTGGCGCTGCACGCGCATGCCGGTGGCGCCCAGCACGCGCTCGTCGGCGCTGCGCCGGTCGACCCGCTCGCGCCGCCGGAAGGCCTTGGCCAGCTTGCGAGCGTCCTGGCGCTCCGGCCGGGAGAGGCGCCCGGCGGCGATGAGCAGCCGGCGGCGGGTCGGCTCGTCCAGCGCGGCGAGCAGCGCGCGGTCCTCGCAGTAGGCCTCGAGGAGCCGGATGGCGTCGGCGGCATCGTGCGCTGCGTCACCCCCTGCGTCACCCGCGGGCGGGCCGCTTTCCTCGGGCGGAGCCATGGGCGGCGCAGCCTAGTACACGTGCCGGTGCCTTGCGACGCGGGAGGCAGGCTGCTACCTCAGCGCAATCCCATGCGCGCAGTCGCCGTCCTCGGGTTGTCCCTCCTCGTGCTCTGCAACGTCGGCTGCCGCTACCGGGCGTCCGCCAAGGACTACGCGGCAGTGCGCACCGCCTGCCGGGCCGGCAACACGGCCAAGGCCGAGAAGCTGACGCTGGAGATGCTCGAGGACGACGTCTTCAAGCCCAGGTTCGACGCCGCCGTCACCACCGCCGGCATGAGCGAGTCGTTCGGCATCGACTACTGCAACCCGATGCTCCTGAACGAGGTCGCCGCCGCGCTCGAGCGCAAGCGCTGACCCGCGGACGTGCGGCGCGGCGCCGCCCGTCCTTTCGCCGTGCTGGCCCGAGGCGAGTCAGGGGCCCGCGCCGCCCGCGCCGGAGCTGCCGGTGCCGACCCCGACACCGACACCGACAGAGGCCACGCTCGGCCCGCTCCCGCCCGTGCCCGAGAAGTCGCAGTCCCACGGGCAGCTGCCGGGGGTCTCGCCCGGGGTGCAGTAGCCGTCGCCGCAGTATGCCCAGTCCGCGCAGTCGCTCCAGCACCAGCTCGGGTCCTCGTACGGGTAGGCGCAGTAGCCGTCGCCGCAGATGCTCTGGTAGCCGCAGTCGTTGGGGCAGTTGAACTGATCCTCGTAGGGCGAGGCGCAGTAGAAGTCGCCGCAGTAGCCGGACCCGCCGCAGTCGTAGGGGCAGTTGAACGGGTCCTCCCAGCCGGGCGCGCAGTAGAAGTCGCCGCAGTAGCCGATGTACCCGCCGCAGTCGGTCGGGCAGCTGTACGGATCCTCCCAGCCCGGGGCGCAGTAGAAGTCGCCGCAGTAGCCCACGAACCCGCAGTCCCACGGGCAGTTGTACTCGTCCTCGTAGGGGTACGAGCAGTACCCGTCGCCGCAGTTGTACCCGCAGTCCGTTGGACACGTCTCCGGGAGCTCGCTGGGGCCGCAGTAGTAGTCGCCGCAGTAGTCCACGTACCCGCAGTCGTAGGGGCAGACGTACGAGTCCTCGCCCGGGTCGCAGACGTAGTTGCCGCACCAGCAGTCGAGGTTGCAGCTGTAGACGTCCTCGCCGTAGCCGCAGTACCCGTCACCGCACTGCGTGCCGCAGTCGTAGGGGCAGCTGTACGTGTCCTCGCCGGGCGAGCACATGTAGTCGCCGCAGTAGCAATCGTTCGGGCAGTCGTAGCTCGTCTCGCCCGGGTCGCAGTAGTAGTTGCCGCAGGTGCCGCCGCCGCAATCGGTGGGGCACGACCACGGGTCCTCGGTCGAGCTGCACACGTAGTCGCCGCAGTAGCAGTCGCCGCAGGTGTATGGGTCCTCGTAGGCGCCGCAGAAGCCATCACCGCAGAAGGTGGGGCAATCGACGGGGCAGGACACGCTCTCGCCCGCCTCGCACAGCGCGTTGCCGCAGGTCGCGGGTCCGCTGCAGTCGTTGGGGCAGCTGTACGGGTCCTCGTAGGCGCCGCAGAAGCCGTCGCCGCAGATGCCCAGGTTGCCGCAATCGGCCGGGCAGGTCTGCGGGCTCTCCGCCGGCTTCTGGCAGAGGCCGTCCGGGCAGACACCGGGGTTGCCGCAGTCGGCGGGGCAGACGGTGGTGTCCTCGCCCGGGCCGCACACGCCGTCTCCGCAGGTCACCGGCACCGAACAGTCGCTCGGACAGGTGTCGGCGTTCTCGCTCGGGTCGCAAACGTTGTTGCCGCAGAAGTTGGAGTTGCTGTCGTCGGGGCAGCTGGCCGTGCTCTCGCCCGGCGCGCACCAGCCGTCGCCGCAGAAGCTGTCGCAGTCCGCGGGGCAGTTGCCCGGGTTCTCCCCGGGTGAGCAGCTGCCGTCGCCGCAGTCGGCCGGCTCGCCGCCGTCGGTGTCGAAGAGGTTGCCGCGGCCGCCCCAGCATCCAAACGTGGTCAGCGCCAGCGTGCCGAGGAAACCGGCGATGGCGAAAAAGCCCTTGTAGCCCTGCATGTGCCTCTTCCCCCTGTGGCCGACCGATGGACGCGCCCAGGGCTCCGCCCCGGGCACCAAGCAAGCGCGATTCCATCGCGAAGTGGCCGGACGGAGGGGGAAAGATCAAGAAAACGGTAGCCACCCAGGCGCCGCGTGCGCGACGCGCCTGGCGTGTGGCACCGGTGGGGTGGCCATGCCGGCGGCGGGGTACCGCTGTCGCCTACTGGAGCAGGTCCATGGCCGCGTCGTGCTGGGAGCGAACCACCTGCGAGGCCCGCTGCCGCGCGGCGCTCGGGCTGGCTGGCGCCGGGCCCGGCTCGGGGAGGTTCTGCTGCAGCTCGCGCAGCGACGTCGCGGCCTTCTTCAGATCGGCGTTGCCGGTGCGCTGGGCCTGCGACTCGGCCGCCGAGGCGGCGTGCTCCAGGTCGGCGCTCGCCGCCTCGTTGCCGGCGGTCTTCTGCTTCTGCAGCGCCGAGACGGTGGCGGCGGCGGTCTCCAGCAGCGCCACCTCGTCCTCGAGCTGCGCGTTGCGGCCGGATTCGATGCGCGCCTCGTCGCCGGAGGCGTGCGCGCCGAGGAAGAGGCGGCGCTCGACCTCGGCGCCGCCGGCGAGCGGATCCTCGTAGACGAGCACGGCGTCGAGAAGCTCGACGGGAGCCCCGTCGCGGCGTGGCTCGACGGAGAGCTTCACGGCCAGCTTGCGCACGTCGTCGCGGCTCAGGTCCCCGATGCCCACCGTCACCTGGCGCCCGGCGACGCTCGTCGGCTGTCCCACCACCGATCGCACCTGCACGCCCGGCCCGGGCGTCAGGGTGACGCGCGCGTTGCGGGCGTAGACTGTGTGCAGGCGCAGCACCTCTTCCTGGAAGAACTCCGCCACCTGCTCGGAGCGTTCGACGAAGCGGAACTTGCCGCCGGAGAGCTGGGCGATGGTGCCCATCACCGTCTCGTCGTAGTCCAGGCCCAGGCCCAGCGAGGTGATGGCGATCCCCCGCGCGCCGGCGCTGCTGGCGATGTTGCGGATGCTGCTCTCGTCGTTGGGCACGCCGTCGCCCAGCAGCACCACGCGGTTGATGCCCTGGGCGTCGAGGTGGCCGGCGACCTGGTCGACGGCCCGCTGCAGCCCGCCGGCGAGGTCGGTGGTGCCCTGGGCGCGCAGCTCGCCGAGGCGCTTCCTGGCCTCGGCCCGGCTGTCGCCATCGAGCTCGGTGGACGCAAGCAGCGTCTCGGTCGTCGAGCCGAAGGCCTCCACCGCCAGCCGGTCGCCCTCGGCGAGGCCGACGACCATGGCCAGGCTGGCTGCGATGGCGTCGGCGATGGGCTTGCCCTCCATCGAGCCGGACGCGTCCACGAGCAGCGCCACGTTCACCGGGACGCGCCCCGCCTTCTCCGGGGCGCGGGTGGCGATGCGCAGCCGGGCGGTCAGGTCGGAGGGCGCGCCGGCCCGCACCAGGGCGTTCGTGGTCGCGCCCTCGAAGGCAACGGTCTCCTGGGCCGGCGCGGCGACGGGCGGCTTTCCACAGCCCAGGGGCAGGAGGGCAATCAGGGTGAGCAGCACCAGGGAGGACAAGCGCATGGACGGGCTCCGCGTTCCGGGTTCGCATCGGGCGCGCCACCGGACGTCCCGGCGCGAGCGGCCGGCTGTCGACGGACAGGTGCAGAAATCGATCTCCTGTGCCGAGCCGCCCTCTCGCGGGCTGCGAAGGTTTCCGGTGCGTTACGCGAGCGCGCGCACCTCGCAGCACACGTCCCGACCTTTCCCCCCGTTGCCGCGCCGCCGAGGTCGTGGGCTTGCTCGGGTGGTGACCGCGGAAACACTGGCGGCCTGGCTCCTGAGCGTGATGCTCACCAGCGCCCCGCCGGGGCGCTCGCGGTTCCCGCCAAGCGCCAGGGAGACGGCGGAGGTCGGCCGCGACCGGTATGCGGCCATCGCGCGAGACATCGCCGAGGTGGCGATGGACCCCGCCGAGCCTGCCGTCTTCGACGGCCCACGGGCAAGGGAGCGCACCGCGGCCCTGGTCCTGGCCATCGCCTGGCACGAGTCCGGGTTCCGCCGGGACGTCGACCTGGGGCTCGGCCCCTTCGCGCGCGGCACCGGGCGCTACCACTGCATCATGCAGGTCGCCGTGGAACGCGGAAAGCGCGCCTCCGGCTGGACGGGCAAGGAGCTGGTCGAGGCGCGGCCGCGCTGCATCCGCGCGGCGCTCGACATCCTGCAGCGGGCGCGGGGCGCCTGCCGCCCCCAGGGCCCGGACGCCTGGATGCGCCTCTACGTGTCCGGTCACTGCACGCGCGGGCGCAAGGCGGCCGAGGAGCGCCTGGGGACGGCCCGGCGCTGGCTATCCGCCTATCCTCTGCCGGGGACCACGCAGCGCTGAGGCCGACCTGCGCGCCGGGTTTGACATGGGCGCCGCGGCGGCCGAAGAGTTGCGATCGAGGCGCAGCGGGTGCACCGGCAGGCGAGAGCGGAAGCGAGGGAAGTGACGTGGACGCGCGAGCGTGTCCGCAACGCCGCCGCCCTGTCGGTGGCCGCGCCCGTCGTCCTGCTGGTCACGCTCCACTTCGTGGTCGGCGAGCGGCCCGGGGCGCCGCCGGCGGCGCCCGCCGCGACCCCCGACCGTCCACGATCGCCGCGCTGCCGCCGCTCCCCGCCGCCACGGCCGCGGGCGGCGCCCCGGACGCCGGGCCGGTCGCCGCCCAGCCGGCCACGGGCGCCGACGCGGGGACCGGGCCGCACACCCCGGACGGGTCTGCGGCTGGCCGCCCCGCCGGCGTGGATGCGGGGGCCACCGACCGCGCCGGCTGGCAGCAGATGCTGCGCGGCACCGCGGTGAGCAGCGACTGGAAGCGCGGCGCCGAGGCCATCCTGGTGCTCAGCCAGCAGGCGCCGGACGCGCTGGTGGAGCGGGGGACCTTCGAGGCCACGGCCACCATCGCCGCGCGCATCCAGGCGCAGGACCCGCCGCTCGCCGACCAGGTATTCGATGCGCTCGGTGGCACCGCGCCGGGGCTCGACGTCCTCTACCGCCTGGTGAGCGGGCGCGGCGGCTCGGTGGCGGCGGAGCGCGCGACGAGGCTGCTCGCCCAGCCGGAGGTCCGCGCCCGGCCACCCGGCGCTGCGCGTGGCGCTGGAGCTGCGCCAGGCCCCTGCAGCGACAAGGAGGCGCGCGCCGAGCAGGCCGCCGCGGACGGCGATCACCGCGCGCTGGCCATCCTCCTGCAGCTCAGGAGCCCGACCTGCAGCCCGGTCACCGACGGCTGCTGCGTCCGCGACAGCGCCCGCGTCGATGCGGCGGTGCGGGCCATCGCCGAGCGCGAGCGCGCGCCTGCCCCAGGAGCGCTGGCCCGGGCCTGCCTGCCGCCCCGCGCCCGGTGCCGCGGGGGCCGCGGCGGGGGACGACCCTGGTGCTCATCGCGCTGGCGGCGCCGGTGGCCCTGGCCGTCGAGCTGGCGGTGCGCGCGCGGGTCGCCATCCCCGGGATGGGCGAGCTGCGCGCGGAGCTCGGCCCGCCGGCGACGACCCTGGCCTGGGCCATGCTCGTGGCCTGCCTGCCTGCGGGCTTGCTCGGGCAGCGGGTGCGCCGCTCCCTGGAGCGCCGGGGTCTGGCGCGCCGGCCAGACGCTTCACCGGCCACGCGCGCCACCATCGAGCTCGAAGCGCTGCTGCTGGCGACCACCGTCCCGCAGGTGCCGGCGCTGCTGGCCATCGTGGCGGCCATCTTCGGCGCCGAGCTGCGCCCGGTGTTGCTGACCGTGGCGCTGAGCACCTTCGGTGTGGTCGCCCAGGGTCTCGGGGCGCGGGAGAGAGCGAAGGCAGAGGCGTCGGGACCGGCATCGCGGCGCGCGGAAGCGTCCAGCACCACGACCACGACCACGACCACGACCACGACCACGTCCGACGGCGTGCAGATTGCAGCGGCTTCGGATGAGCCGGTGGTCATGCCCATCGAAGACTCGATCGATCTGCACACCTTCCAGCCGCGCGACGTGGAGTCGGTGGTGGAGGAGTACCTCCACGAGGCGCGGGCACGGGGCTTCCGCGAGGTGCGGGTGGTGCACGGGCGCGGCAAGGGCGTGCAGCGGGCCATCGTCCAGTCGCTCCTCGCGCGTCACCCGGCGGTGGACTCGTTCGGCGACGCGCCCGCGACCCGCGGCGGCTGGGGCGCGACGGTCGTCTGGCTCAAGCCGCGCTAGCTGCCGCAGGCGCCAGGCGCGCGCATGGCGGCGCTCACTTCGCCGGCGCCTCGCCCGGGCAGGCGTCGCAGTCGCAGGCGTCGGCGCACCGCGTGCGCTCCTTGGCGCTCTCCGCGTCGCGGTTGATCCCCTCGCAGGCGCAGACGGCGCTGCACATGCAGGCGCCCTCGCCGCTCCTGGGGATGACCCACTCCCTCTTGCCGCCGCAGCTCCAGGCCGAGACGGAGACGACGAGGGCGACCAGCGCCCAGGCACCGGCGCGCGCCGTCGCGCTCGCCCATCCGCGTGTGCGTCGCATGGCCGGGAGGGTAGTACAGCCGGCCCTCGTTGCGTAGCGTGGCGCCGATGACCCCCGACGACGTGCGCGCCGCCCGCGAGCGCATCCGCGGCATGGTGTGGCAGACGCCGGTGCTGCGCTGCCCGGCGCTCGACGAGCTCGCCGGGGCCGAGCTCTGGCTCAAGGCGGAGAACCTGCAGCGCATCGGGGCCTTCAAGGCGCGCGGGGCGATGCACGCCGTCGGCCTGATCGATCCGGCGCTGCGTGCGCGCGGCATCATCACCTACAGCTCCGGCAACCATGCCCAGGCGGTGGCGCTGGCGGCGAAGGCGTACGGCGTGCACGCGCACGTGGCCATGCCCGTCGACGCGCCGGCCATCAAGATGGCCAGCGTGCGCGCGCTCGGGGCCGAGGTGGTGCTGGCGGGCACCACCTCCGCCGATCGGCGCGAGGCGGCGCTGGCCATCCAGGCGCGCACCGGCGGCGCCATGATCGAGCCGTTCGACGACGCCGCGATCATCGCCGGGCAGGGCACGGCCACCCTGGAGCTGCTCGAGACGGTGCGCGCCGAGGGCGGCGGCGGGCTCGACGCCCTGGCGGTGCCGGTCGGCGGAGGCGGGCTGGTAGCGGGCGCGTGCGTCGCCCTGGCCGACGAGCCGACCCGCATCTGGGCGGTGGAGCCGGTGGGTTGCGACGCCATGGGGCAAAGCCTGGCGCGCGGCGAGCGCGTCACCGTCGAGCCGGCGGGCACCCTCGCCGACGGGCTCAAGCCGGTGCGCGTGGGCGAGCGCAACTTCGCCATCGCCCGCGCGCGCCTGGCCGGCGCTCTCACCGTGTCGGACGCCGAGCTCGGTCGGGCCCTCGTGTTGGCGCTGACCCTGGCCAAGGTGCTCGTCGAGCCCTCGGGCGCGGCGGCCCTGGCGGCGGCGCTGCGCGGCCTGCCCGGGGCGCCGCGCCGCGTCGGCGTCATCCTGTCCGGGGGCAACGTGGAGCCAGCCCTGGTCAGTCGGCTCCTCGCCGAGCATGGGGCCGGGTATCCTCGCCAGCCTCAACCATGATGCACTTCAGCGAAGATCCGCTCGTCGCCGAGCAGGAGATGCACGCCATCATCTACTACCTGGTGGCGTTCGGGTACGTGGACGGCGAGCTCGATCACTCCGAGAAGGGGTTCATCCAGGACCACATCGGCAAGCTCGTCGAGCACCGCGCGCGCGAGGCGATGGGGGGCGAGGTCGAGGAGTACCGGGACGTGGTGACGCGCTGGACGACGCACTTCCACGAGGTGCTCGACCAGGTCGAGGACCAGATCCAGGGCTACTTCACCGAGTCGGTGGCCGAGGGCGAGACCACGCGGCAGTTCGTCATCGCCAAGCTCAAGCTCCGCTGCTTCGAGCTCTTCAAGGGCTTCGACGAGCGCGCGCGCAAGCTGCTGCTCACCACGGTCGACGAGCTGATGCTCGCCGACGGCACCGTGCATCCCAACGAGGAGGCGTTCCGGCGCGAGCTCTTCGCGCTGCTCGAGGCGCCCATCGAGCTGCACGAGGACGACGTGGAGCTGGTCGACGCCGGCCAGGTGGTGGTGGACAGCACCCGCACCCTCTCGCCGAACGAGCCGGACCACCCTTTCTTCCGCACCTTCGAGTTCGACTATTCACGCGACCCCGAGGCCTTCGCCCAGCAGAGCAAGGCCGACCTGTCGCTGATGAAGACCTTCCTCGCCAAGCTCGACGAGCAGCGCGCCGCGGGCCGCGGGCGGCTCGGCGCGGCGACCGACTTCTCGGCCTTCGCCCCCGGCGACCGCTTCCTCGACGGCCACGTGTACGTTCTGCAGCCCGAGGTGGCGAAGTCGTACGAGCTGGTGGTGCTCGGCGATCTGCACGGCTGCTACTCGTGCCTCAAGGGCGCCCTGCTGCAGGCCGACTTCCTGCGCAAGGTGCAGGCGTACCACGACGATCCGGTGAACAAGCCGTACCCGGGCCTGGTGCTGCTCGGCGACTACATCGATCGCGGTCGCTTCAGCTACACGGGCATCTTGCGCACCGCGATGCAGCTCTTCACCACCGTGCCCGACCACGTGTTCATGCTGCGCGGGAACCACGAGTACTACGTGGAGATCAACGGCAAGGTGCTGGCGCCGGTGCGGCCCTCGGAAGCGATGAGCTCGCTCACCGGCGTGGCGCCGAACGACGTCTTCGCCGCCTACATGCGCCTCTTCGAGGCCCTGCCGAACACGCTGGTCTTCGACAAGATGATGTTCGTGCACGCCGGCATCCCGCGCGAGGAGACCATGGCCGACAAATGGAAGGGCGTGGCGTCGCTCAACGACCCGGCCATCCGCTTCGAGATGCTCTGGAGCGATCCCAGCGAGGCGGAGAGCGTGCCCGCCGCCCTGCAGAAGGACAACGCGCGCTTCCCCTTCGGGCGCCAGCAGTTCCGGCACTTCATCCACAAGCTCGGCCTGCGCACCCTGGTTCGCGGGCACGAGCGCGTCGTCGAGGGCTTCCGCAAGATCTACGACGATCCGGACGCCATGCTCTTCAGTCTGTTCTCGGCCGGAGGCGCGACCAACGACGACCTGCCCATGACCAGCAACTACCGCCAGGTGACCCCCATGGCCCTCACCGTCCGGCACCAGGGCGGGGTGACCAAGGTGGAGCCGTTCGCCATCGACTACGCGACCTACAACGACCCCCAGCTGAACGCGTTCTTCCGGGACGAGCCCCTGGCCGGGACGGCGTAAAGCTCCAGGGCTCCCGGGTCGCTACGGTCGCCTGTTGCCCGTTGCCTGTTTCCTCCTTTGCAGACTGATGCCCGGTTGCCTGTTGCCCTGTGGCCAGCGTGTCAGCCGCTCCACTGGCCACGTCAGCAGTCCGCAAAGGAGGAAACAGGCCACAGGCGACCGGCAATGCGGGTCTTGGCCTGAATTTCGGCTGTTGTGGCCATCCGACTGTTGCAGCCCGGCCGCTGCTGCGCCAAAAGGCTGCGCGCGAGGGTCCGTGTCGTCGGGCCCCGCAGACGCGATCCGCGGGCAGCGCGCATCGCGTGACCACGGCACCCCCCCGGAAGCTCGGGCCAGCGCCCATCCGGTCGGTCGCCGCGGCGTCGCACGCGGAAATCGGGCTCGCGAGGGGACGCAATGTTGGATTCGAACACCTCGACCGGGAACGCCAAGGCCTCACCTTCGCGCCGCGGAGTGCAGCGCCCACCCAACGCCGCCGGGCCTTCAGCTACAGTCGACGGGTTGACCTGGAACGAAGACGAGGACGTCCCGACCCGCGTCGAGCAAGAGAAGAGCCCCGCAGCGGAGCTCGATGCGCTGGACTGGGAGGAGGACGTGGAGACGCGTGTCACCCGTCGCGCCCCGGGTGAAGACGAGCTGGCGCGCGCCCGGAGCAGCTCGCCCCCGCCCATGCCCGGGGGCGGCCCCCCGCCGCCCGCAGCCGGCGCCCCGATGCCCGCCGCCAGCGCTCCGCCGATCCCCGCTCCCAGCGGGGTGATGCCCACCGCCCGCCCCTCCGCGCGCACGCTGGTGGGGACCGGGCCCTCGCGCAGGGGCGAGGTCTCCGGAGCGTCGGGGCCGCCGAGCGCAGCTCCGACGCGCGTCGGGCCCGTGATCCCGGCGCCGTCGCCGTCGATCACCGCCCTCTCCCCGCCCCCGGCGCCGGTCGACCTCGGCACGACCCTGCAGGACGCCCGCCCGCCCGAGATGGACCTCGGCCGCACGGCGCCCGAGGCCCCGCCGGGGCTCCTGTCGCGGCCCTCGTCCGATCGCATCTCGGCGCCGCCGCCATCGCGGCGCTCCGGGCCGCCGCCGCTGCCGCGCGCCGCCGGGTCGCGCCCCTCCGGCCCGCCGTCGATCCGCCCGTCGACGCCCGGCACCCTGGCCGGCGGCGCTCTGCCGCGGGCCACGCCGCCGCCGATGATGCGGCGCTCTGCGCCCACTCCCGTCCCCTCGGCGGCGAACAGCTCCCCGACGCTGCGCGAGGCGCCCTCGGCCGCCCTCGCCCGCGCGACCGCGTCTGCCGGCACCAGCACCGAGGAGATGCCGACCGCGCGCATCCCGCCGGCGAGCGAGTCGCTGCCCGAGCCGGCCACCGTCCGCCGTTTGCCTTCGGTCAGCGCGCCGCCGCCGCGGCCCCGCTCGGCGGCGCCGCCCTCCCCGCGCCCCGAGGCGGGCCTGGCGCTGCCGCCGGCGCGCATGCCGCCGGTCGCCCCGGTGAGCCCCACCGCCGGCGCCTTCACCCTCGGCGCCGACTTCCGCGGCGAGCACGCGCCGGAGCTGGGCGGCAGCACGCCCGAGCCGACCGACGCCACGACCGTCCCCCAGGTCACCACGCGCATCGAGCTGCACCGCGAGGTGTCGCCCCGGTCAGACGGCGCGTTCCGCCCGCCGCCGCCCCCCCCGCCCTTCCAGCCCATGGTCATGGGCGACGTGGCCATCGGGCCGGGCGCGCCGGCGCCGGTGCCGTTCCTGTCGTCGCCTCCGCGCATTCCGGAGGGCCTGGCGGAGGGCCCCATGGCCTACGGGCAGCCGGTGGTCCTGCCGTCGCTGGTGCCCTTCGAGCCGGTCACCGAGCCGAGCGGCTGGAGCAAGATCGCCGCCCTGCTCGGCGCGCTCTCGCTGGTGATCAGCATCGGCCTGGGGGCGTACTTGCTCTGGCCGCGGACCGGCCAGCTGCGCGTGGAGATCGCCGACCAGGCCGGGCCGATGGGTCGCGTCGAGGTCTTCGTCGACGGCCAGAAGCGATGCGAGACCACGCCCTGCGTGGTGGCCGATCTGGTGCCCGGCGGGCACCACGTCGAGGTCGGCGTCGGTGACGCGCCGCGCGTGGCCGTCAGCGGCGAGGTGGTCGCGGGGCGGGAGCGCATGCTGCGCGTGCCGCTGGCGCGCACGGCCATCGTCAAGGCCGCCGGCACCCAGCCCGGGGTGAAGGTCTTCGTGGACGGCAAGGACCTCGGCCCGCTGCCGACCCTGGTCAAGGACGTGACCCCGGGCCAGCATCGCCTGGTGTTCGACGGCGGCGACCGCTACGAGCCGCTCGAGGAGACCATCGAGGCCGTGGCCGGGCAGACGGTGGACATGGGCAACGTCGTCCTGCCGGTGAAGAAGGGCCTGGTCACCGTGCACCTCGACACGCCGGGGGCCACGGTGCTGCTCGTCGCCGAGGGCGAGCGCACGCAGAAGATCCTGCCCGGGCCCTGGCCGATGACGCTCGATGTGCAGGCGGCGCAGGGCTGGAAGCTGATCGCGCGCAAGGCCGGCTTCCGCGAGCTGACCGAGCCGCTGACGTTCGCCGACGGCAACGCCGAGCGCACCATCCACGTCGCCCTGCAGGACGGCAGCAGCGCCCCGGCCGCCGCCGCGCCGGTGGCCGCCGCGCCAGGGCCGGCCCGCGTCCGGGCGCCGCCGCGCCGGCCGCAGCCGAGGTGCCGGCCGCCGCGGGCGCGCCATCGGGCGCGCCGGGGACGCTGAACGCGAACTCCATGCCCCCCTCCAAGGTGCTCGTCGACGGCAAGGCTGCCGGCAACGCGCCGGTGACCGGCATCTCCCTGCCGCCCGGCACCACACGGTCACCTTCGTGCACCCCGAGCTCGGCAAGAAGGTGGTCACCGTCGAGGTGAAGTCCGGGAGCGCGTCGTCGCCGCCGTCCGTTTCAAGGCCGAGGAGTAGCGCCCCGCTCGGCGCGGCCCCGCTCGCGCAACCACGGCGTCCTGCGCGCGCGGGGGCTCCCACCGCCCACCGTTGCGCGACCGAGGGTTGTCCGGCGACCATGGTCCGTCGTGACCTCGTCGATTCGCTTCCTGATCGCGGCGCTGGCGCTGGCGGCGCTCGCGCTCGTCGGTGGCAGCGCCTGCTCCACGAGCCCGACCTTCGTCGGCGGCGACGGGGGTGCGGGCGCCACCGGCGCGCAGGCCGGCGGGGCGACCGCGTCGAGCGGTGGCGCGTCGGGCACGGAGTGCAGCGATGCGCGCGAGTGCGGAGGCCAGGCCAGCCCGTGCACGGTGCCCGCCTGCGCCAATGGCTTCTGCGTGATGCAGCACCTGCCCAAGGGCACCAGCGAAGGCATCGCGCAGGACAGCGGCGACTGCCGCAAGCAAGCCTGCGATGGCCAGGGCGAGATCACCTCGCAGATCGACGACGGCGACGTCCCCGAGGACGGCAACGATTGCTCCATCGACGCCTGCGCCGGCGGGGGGCCCACCGCGTCAAACGCGGCGGCGGGCGCGCCGGGCGGCATCGGGCTGGCCTGCGACGACGGCGGCCTGTGCAGCGGCTGCTCGCGCAGCGCCCAGTGCGGCGCCGACCTGCCGTGTCTCAAGCAGGTGTGCTTCGAGACGAAGTGCTACCAGCAGCCCACCGTCGACGGCGGCGGCGACGTGCCCGACCCGGTGGAGGGCGACTGCCAGCGCACGGTGTGCAACGGCATGGGCGGCACCAAGACCGTCCCCGACCCGGCCGATCCCGCCTCCGACGACGACCTGTGCACGCTCGACGGCTGCGCCGACGGCATGCCGACCCACATCGACGTGGTGCCGCAGGACGACGGCAACCCGTGCACCAGCGACGAGTGCGACCCGGCCACCGGCGCCACCGATCACCTGCCCACCAACCAGGGCCAGGCGTGCGGCGACTGCAAGACCTGCGACGCCGGCGTCTGCGCCTCGACGTGCACCGGCTGCGACACCTGCGCCGGCGGCCAGTGCCAGACCACCTGCAGCGCCTGCGAGACGTGCGACGGAAACACCTGCGTCGGCAACTGCCCTGGCTGCCAGCAGTGCGTGGGTGGCGTCTGCCAGGGCGGCTGCGGGCCGTGCCAGACGTGCGAAGGCGACCAGTGCGTGGGCGGCTGCGCGCCGTGCCAGCAATGCAATGCGGGGCAGTGCACCGGCGGCTGCGGGCCGTGCCAGCAGTGCCAGGGCGGGGCCTGCGTCGACCTCTGCGGTCCGTGCCAGCAGTGCGTCGGCGGTCAGTGCCAGAGCACCTGCAACGCCTGCCAGACGTGCAATGGCACGAGCTGCGTCAGCAACTGCGGGCCCTGCCAGACGTGCAACGGCTCGAGCTGCGTCAGCAACTGCGGGCCGTGCGAGGTGTGCAGCGGCGGCACCTGCCAGTACACCTGCGGCCTGTGCGAGATCTGCAACGGCACCAGCTGCGTCTACGACCCCTGCGAGTGCGACCCGTGCTGCGGCGAGCCGTGCTGTGCGCTGGCCCTCCCGCCGCCCTGCCCCTAGAGCGGAGCGCGCCCGCCCGCACGCGGAGCGACTGAGCAAGCCGGCCGGGAGCCGAAGCGCCGCAACGGACGGCGGCTCGCTAGATCGTGCACTCGCCGAGCTCGGCCGTGCAGAGGCCTGCGATGCAATACCCAGAGCAGTCGCTGTCGCCGGCGCAAGGGCGGTTCGTGCAGCCGCTGTCGACGCACTCGAAGTCCGCCGGGCAGTCCATCGCCGTTGCGCAAGGCGGAAGTTGTCAACGTGTTTGAGACACCGCGTCGTCGAGATTAC
>JBBJMR010000290.1:0-11195 GCA_037720395.1 Polyangiaceae bacterium
CCCGGCGAGCGGCACAAGCTCACCCCCAACGGGCTGCTCGGGCTGATGAGCTCCATCGTCGAGCCGCGAGGCCGCCGTCCCTTCGAGGAGTCGCTCTTCGTCGCCTGCTTCGTGCACACCTACCGCCAGCCGCTCCTCGACCGCATCGGCGATCACGACGGCGGCGACTCCAAGAAGCGCATGTCCGAGCTGCTCGATCCGCGGCGCGTGCTCACCGAGGCGCAGCGCACCCACCGCGACCTGCTCGCCGACCTCGAGGCACGGGTGACGGCGGGCAAGCGCATCGTGGGGGAGGCCGGCGCGGCACGCGCTCAGGGCCTCGACGACGCCAGCATCGTGCGCAAGCTCGAGCAGCTCGGGCCCTACCAGCTGCAGCGCGTGCGCACGGTGAGCGAGCTGATGCAAGCCATGCCCATGGACATCGTGCGCGCCGAGCTGGAGCAGGGGATCACCGCGCGCACCGAGCTGCTCTTCGAGCCGCTGGCCGAGCGCACCCGCACCGAGCTGGCCACGCTCGAGCGCCTGGCGCGCACCACGCGTCCACCGAAGTAGCAAGGAGCGGAAGAGAGGCGCGGCGCCGCGGGCTCCGCGCGCCACGCGCGCCACGTGCGCCACGTGCCAACAAGGCGCCTCCGCCCGCGCGACGCGCTCAGTCGGGGATGAAGTCGCGCCGGGTGCAGATGGAGGTCAGCGCCAGGCCGGCCCCGCGGATGGCCTCGGCGCCGCCCTCGAGGCGATCGACGAGGGCCACCACCCCGACCACGACGGCCCCCACCTGACGCAGCTTCTCGACGGCCTTGAGCGTCGAGCCACCGGTGGTGATCACGTCCTCGAGCATGACCACCGGGATGCCGGGCTCGAGGGCGCGGTCCCCCTCGACCAGCTTCTTGGAGCCGTGGTCCTTCACGTCCTTGCGCACGTAGAGGGCGGGCAAGGGCCGCCCGCGCTGGGCGCTGATGAGGGAGACGGCGCTGGCCAGCGGACAGCCCCCGAGCTCGACGCCGGCCACGGCGCGGCACGTGGGCAGCAGCGCCAGCGCGTCGAGCATGAGCTCACCGCAGAGCAGGTGGCCCTCGGCGGTGAGCACCGACTGCTTGCAGTCGATGAAGAAGTCGCTCTCGCGCCCCGAGGCCAGGGTCACCCGCTTGCGCTCGAAGGAGCGCTCGCGCAGCAGGGCCACCAGTGCCTGGCGTCGCTGCTCGGCGGCGGCGCCGGCAGCCGGTGCCGAGCTCAACGCCCGGCCTTGCGCTTGAGCGCGCCCTTCACGCCCTTCTTCAGGGAGGGGACCACGGGGCGGCGGCGCCGCACGACCGCGGGCTTGGTCGGAGCGGCCGGCGGCGGCCACCTCGACCTTGACCGGGGGACTGGCAGCAGCGGCACGTGCGGCCGGAGGCTGCGCCTTGTGCACCGGCGGCACCCGCGCCGACTGCAAGGTGCGCTGCTCTGCACGCGACGGCCGCGCGGCCGCCTCGGCCCGGGCGCGGCCGCGCCGTCGCCGCTGGACGAGGTGGAGACGTTGCCGCGCACCAGGGCGCCGGGGCGGATGCCGATGCTCGGTGCCGAGAGGTCCCGACGACGCGGGCGCCGCGCTCGAGGACCAGCGACTCGTCGCCAGAGACGTTGCCGGCCACCGCGCCACGCACCACCACCCGCCGCCCGGAGACGTCGCTCTTCACGAGCGCCGTCTCGCCGATGGTCAGGTCGCCGCCGACGGCCACGCTGCCCTCGACGCGGCCGAGGATGTCGAGGTCGCCGTCGCCGCGCACGTTGCCGCGGACGGTGGTGCCCTTGCCGATGCTGGAGCGGTCGGCCATCGCTTACACGTCCATGTCGACGTTGCCCTTGAACGAGGCGCCGTCGGCGATGGTCAAGCGAGCGGCCTTCACATCCCCGACGAGACGACCGCCGGCGAGCAGGTCGACGCGCTCGGAGGCGCTGACGTTGCCGGTCACGCTGCCGCCGACCGAGAGGGTGGTGGCGCCGACGTCGGCCTCGACCACGCCGCCCTCGTCGACCACGACCGCCGCGTCCACGGAGAGCTTGCCGCGCACCGTGCCCTGCACCTGCACGTCCTCGTCGGAGGTGATCTCGCCCTCGATGGTGATCCCCGCGCCGATGATGGTAGCCGCCACGGCGTTCCTCCAGGCTAGCGACGGCGCGCCGGGGCGTTCGCCCGACCGCCGCCCGTTGTCAGTTCCGCGGGCAGCTCGAAGTCCGCCTCGATGCGTCCGCTGAAGCCCGCGCCCTCGTCGAGGCTGACCTCCGCGCCGCCCATGTTGCCGGTCACCTGCGCGCCGGCGCGGATGCTCACCGGGCCGCGTGCGGCCACGTCGCCCTGCAGGGCGCCGGAGATGACCACCGAGGCGGCGTCCACGTCGCCGGTGATCGCGCCGCCCGCCTCGATGGCCAGGTCGCCGCTCACCGTCACGTCGCCTTCGACTCGCCCCTCGACCCGTAGATCGCCGCTGCCCTGCACGCGGCCACGCACGCGCGCACCGGCCCCGAGCACCGAGCTGCCGGTGGCCGTGCCCGAAGTGTCGCTGCTTCGCCCTGCCGTGCCTCGCGCCGCCATCTACGTGGGCCTCCACCGCCGCCAAGGCCGGCGACGGCGCGGAAGCTACCTTGCGCGACGTTCGGAAGGCAAGGCCGTCGGCCGGGACGGCGATTCCCGGGATGGCCGGGCGGTCCACATGTCGGACGGCGGTCACCTCGCTTCTTCGTGCGCGCTGCCTCCTGCGTAAGCAACGCGGCGCTGGCGTGGCGCGCCGCCAGGGGTCGACCATGTATCAGTCCGGAACACGGCGACAGGACGCCGGGAGGGCGCGATACTCGGCCGGCCGGGACCGAGCGTCGCGTCGTTTACCCCCGGGGAGGACGCGCGACGCAGAGGCGTAGAGGCCTCGAGCGCTTCCAACAGCGACCGATACGAGACCAGCGACCGATACGAGACGAGGCGCGCGCGTGGGCGCGGCGTAGCACGGTGAGGGAAACATGAACGGCTGGGAGCTGACGATCAATTCGGGCAACCCCGACGCGGACCGCGCGGCCATCGATCACTATCGCCGCGCCGCCGAGTCGCAGGGCATGACGCTGGCGGTGCAGCAGCTGCCCGCGGGCGGCTTCCACGTCCGCGCCACGCCGGGCGGCGCGGCGGCGGGAGGTTACGGGGCGCCGCAAGGCGGACAGGCCGCGCCGGCGCACGGCGGCTCCGGCGGGCCGCCGCAGGGCGGCCACGGCGGGCAGCCGCAGGGCGGCCACGGCGGGCAGCCCCAGGGTGGTTACGGCGCGCAGCCGCAAGGTGGCTACGGCGGGCAGCCGCAGGGTGGCTACGGCGGGCAGCCGCAGGGCCCCGGCGGCCAGCCGCAAGGTGGGTACGGCGCCCAGGGCCAGGGAGGTCATGCCCAGGCCGCGCCGCAGGTCCCGGGATACGGCGCTGCCCCGGCGCAGGCCGCGCAGGCGCAGGGCCAGGGCCAGGGCGCGCAGGGCTACGGCGGCGCGCAGGGCGGCTACGGTCAGCCGCAAGGCGGGCAGCCGCAGGGCGGGTACGGCGCGCCGATGCAGGCGCAGCGCAGGCGCAGCCGCAGGGCGGCTACGGGCAGGCGGCTGCGGCGTTCGGCGGTGGCGGCGCGTGGGGCCGCCGGCGATGGCCTTTGCCGGCGGCGGCATGGCCGGCGCGGCCGAAGGCCCTGGCGTGGTCGGGACGGTGAAGGCGGCGGTCGGCGACCTCGGCGAGCAGCGCATCAAGTACCTGCGCAAGGTCTACGGCCTGCTCGCCCTCAGCTGCATCCTGGCCATCGGCTGCGGCTTCCTGGCCATCACCGTGGGCGGCACCGAGGCCTTCTCGGTCTCCGGTCACGCCGGCAAGCGCGTCGAGGTGCCGGTCCTGGTGGCCGCCATGCTCAACAACCCCATCCTGATGTACGGCGCCTTCGGCCTGCTCTTCGTGGCCACGCTCGGTGCCAGCGCCGTCTCCAAGGTCAAGGGCCTGAACCTGGCGGCGCTCCTCTTCGTGTCCGCGCTGATGGGCTTCCAGCTGGCGCCGATGGTCTTCGTGGCCCAGGTCTTCGCCGGCCTCGGCGACACCCTCAGTCTCAATCCGGTGCGCGACACCTTCCTGCTGGTGGGCGGCATCTTCCTCAGCATCACCGCCTACGCCTTCATCTCCAAGAAGGACTTCTCGTACCTCGGCGCCACGCTGAGCATGGGCTTCGTGGTCATCTTCTTCGCCTGCATCCTGACGTTCGTCTTCAAGAGCGAGATCTTCTCGCTCGCCGTCGCCACGGCAGGCGCGCTGCTGGCAGCCGGCTTCCTGCTCTACGAGACGAGCCTGATCCTCAAGGGCGACATGGACGATCCGGTGGGCGACGCGCTGGGGCTCCTGGTGCAGCTGCGCAACCTGTTCATGTTCCTCCTGCGGATCCTGATGAGCTCGCGCAGATAGTCGGGAACGTCGCGGTAGCGTGAGGCCCGGTCGCTCTGGTGACCGGGCCTTCGCTCTGGGCTAGATCCGCCCGCGCGCCGCTTCCCACCTGAGCCGCCACACCTCGCCGATCGCCTCGACGAAGATGCGCCGGCTGAGCTTCGACTTCCCGACCCGGCGGTCGACGAACACGATCGGCACCTCGACCACGCGCAGCCCGCGCCGCAGCGCCCGGTAGGTGGTCTCGATCTGGAACGAGTAGCCGTTGGAGCGCAGGCTGGCCACGTCGATGGCCTCCAGGGCCCGCCGCGTGTAGGCCTTGAAGCCGGTGGTCAGGTCACGCGTCGGCACGCCGAGGATGGTGCGCGCGTAGGTGGAGCCGCCCTTGGAGAGGAAATGGCGTCCCATGCCCCATCCCTCCACGCCGCCGCCGGCCACGTTGCGCGACCCCAGCGCCACGTCGGCGCCCTCGTCGAGCGCGCGCAAGAGCTCCGGGATGTGGCGCGGGTCGTGGGAGAGGTCGGCGTCCATCTCCAGGGCCACGTCGTAGCCGTGGGTGAGCGCGTAGCGGAAGCCGGCCACGTAGGCCGTGCCCAGGCCGAGCTTGCCCTTGCGGTGGAGGACGCGAACGCGGTCGTCGCGCGCCGCCAGCGCGTCGGCGACCACACCGGTGCCATCCGGCGAGGCGTCGTCGACCACCAGCACGTCGGCGAACGGCGCCGCCTCGTGCACCTGGTGCACGAAGCGCGGCAGGTTGTCCCGCTCGTCGTAGGTCGGCGTGATGACCAGCGTGCGCGGTCGCTTCGCCCCGCCCTCGCGCGCCTCTGGCGGCTGGGCGTACGAGCTCACGGCATCACCCGCGCGGCCCCCGAGCAAGACGCGCCCTGCCCCCGACCGAGCCGGTCAGGCCTCGGCGCTCTCGCCGGGCACCGGGACGGGCTTGATGGACAGCACCGCCGGCACGAACACCGAGATGGCCAGCGCGTTGGCGTCGTCGCCCGCGACCGGCGTTCCGGTCGGACTGGGATAGAGGCCCTGGATGACGCGGTGGAGCAGGTAGGGGCGCATCAACTGCTGCTTGCGCGCGGGCAGGAAGCGGCCGAACAGGTAAACGTAGACGTTGCCCAGGTCGCCCAGTCCGCGCCCGGTGAAGGTGGCGATGTGCATGCCGCCCTGCACCCGAGCCAGGGTGATGTCGCCGTCGGCCTTGGCGCTGCCGCGCACCGGCAGCACGGCCTCGTACTCCCACTTGTGCGGCGGGTCCTCGTTGGGGTCGCCCTTGAGGGCGAAGAGCGGCTCCTCGAGGACGGTGGCCTTCTGCTGCGCGGCCAGGGCGGAGAGGCGCGCGAAGGCGTCGCGCAGGACCGCCGGCGTGAGGGCGCGGGGCAGGGGTAGCACCAGGGCGCGCCCCGTCTGCCGCCAGACCTCCTCGACGTCGTACGAGCCCACGAACCCGGCCGCGCCGGGGATGGTGGCCGGCGCTCCGCGGACGCGCAGTCGTTTCAGGTGTCGGTCTGTGATCTCGTCGGCCATCTCGGTCGTGTTCGCTCGGCGGCGGTACGAGCGGCGCGACGCCTGCTCGCGGCCCCTTCCGTACGGACCGGTGCGGCCGGCCCGGGTGCGGATCTACCAGAACCGGGCCCCGGGGGGATAGCGCTTGCGCGTCCCAGGCATGCGGCCGGGACCCGGGCGTGCGCGGAGGCCCCCTTGCCCGACCCCAGGCCGACGGTTAACGTCAGTCGGTCCGGCCCGATTCACCGCGCGGTACGCCAAGCGATCGAGCCGACGGGGTGGACAACCCAGGAGAAGCGATGGCCGACAGCAAGAACATCCTCAATTTCGACGAGCAGAACTTCGAGTCAGAGGTCCTCAAGTCCTCGGTCCCAGTGCTCGTCGACTTCACGGCCACCTGGTGCGGCCCCTGCCGCGCGCTCGCCCCCGTGGTGGAGAAGCTCGCCGACGAGTTCGAGGGCAAGGTCAAGGTCGGCAAAGTCGACATCGACAAGTCCCCGGCCATCAGCGCCAAGTACGGCATCCGCAGCGTTCCGACGGTCCTCGTCTTCGAGGCCGGCCAGAAGAAGGGCCAGCACGTCGGTCTCACCAACCGCGACAAGCTCGTCCAGCTGCTCGGGGTCTGAGACAGAGCCCGACCCGCTACGCTGGCGGTATGTTCCGCCAGCCACCCGCCGCCCTGCCGATCCTCGTCGTCGCCTTCAACAGCAAGGTGTTCGGGTTGCATGCGTCCACCGGCGCCAAAATCTGGCGACACGAGGTGGGCGGCGGTGTCGCCGTCCGGGCCATCGTCCACGGAGGCATCGTGCTCGTGCTCGGCTCGGCCCTGGTCGGCATCGACTACGCGACCGGTCGTCTGCTCTGGCGCACCGAGGTCGACCCCACCCTGAGCGCCGGCACATTGGTCGCGGCGGGCCAGCTGGTCTTCATCGCCGATGCCGGGGAGGCGGCCGCGTTCGATGCGGGCACCGGACGGCAGCTCTGGCGTGAGGGCTTCGCGGGCGAGGGACTGGGGGTCGTCGCCCTGGCGTTGCCAGGGTCGGCGGCGCAAGGCGATCGCAGCGGTTGACGCGCGTCGAGGGCCAGCTCGAGCGGGTCGCGCCATGGGGCGTTGGGGCCGGGCTTGGGGGCCGCACGGCGCGCTGATAACGTCGCCGCGTGGACTCCGAGGTCAGAGAGCGCCTGCTCGGCAAGGCGATCGAAGGCTCGGGCAACATCAAGTACCACCTGCGCCAGGTCCTCGGTGAGGGCGGGCAGGGCTGGGTCTACCGCGCGAACTACGACGACCCCGACGGGTTCTGGATCGTGGTCAAGGTGCTGCGCCCGGAGGGCGTGCAGGAAGAGAGCCTGAAGCGCTTCGAGCGCGAGGCCGAGGTGCTGCGCATGCTCGGGTCGGTCCCCAACCCGAACCCGAACATCGTCCGCTTCTACGACTACGGCGTGCACGTCATCGACACGCCGGACGGCGAGCTGCCGCTGCCCTTCCTGGTGCTCGAGTACGTCGACGGTCAGACGCTGGGCAAGGTGATGCACGCCGCCGGCGGCTTCGGTCTGCCGGTGGTGCGCGCGCGCCGCATCATGAAGCAGGTGGCGCGCGCCCTGGCCACCGTGCACGAGCGGCGCATCGTCCACCGCGACCTCAAGCCCTCCAACATCCTGCTCACCCAGCTGCAGGGTCAGGAGGTGGCCAAGGTCACCGACTTCGGGCTGGTCAAGCTGCCCGAGCTGTCCGCGCACCGCACCGCCACCGTGGCCGGCGCCAGCCTGGGCTACGCGCCGCCCGAGCAGTACGAGATGGGCAACAACCGCGTCTCGGTGAAGACCGACGTCTTCTCCTTCGCGGCCATCCTCTTCGAGGCGCTCGCTGGCAACGAGGCCTTCCCCTGCAGCGCCGGCGACAACCCGCTGCGCATCGTGGCCCGCATGCTCGGCGGCGAGCGTCCGGCCCTGGCCAGGGTCAGCGCCACCGTCCCCCACGAGCTGCGCGACCGGCCCGAGCTCATCGCCGCGCTCGACCGGGAGATCGCGCGCGCCGTCAGCCCCGACCCGGCGCTGCGCCACACCGACATCCGCGAGCTGTGGGAGGCGGTGGAGCCCATCCTCCGCGACGCGCACGTCGGCACCGACGCCCGCTCCGCGCCCAGCGTCGGCGGGTCCACGTCGGGCGTCGGCGGCCGCGCCACGCCGAGCCCGCCGACGCCGCCGTCGCGCGAGCTGGCCGGCCAGGAGCGGCCCTCGGGCGCCGACGCGGTGAGCGGGCCCGCGTTCGGCTGGCGTGCCGTGGGCCGCCCGATGACCGGCGAGCGGCTGCGCGCCGCGGTGCTCGGCAGCGACCACGGCGTGGTGGCGGTCGGCGCGCACGGGCTCTACCACTTCGCGCGCGGCGTCTGGTCGGCGCTGCACCTGCCGGCGGGCATCGACGCTCGCTTCATCCGCGGCATCCACCGCATGCCCGGCGGCGAGCTCCTGCTCTACGGCGACTCGGCCTTCGCGCTGGTGCTCTCGCCGGCGGGCGTGGCCGAGCGCATCCCCATCGCCGATCGCGACGTGACCTTGCTCGGCGCCTGGGTCGGGCCGAACGAGATCGCCTTCGCCGGCGAGCGCCTCTCGCGGCCGGTGGGGGTCACGGTGGAGGTGCCACGCGGCTCGCCGGCCATGGTGCGCAACGTCGAGGGCAGCAGCAGGCTGCACGCGCTCACCCGCCTCGTTGCCGGAAGGCCTGCCGGCGCGCCCGGCTCGGATCGGCGCGGCCCGCCGTCGCAGGCCGGCGGCGCCCTGGTCGCCTGCGGGAGCCACGGCGACCTCTTCGCGAGCGACGGCGGCGCCATGCGCCCCATCCCCTGGGGCCGGAGCGGCCACCTCTACTCCATCGCCGCCGCCCCCGACGGCGGGGCGTACTGCGTGGGCAGTGGCGGGCACGCGCTGCGCGTCTGGCGCCCGCCGACGTTCGGTGAGGCCTCGGCCTGGTCCACTGCCACCCTGGAGGCGGTGCAGACCACCCGCGACCTCACCCAGGTCGTCGTCGACGAGGGTGGAACCGGCTGGGCGGTGGGCGGCCAGGCGCGCCTTCTGCAGCGCCGTCAGGGCGTGTGGGCGCGCATCCCGCTGGATGCGCCGGGCAATCCCCGCAGCCGCTGGTGCTCGGGCCGCACGCGGAGGCCTCCGCGCCGCTGGTGGGCTCGCTGGTCATGGTCGGCGCGCGCGGCGACCTGGTGACGGTGGTCGCCGAGGACGGTCTGGTGCTCGAGGGGCGCGTGGGGACGAGCTGAGGGTTTGCCCCCTGCTCCTGCGCGCGGCGTTGACTCCCATCATGCGTCGTTCATACTCATGGGGATGAGTAAGCGCTTGCAGGTGCTCATGGAGGAGCGCGAGCTGCGCGAGCTTCGCCGCATTGCGCGGCGTCAGGGGATGACCGTCGCCGACTGGTCCGGCAGGCCATCCGGGAGGCTCGCAAGGGTCAGGCGGCCGAGGGTCCGGGACCGAAGCTGGCAGCGGTGCGCGCCGCCGCGGCATGCGCCTTCCCCACCGCCGACGTGGACGACATGCTCGCCGAGATCGAGCGCGGATACGGCTCGTCCCGCCCATGATCCTGGTCGACTCGAACATCCCCATGTATCTCGTGGGCGCGGCACACCCGCACAAGGTGGACTCCCAGCGCGCCCTCGAGCGGTGCATCGCCAATGGCGAGCGCCTGGTCACCGACGCCGAGGTCCTCCAGGAGATCCTCCACCGCTACGTGGCCATCGGTCGCCGCGACGCCATCCAGCCGGCTTTCGATGCCCTTCTCGGGGTCGTGGACGAGGTGTTCCCTGTCGACCTCTCCGACGTCCAGGGGGCGAAATCCGTGGTGCTCGGTGCGGGGCGTCTCTCGGCGCGAGACGCGGTGCACATCGCCGTCATGCGACGTCAGGGCGTCGGGCGCATCCTCAGCTTCGACAGTGGTTTCGACGGCATCCCGGGCGTCACACGCCTCACGGCCTGAGCGCGGCGCCTCGCGTGAGCCCGCGTCGGTGTGCAGGCACGGCACCGGGCGACACGCGTGGGCGGCGTGGCCCACCGGGCTCCCGCGACCCGGTACCTTGACCCATCTCGGGCATGTGACTACGTAGGCCGCCCCTCGCAAATTCGGTAGGAGTCACGATGGCCACCAGGATCGGCATCAACGGTTTCGGGCGTATCGGTCGCTGCATCGTCCGCGCGCTCTACGAGCGCAAGGTCGGCGATCTCGAGCTCGTGGCCATCAACGACCTCACCGATCCCAAGACCCTCGCCCACCTGCTGCGGTACGACTCCATCCACCGCGAGTTCAAGGCGGCCAAGGTCGGCCACGGCGAGGGCAAGATCGAGGTCGAAGGCAAGTCGATCAAGGTCCTCGCCGAGAAGGACCCGGCCAAGCTCCCCTGGAAGGAGCTCGGCGTGGACGTGGTGCTGGAGTGCACCGGCCTCTTCACCGACAAGGAGAAGGCGGGCGCGCACATCACCGGCGGCGCCAGGAAGGTGCTCATCTCCGCCCCGGCCAAGAACCACGATCTGACCATCGTCATGGGCGTCAACGACTCGTCCTACGACCCCAAGAAGCACCACGTCCTGTCCAACGGCTCCTGCACCACCAACTGCCTGGCGCCGATCGCCAAGGTCATGCTCGACAACTTCGGCATCGAGCGCGGCCTGATGACCACCATCCACTCGTACACCAACGATCAGCACATCCTCGACGTCCCGCACCGCAAGGGCGACCTGCGCCGCGCCCGCGCAGCCGCGGTGAGCATGATCCCGTCGAGCACCGGCGCCGCCAAGGCGCTCGCCGAGGTCATCCCCGAGCTCAAGGGCAAGTTCGACGGCTGCGCCATCCGCGTCCCCACGGCCGACGTCTCCCTGGTCGACCTCACTCTGACCACCGAGAAGCCGCTGACCAAGGAGAGCATCCACGCGGCCATGAAGAAGGCGGCGGAGAGCGGTCCGATGAAGGACATCCTCGACTACACGGAGACGGAGCTGGTCTCCAACGACTACATCGGCAACCCGGCCTCGAGCACCTTCGACGCCACCATGACCCAGGTCCTCGGCGACAAGTTCGCCAAGATCTTCGCCTGGTACGACAACGAGTGGGGCTTCTCGAACCGCATGATCGACCTCGCCCTGCTGGTCGCCAAGAAGGGCCTGTGAGCGCGGCCGCTCCCGGGGCCCCGGCGCGCGGCCCGCACGCCGGCATCCGCTCCATCGAAGATATGGCGCGCGGGCCGGCCCAGGCGGCCGCGCCCGG
>JBBJMR010000071.1:0-31292 GCA_037720395.1 Polyangiaceae bacterium
AGAGCGATCGCACCCCTCCGCGCTGACGGGAACGTGGGGTCCGTGCATCGGTTACCATCGCCTCACCACCCAAGGGCACGACCGTGATCTCGCCTGCCGCGCGCAGCAATCCAAGTTGCCAAACGGCTGAGCGAAAGCGGACAGCTTCGCCATCCTGGCGAACACCCTCTTCACGCCCCTGAGCCAGGCCGCCACGCCATCGCGCTCATCAAGAACAACTCCCGCGTCTGAAACAAAGAGCGCGCCCGCCCCGGGTGGAGCGGGCGCGCCGTCGACTGCTCTCGCTGCCGGCTACTCGCCGACGACCACGTCGTCGATGTACACGCCCGGCTTCTGGATCGACCCGTCGGCAGTGAAGTCGAACTGCACCTTGATCGTCTGCCCGGCGAACGCCGCCAGGTTGGCCTGGAAGAGCTGCCAGCCGAGCCCCGACTGGTCGCCGCCCCAGGCGCCCTGCGTATCGATGGTCAGCGGGTAGGCCGGCGTGACTGCGCTGACCAGGCCGAACGCCCCACCGCCGGAGGAGACCTTGACGTTGAACCCGTCGAAGAGGCTGCCCTCGGTGTGGACCCAGGCCCGGAACATCAGGATGGGCGCGGTGGTGCCGGCGAGGTCGATGTCCGGCGAGGTCGCCGACATGGTGCCCCAGTCGATGTTGACGCCGTAGGTGTCGTCGAGGTCGGTGCCGATGCACTGCACCCCGCTGTATGCGGCGGCCGGCCCGATGACGGTCGGCGTGCCGCACTCCCACTCGCCCGTGAACGTCCAGGCGCTCGGGCAGCCGCCCTCGAAGTTCTCCCAGTACGCGGCGGTGATGACGCTGAAGGTGAACGTCGCCTCGTCGAAGTTCGTCGGCAGCGACGGCTCCTCGACGCGCACGGTGATCGAGACCGGACCGGTGTTCGCGGGCCCCGGCGTGCCGCTGAGCGCGCCCGTGGCCGGGTCGATGGTCAGCCAGCCGTGGTTGGTGCCGCCGACGATGCTCCATTCGGCGTTGCTGGAGCCGCCGACGCGCGCGAGCGGCGCCGTGTACGGCTGCCCGACGATGCCCGCGCCCAGCGGCCCCTCCTGGATCTCCAGCTGGAACACCGCGGCCTCGCCGACCGCCAGGTCGTCGATGTACATGCCGGGGTAGACGATGCTGCCGTCGGTGCGGAAGTGGAAGCGCAGCTTGATCTGCTGACCCACGAAGGCCCCGAGATCGACGACGTACCGGCGCCAGCCGAGCGCCTCCAGGTTGTTGCCCCAGGCGGGCTGGCCGTCCGCGGTGATGTTGTACGCCGGCGAGACGTCGGGGATGAGGTTGTAGGTGACGCCGTTGTCGGTGCTGACCTTGAGGTTCACGCCATCGAGCGTGCTCTCGGTGCGCACCCAGCCGTAGAACTCGAGCATGGGCTCGACGGCATCCGTCAGGTTGATGACCGGCGAGTCGGCGGCGACGTTGTTCGCCCAGGCGTTGCCGTTGCTGTAGGGGGTGGCGAGCTTGGTGACCAGCACGCCGGTGCCGCCGTGGGGGGCCGCGCCGGCCTTGGTCGGCGGGCCGCACTCCCAGTCCCCGGTCATCGTCCAGTTCTCGGGGCAGGCCTCGAACGGCGACTGCAGGTAGTAGAGGCACCCGGCCACCGTGGTGCCGTCGCAGACGCCGGCCGAGCAGGTGTCGCTGTCGGTGCAGGTGCTGAAGTCGTTGCAGGGCGTGCCGTTGGCCTTGGGCGTGGGGACGCAGGTGGCGTTGGCATCGCAGATGCCCGTGTTGCACTCGTCGCTGCCCTCGGCGCAGGTGCCGCCGGCGGGCACCGGCTCGGCCTCGCAGAAGCCGCTGTTGGCGTTGCAGACGCCGTTGTTGCAGCCGACGCTGAGGTCGGAGCAGTCCTTCGGAGTCCCGCCGGAGCAGGCGCCGGCCTGGCAGGTCTTGGCGGACTGGCAGAGGTCGCCGGTCAGCGAGCAGGCCGTGCCCTCCTTGGTCGCATCCGGCGTGCCCTCGCAGAGCCCGTTGGCGGGGTTGCAGGCCACCACGTTGCACTCGGTGAGCGGCGAGAAGGTGCAGTCCTTGGGCACGCCAACGCACGCGCCGGCGGTGCACGCGCCGTTCACCTCGCACTTGTCCGAGCCATCGAGGACGCAGGCGCTGCCCTCGCCCGCCGGGGCCTGGGTGCATGCCTTCGTGGTCTCGTCACAGGCGATGCTGCTGCACGCCTCGAGCGTCAGGTCGCAGGTGTTCGGCGGGCCAGCCTGACAGGTGCCCTGGTCGCAGGTGTCACCGGCGGTGCAGAAGAGGCCGTCCTCGCACTCGGTGCCCTGGGGCGCGGGCACCACCGCGCAGACGTTGATCGGGCCCGGATACTCGCCGGTGTTGCAGACGCCGATGTAGCAAGGATCGCCGGGCGGTCCGAAGACGGAGCAGTCCTGGCCGCACGGGCCGGGGTCGACGCCTCCGCCGCCGCCCTGGGCGCCGACGCTGCTGCTGCCCCCGCTTCCGCCCTCCGCCCCGGAGCCGCCGTCCGCGGAGCCACCGGCACCGCGGCTGCTGGAGCTCGGGGAGCCGGGCGTGTCGTCCGAGTCGTCCCCCGCGCACGCCGCCAGGGTGGCCAGCGCGGTCAGCAGGAACGCAACCTTGGCCGCTGCCGCGGCTCCACGGAAAGCAATCATGTTCAAAGCCCTCTTCGTGCGAAACAACCGAAACGTCGCAGCAGAGATCAATCCTAGCCGGAAGCACAGAGCGCGCGCCACGAACGACGAGCGCGCCCGCCCCCAGGGGAGCAGACGCGCCGTCGGACCTCGGAAGCGGGGTTATTCGCCGACGATGACGTCGTCGATGTACACGCCCGGCTTCACGATCGAGCCGTCGGTGGTGAAGTCGAAGCGCACCTGCACCGACTGACCCGCGAACGCCGTCAGGTCGGCCGTGTAGAGCGCCCAGCCGTCCAGGGACTTGTCACCGCCCCAGGCCGGCTGCGCGTCGATGGTCAGCGGGTACGCCGGGCTGACGGTGCTGACCACGTTGAAGGCCCCGCCGTTGACGGAGACCTTCAGGTTGTAGCCGTCGTAGGTGTTGCCCTCGGTGTGCACGTAGGCCTGCCAGCTGAGCACCGGGGCAGCGAGGCCGGCGAGGTTGATGGCCGGCGAGGTGGCCGTCATCGTGCCCCAGTCGATGTTCAGGCCGTAGTCGCCGTCGAGGTTGGTGCCGAGGCACTGGAGGCCGCTGTACGCCGCGGGCGGGCCGACGACCGTCGGGGTGCCGCACTCCCACGCGCCCGTGTAGGCCCAGCCGTTCGGGCAGGGGCCCTCGAAGCTCTGGAAGTACGTGGCGGAGATGACGTTGAAGGTGAAGGTGGCCTCGTCGAAGTTCGACGGCAGGCCCGGCTCCTCGACGTGGACCGTGATCGTCACCGGCCCGGCCTGCGCCGCGCTCGGGTTGCCGGTGAGGGCGCCCGTGCTCGGGTTCAGGGTGAGCCAGCCGTGGTTGGTGCCGCTGACCACGCTCCACACGGCGGCGGAGGAGCCGCCGACGCGCTGCAAGGCCGCGTTGTACGGCTGGCCGACGACGCCGTTCGGAAGGCCCGGGTTCTTGATCTCGAGCTGCAACGTCTCGGCCTCGCCGAGGATGAGGTCGTCGACGTAGAAGCCGGGATAGACGCCGCTGCCGTCGGTGCGGAACTGGAAGCGCAGCTTGATCTGCTGCCCCACGTACGCGCTCATGGGCACGATGTACCGCTGCCACCCGGCCGTCGCCTGGTGGCCGCCCCACACCTGCTGCCCGTCGACCGTCAGGTTGTAGGCCGGGGTGACGCCGGTCACGAGCGACCAGGTGACGCCGTTGTCGGTGCTCACCTTGAGGTTCACACCGTCGTAGGTGCTGCCCTCGGTGTCGATCCAGGCCCAGAAGGAGAGGATGGGCTCGTCGGCGTTGGCCAGGTTGATGGTCGGCGAGTCGGCTGCGACGTTGCCCGCCCAGGTGTTGTTGTTGTTGTAGTTGCCGTCGATGACCGTGCCCATGACGCCGGTGCCGCCATGCGCGGCGGCGGGGCCGACGCCGCTCGGCGTGCCGCACTCCCAGTCACCGGCCAAGGTCCAGCTCTCGGGGCAGGCCTCGAAGGTCGACTCCAGATAGAAGAGGCACCCGGCGACCGGGTCGCCGTCGCAGACGCCCGAGGTGCAGGTGTCGTTGTCGGTGCAGGTGCTGAAGTCGTTGCACGACGTGCCGTTGGCCTTGGGCGTCGGCACGCAGGTGGCGTTGGCGTCGCAGATGCCGTTGTTGCACTCGTCGGTGCCCTCGGCGCAGTTGCCGCCGGCGGGCACCGGCTCGGCCTCGCAGAAGCCGCTGTTGGCGTTGCAGACGCCGTTGTTGCAGCCGACGCTGAGCTCCGAGCAGTCCTTCGGCGTGCCGCCCTCGCAGACGCCGGCCTGGCAGGTCTTGGCGACCTGGCACAGGTCACCGGTGAGGGAGCACTCCGTTCCCTCCTTGACCGGATCCGCCGCGCCCTCGCAGAGGCCGTTGGCCGGGTTGCACGCGACGAGGTTGCATTCGGTGAGCGGCGAGAAGGTGCAGTCCTTGGCGACGCCGGTGCAGGCGCCGGCGGTGCACTTGCCGTTGACCTCGCACTTGTCCGAGCCGTCGAGCACGCAGGCGCTGCCCTCGTCGGCCGGAGCCTGGGTGCACATCTGCGTCGTCTCGTCGCAGGTGATGGTGCCGCACTCCTCGAGCGTCAGGTCGCAGGTGTTCGGCGGGCCGCCGATGCAGGTGCCCTGATTGCAGTAGTCGCCGTCGGTGCAGAAGAGGCCGTCCTCGCAGACCGTGTCCTTGGGCGCCGCGACCACCGCGCAGACGTTGATCGGCCCGGGGTAGTCGCCGGTGTTGCAGACGCCGATGTAGCAGGGGTCGCCCGGCGGGCCGTAGACCGAGCAGTCTTCCCCGCAGGCGCTGACCTCACCACCGCCACCGCCCTGGCCGCCTGCGGCGCCGGAGCCTCCCTCACCCGCGCCGCCTTCACCCGCGGTGCCGCTCGCGCTGCTGGTGGTAGGCGAACCGTTGTCGTCGTCGGGAGAGACCTCGTCCGCACAGCCGGCGGACGCGGCCATGGCCGCCACCAACACGAAAACCTCCGCCAGGAGAGCTCGTTGTCGGAGTGCCTTCGCCGCGGTGGCGGCACGATCGAAAAGAATCATCAGCAAGCCTCTTTTGTACTGCCCTATCCTCGAAGCTCCGACGGGCACCGTCGGGCGTCAACCACAGTCACCGTACATCGACGCACGTAGGCCCCTGCCCGCCACGCTCGTTTTGTCCTTGTTTCGCTGCGGATCGGAGCGTGCGCATCCGCGCGGGTCACGACGCACCGCGACGACACCGCGCTCGCCTGCAGCAAACTCGTCGAACCCTCGCAATCGTTCGCAGCGAGGCAACGCCGACCCACCCGACCCCGGATGGACAGACGATCCACCGGACGACCGACATGAACATCCCTCGAGCCAGCTCAGGACCGCGATCCAGGGGCCGTACCCGCGGCGCAGTGCTTGCACTCGCGTCGGCCGACGCGATGCTCCGCCTCCCCACCGTCCTCTTGGTCCTCTGGCTCACAGCGCTCGCTGCGCTCGCCGGGGCGTGCAGCGGCGTCGACCGCGTGGGCATCGGCGACGATGGGGAAGAAGAGGAGGAGACCTCGGCCAGCAGCGGCGACAGCAGCAACCCCTCCGACTGCGGCGACGACTTCTGTGACGACAACGAGAGCTGCGAGACGTGCGCCCCCGATTGCTGCGCCGCGGCATGCGGTGACGGGCTCTGCGACTCCGGCGAGAGCTGCGACACGTGCCTCGAGGATTGTGGCGGCTGCGCGTCCTGCGGCGATCGCGTGTGCGCGCAGGACGAGACGTGCGCCACCTGCGCCGTCGACTGCGGCGACTGCCCGGGCAGCTGCGGCGATGGGCTGTGCGACGCCAGCGAGAGCTGCAACAACTGCCCCGACGACTGCGGCGAGTGCAGCGCCACCTGCGGGGACGCGACCTGCGACGGCAGCGAGACCTGCAGCAGTTGCGCCGCCGATTGCGGCTCCTGCCCGCCGATGTGCGGCGACGCCACCTGCGACGCCGGCGAGAATTGCCTCTCCTGCCAGGGCGACTGCGGAGCCTGCCCGCCGAGCTGCGGCAACGGCACCTGCAACATCAACGAGGACTGCGCGACCTGCGAGGACGACTGCGGCGCCTGTGCCTGCGCCCCCGACGGCCTGGAGCCGAACAACGGCTCCCCGGCCGCCACGCCGGTCGCCGACGGTGGGCTGGAGTGCGATCTCAGCGTCTGCACCAATGACGTCGACTGGTTCGAGTTCGACATCTCCAGCGGCTTCACCGCGGAGATCACCTTCCTCGACGGGCAGGGCGACCTGGAGATGGAGATCTACCGACAGGCCACGCTGGGCTACGTGGCCGGCTCGTACGGGGACGACGACGTGGAGACGGTCACCAAGAATGGCCTGCCCGCCGGCACCTACTGGGCGCGCGTCTACGGGGCGAACGGCGTGGAGAACCCGGAGTACTGCTTCTCCGTCGATACGTTCTGACGCGCCGAATGTCAGCGACCGGAACGCAACCTCGAGCTCCAATAGCCCGGCTCACGCCGGTGGTGGACAACCGCTCTGCGGCCGCGATCACCTCGGCGCTTGCTGCGGGATGGAAGCGCAGCTGCAGCCGGATCACTTGGCCAAGGCGGCGTGCAGCCGCGCTCGCACGGCCTCCCAGTCCTCGAGCTCGACGCTACCGTCCTCGACCTCGTCTACACGGCGACGGATCTCCGTTGCCCACTGCTCCGCCGCGCTTTCGCTGGGCGGGGGATCGACGCTCTCCAGCAGCTCGATGGCCACGCGCGTGCGCTCGGCGGGGGGAAGCGATAGCCCGTCCTCGAGGACGCGTGCAGGGTCGGACATCCGCCAACTCTAGCGCCGAGCGCGCCCTGCCGCACCCGTTCGCGGTCGCGCCGCGTGATAGCCTCGGCAGCCTGGAGGTCCCTATGCCTCGGCTCCTCGCGCCGGCGCTGGCCGGCATCGCCGCGTGTGGTCTCGCGCTCACCGGGTGCGGCTCGTCGGACGAGGACGGCGGCGGCACGCCGGACGACCCGCACACCGTGCCCGACGACGGCATCCCCTTCGGCAACCCGAGCGGCGCCTGCAGCGCGCCCTCCGAGGCCGGTGCCGCGGACAGCTCGCAGCCCGACCGCGTGGTCGGCGACGGCACACCCCAGAGCTGCACCGGCGCCGCCTTCGTGGAGGCCGTCGCCGCCGGCGGCGTGATCACCTTCGACTGCGGGGCGGAGCCGGTGGTCATCGGCCTCGACGACACGGCCAAGGTGTTCAACGACAAGGGGCCGGAGATCGTCATCGACGGCGGCGACAAGGTGACCCTGAGCGGCAAGGGTGCGCGGCGCATCCTCTACATGAACACCTGCGACGAGGCCCAGGTGTGGACCACCGATCACTGCAACGACCAGGACCACCCGCGCCTCACCGTGCAGAACCTGACCTTCGTCGACGGCAACGCCACCGGCCTCGACCCCGACGGCGGCGGCGCCGTCTTCGTCCGCGGCGGCCGCTTCCGGGCCCACCGCGCGCGCTTCTTCGGCAACGCCTGCGACGACAGTGGGCCGGACGTGGGCGGCGCGTCCCTACGCGTGCTCGATCAGTCGCAGGGGCTGCCGGTCCTCGTCGACGAGTGCACCTTCGGCGGCAAGGAGGGCTACGGCAACGCGTGCTCCAACGGCAGCGGCCTCTCGAGCATCGGCGTCTCCTGGACGGTGACCAACTCGCTCTTCTCCGACAACGCCGCCATCGGCAACGGCGCCAACCCGGCGCAGGCCGGCACGCCGGGCGGCGGCAGCGGCGGGGCCATCTACAACGACGGCAACACCTTCACCCTCGACCTGTGCGGCGTGGACATGCACGCCAACACCGCCAACGAGGGCGGCGGCGCCATCTTCTTCGTCAGCAACGACCAGAGCGGCACGCTGCGCATCACCGACTCCACCCTGGTCGGCAACCCGAGCGCTGGCTTCGAGACCCTGCCAGGGATCTTCTACATCGGCTCCGGCGATCCGATCATCACTGGGTCCACGGTGGAGTGACGCTCCGACCCCGCTTCGGCGGGGGGCGTCGAAAGCCCCGCGCGTTCCGCGGGCGGCCGAGATCCGGCACGACATGATAGGGTCTGTCATGGCGCGCCGGGTGCAGGTCTGGACGTGGGATCAAGGCTCGCGCGCGGTCGACATGGACGGTCCGCCCGAGCTGGTCGCGCCGATCCTCGAGACGGTCCTGAACGGCGCTCTCTGGCGAGAGCTGACGAAGTTTCCCCCGGACACGCTCGAGCGCCTGCTCCCTCGGATCGACGTTCCCTCCAACGTCAGGCGCCTCGTTGAGATCTGGATCGAAGAAAAGCGACGGCCGGCCGCCTGAGCTCGCGGCGTGGCAACACCGTGCGCTGGGCGTGGTCGCCACGAGTCGTATCGCTCCTGAGCTGGTCTTTGGCGGCGGAGCGGCCCTGGCAGCGTTGCACCTCCACCATCGCACCTCCGACGACCTCGACTTCTTCCTCCAGCGTGAGCTCGAGCCAGCGGAGCTCGCGCCGCTCGCGGCCGCCTTCCAGAGCGGAAAGACCAAGACCGAGCTCGACGTGGTGGGGCCGCGCACGAGCGTGTTGCTCGTGCGGGGAGCGAAGTACGTCGGCCGGATCGATTTCGCCTATTACCCGTTCGATCCGGTAGGGCGGCGAACGAAGTGGCGGGGCCTCATCGTCGAGTCGCTCGAGGACATGACGGTCAACAAGCTGCAGGCTGTTCTGACCAGGAACCAGCCACGCGACTTCGTGGACCTCTACTTCCTCCTGCGCGAGGGGCCGCTCCGAAGCTTGGACGCGCTCCTCGGTCTCGTTCGCGCGAAGTTCGATACAGCCCCTCATCCACTGGGGCTGGCGGCCAGGCTATTGTTGGCGCGCGACGTGACGGCGCTTCCCCGGATGATTCGTCCATTGGCGATCGGAGAGATGATGGCGTTCTTCGAAGCGGAGGCGCGCAGGCTCACGCGGTCGGTCTGAGCCGCCTCGCGTCGGCGCGCGCCCGCCTCGGATCAGCTCAGTAGCAGTAGTTCTCGGTGCAGGTCGGGTAGTCGGGGTCCTGGCAGTCGGTGTTCGACTGGCACTCGGCGCAGTAGCCGTCGATGCAGAACGGCCAGAGCGGGTCGGCGGCGCAGTCGGTGTTGCTGCTGCAGGCGCCGTCGCCGAGGCCGATGCTGTCGTCGCCGCCCGGCTCGGAATCGTCGTAGGGATCGCTCTCCCCGTCGATGCCGCAATCGGCGCCGCCGAGGCCGCGCTGCAGGAGGGTGATCACCGGTCGATGGCTGGCCAGGCCCTTGGCCGGCTTGACGTAGCTGCGCACCACCATGGCGCAGCGACCGGGGTCTGACGTGTCGTACCAGTTGAAGGAGGCCATCACGTAGTCGACGCGCTTCTTGGCCGTGGTCAGGCCCTTGCCGCCAGTGCCGTACTCGGGCCAGAGGTCGAGCAGCGGGCTCTTGGTCTGCAGCGCGTCCAGCGGCGCGCTGGTGGGGGTGTCGAAGAGGTCACCGAGGAGCAAGCCATCGGCCTCGAACCCGATCTCGGTGGCCAGGGTGCCGGCCTGCTTCAGGCGCGGCTTCGCCGCACGGGCCAGCTGCGTCACGCCGAGGTGGAAGGTGATGTAGAAGTCGTCGAGCTCCAGCGCGGCTTTCAGGAGGATGCGCCGCTTGGCCCACTCGTCCTCGGTGGCCATCTTCACCTTCTGGACGCCGTGGATCTTGTGCTTGGAGAGGAAGGCCACGCCGTACTGGCCGCCGTCGAAGTTGAAGGCGCCGCCGAAGCGCTTGTACATCTTGGCGCGCTTGGCGATGAACAGCGCCTGGTCGATGTTGCCGCTGCGGTTGGTGAGCTTGTCGACGCTCTGCAGGCCCACGTAGTCCGGGCGCTGCTGCTTGATCTTGTTGGCGATGGACTTGAGCGTCGACTTGACCCGGCTCTTGCCCTTCTTCAGGCCGGCGTTGATGTCCCAGGTCAGGACCTTGACGCAGCGGCCACAGTCGCCGGGGCAGTTGTCGCAGTTCTCGCCGTCCGGCGAGGGGCCGAGGTTGCAGATCTCGTCGCCGCAGTTCGCCGGGCACTCGCAGTCCTCGGCGCAGTTGGAGCAGGACTCGATGCCCTCGGTGCACTCGCCGTCGCCGCACGACGGCGCGCACTCGCCGCAGTCGTCCGGGCAGCTGTCGCAGTCCTCGTCGGGGCCGCACACCGCGTCCGGGCAGGTCTCGGTGTAGGTGCAGATCTCGTCGGGCGGGCAGTCCTCGACGTCCTCGTCGTCCTCGCAGCCCTCGGGCGGGCAGTCCTGCTCGTCCTCGGGGATCTCGCAGCACACCGGGCAGTCGTAGGTGACCGTGGTCGGGTACCCGTCGCACTCGGTGGGGTCGACGTCGGCGCACCACAGGCCGGCCTCGAAGCACGAGGGCACGCACTCGCCGTTCTCGTCGATGATCGAATCCGCCGAGCAGTCGGGCTGGCTCGGGTCGTAGGGGTCCTCCTCGTCCTCCAGGTCTCCGTTCAGCTCCTCGTCGCCGGAGCCGGTGCTGCCCTCGTAGTCGATGTCCCCATCGAGATCGCCAGCGCCCTCGCCCTCGCCGCCGGCGCCGCTGCCGCCCGTCTCCCCGGGGAGCGTCCCGTGCGGCGTGGTGCAGGCGGGCGTCATCCCCCAGCCGACCAGCGCCAGCACCACCGCGGCCCGCGTCGACCAACCCGACGGCCAGCGAATCGTCACCCCGAGCTTCATGGCTGCTCCTGCTGCAAATTGCGGCCCAGCCCGCCCGCGCCGGGAAGCGCAGCGAGCGCTGCGTCATCGGCCGCGTAGCGCCAACCGGCGGTTGTCGGTCGCCGTGCGCAGCAGCCAACCGCAAGGCTTGGCGGTCCCACCATGGAACGTTGTACCGAGGCATGGCGCCCGTGTCACCCTGGCCGCGGGGGCCTCGGGTTCCCGGCGGGAGGGACGCATGGCGCTGGTGTCGTACGAGGAGCGGGACGGGATCGCGGTCGTCCGGATGGACGACGGCAAGGCCAACGCGCTCGGGCACACCATGCTCGAGGAGCTGGAGGCCGCCACCACGCGGGCCATCGACGGCGCGCGCGCACTGGTGCTCACCGGCCGCGAAGGGCGCTTCAGCGCCGGCTTCGACCTGCAGGAGATGATGGGGGGCATCGACCGGGCGCGGGCCCTGGTCACGCGCGGCGGCGAGCTGCTGCTCCGTCTCTACACCGCGCCGCTGCCGGTGGTGGTGGCCTGCACCGGGCACGCCCTGGCCGGCGGCGCCTTGCTGGTGCTCACCGCCGACGTCCGCGTCTGCGCGCGCGGCGCCTTCCGCATCGGCCTCAACGAGGTGCAGATCGGGCTGCCGGTGCCCATCCTGGCCATGGAGCTGGCGCGCGACCGCCTGCGCCCTTCGCACCTCACCGCCTCCACGCTCTTCGCCACCATCCACGATCCCGATCAGGCGGTGGCCGCGGGCTGGGTCGACGAGGTGGTCGATGCCGACAAGGCGCTGGCGCGCGCGCTGAGCCACGCCGGCAAGCTGGCGGCGCTCAACAAGGGGCCGTACGCCAACACCAAGAACGCGCTGCGCGAGCGCACCGTCCGCTACATCCGCGAGCACATGGATCAGGACATGGACCGGCTGCTGGCGCGGTGATCGCGCCCACGTGTCTCACCACAGGACCTGAACCGGATAGCGCGCGATCAATGGGTCGCAGCTGACGACGGGAACGCCGTCGACGAGCGCCTGCGCCACAAGCATCCGGTCGAACGGGTCACGATGGTGTGGTGGGAGCTGGCCTGCGCGCTGCGCGTCGGCGAAGGTGATGGTGCGACGGGTGAACCCGGCAGCATCGACGACCGCTTCCAGGTCGTCGGGCACCGAGAGGCGTCCGAGGGCACGCTTGATGGCGATCTCCCACGCGGAAGCAGCGCTGGTCAGTACCACGTTCCCGGCGTCCTCGATGATCTCGCGCGCAGGCGGTGAGAGCCGCTCGCTGTCGCCGAGAGCCCACAGCAACGCGTGGGTATCGAGGAGCACGATCATCAGCCGTCGCCCTCCCACCCGGCCTGCTCCTCCGGCGGGAGCGGTGCATCGAAGTCGGACGACATTCGAACGAGGCCACGCCACTGGCCGAGGACGCGGCGACTGCCGGCGCGCATGGCGACGATGCGCGCCACGGGTCGACCCGCTCGCGCGATGATCACCTCCTCGCCACGCTCGGCCTGTTCCACCAGCTGCGACAGCGTGGTCTTGGCCTCGTGCATGTTGACGACCTTCATGCACCCATCCTAGCTAGGGTAGCTAATCTGTCCAGCGCGGCTCGCGGTCGTGCTACACCGCGCGCCATGGCAGAGGGCACCGGCAAGGCTCGGCAGCGCACCGCGCGCCGGCTGCTCGGCCTGGCGCGTCCCGAGGCGCGCTTGCTGGCAGTGGCCACCGTCGCCCTGCTGCTCGGCAGCGCCGCCAGCCTGATCGCACCGCAGGGCTTGCGCCTGCTGGTCGACGCGCTCACCAACCCGGAGAACGGGCAGGCCGAGCTCGATCGCACCCTCCTCTGGCTGCTGGCCGTCTTCGCCGCGGTGGGCGTGCTCGGCTTCGCGCGCGCCACCCTCTTCACGCTCGCCGGAGAGCGCGTGGTGGCTCGCCTGCGCCGCCGCCTCTTCGCCCGGGTGCTCGACCAGGAGGTGGCCTTCTTCGACGCGCAGCGCACCGGGGATCTGCTCAGCCGGCTCTCCGCCGACACCGGCCTCCTCCAGAACGCGGTGACCATCAACGTGTCGATGGGGCTGCGCTACGCGGTGGGCGCGGTGGGGACCATCGGCGTCCTCTTCTGGACCAGCCCGCGCCTGACGCTGGCCATGCTGGCGGTGGTGCCGCTGGTCGCCGCCGGTGCCGTGGCCTTCGCGCGCGCCGTGCGCCGCACCTCGCGGCAGGCGCAGGACGCGCTGGCCGAGGCCAGCGCCGTGGCCGACGAGGCGCTGGGATCGATCCGCACCGTGCGCAGCTTCGCGCGGGAGCAGACCCACGCTGCCCACTACGACGCGCGCATTGACCGGGTCTACGCCGCCGGCCGGCGCCTGGCCCTGGTCTACGGCGCCTTCCAGGGCTGGACGGGCTTCCTCGGCTACGCGGGGCTGGCCGGCATCCTCTGGTACGGCGGGCGCCTGGTGCTGCAGGGCGCGCTCACCGTCGGCACGCTCACCTCGTTCCTGGTCTACACCCTGGCGCTGGCCTTCAGCATGGCCGGCCTGTCCTCGCTGTTCGGCGACTTCCAGCGCGCGCTCGGCGCGAGCGAGCGCGTCTTCGAGCTGCTGGAGCGCCCCCCGCTCCTGCCGCCGCGCGGCGGAGAGCGGCCGGCGCGCTGCGAGGGGCACATGCGCCTGGAGGGGATCGCCTTCGCCTACCCCACGCGGCCCGACGCGCAGGTGCTGCACGGCATCGACCTGGAGCTGGCCCCGGGCAAGGTGGTGGCGCTGGTCGGGGCCTCGGGCAGCGGCAAGAGCACGGTGGCCGCGCTGCTGCTGCGCTTCTACGATCCCGCCGGCGGGCGCGTCACCCTCGACGGCCGCGACCTGCGCGAGCTCGATCCGGACTGGGTGCGCGAGCAGGTCGGCCTGGTGGCGCAGGAGCCGGTGCTCTTCGCCGACTCCATCGAGGAGAACATCCGCTACGGGCGCCCCGGCGCGACGCGCGCCCAGGTAGAGGAGGCGGCGCGCGCCGCCAACGCCCACGACTTCGTGAGCGCGCTGCCCGACGGCTACGCGACCATGGTCGGCGAGCGCGGCGTGCGCCTCTCCGGAGGCCAGCGCCAGCGCATCGCCATCGCCCGCGCTCTGCTCAAGGACCCGCGCGTGCTCCTTCTCGACGAGGCCACCAGCGCGCTCGACGCCGAGAGCGAGTACCTGGTGCAGCAGGCGCTGGAGCGCCTCATGCGCGGTCGCGCGGTGCTGATCATCGCCCACCGCCTGTCCACGGTGCGCACCGCGGACAAGGTGATGGTGCTTGCCGAGGGGCGCGTCATCGAGGACGGCAGCCACGACGAGCTGCTCGAGAAGAACGGCGCCTACCGGCGTCTGGTCGAGCGCCAGTTCGCAGCTTGACGGATCAGGGCATGTCCGCCGCACGTGGCGGGAAGAGCCTGCCCACCTCGAGGGCGACCGACTCGAAGGGGGGAACGCGCGCCACGGCCGCGTCGTCGAACGTCCCCGCGTCGACCCAGATGCCGTCGACGAGCCGCAACGCCTCCAACGTGCGCGACCCCGGATCGACCAGCCAGTAGAAGGGTACCCCGTGCTCGGCGTAGAGATGCCGCTTGGTGACGCGATCGTGCGCGGCGTTGGACGGCGAGATGACCTCGCAGATCCAGTCCGGGACGACCTCGATCGGCCGCGTGTCCCAGGGCTCCGGCAGACGTTCCCTGCGCCAGCCGGCGAGATCCGGTCGCACGATGTCGTGGGGCGAGAGTCGGATGTCGACCTCCAGCAAGATCCACCAGCCGCCGGGACCGCCCCGCCCGTCGTCGTCGTCGTAGGGGCCGCCGATCAAGCTGCGCACGGTGCCTTGCGCCTTGGCATGGCGCGGGAGCGGCGCGGGCAGCGTGACGATCGATCCCCGGACGACCTCTGCCTTCACATCCTCGCTGAGGGTGAGCAGATCGGCGTAGGTCGCGAGTCTCCGAGCCGCTTCCACTGCGCCAACCGTACCACGACGGCGCCACCGATCGACGCGGGGGCCGCCGCCTGCTCGAGCGCCAGGTCGCGGCCCGCGTGGTCGGGCGGGCCAGGGAGCGGCATCGTCAGTCGCGCGGCGCGAAGAGGGTGTGCCTGCCCGGCGTCGAACCGGGCGACGGCGGCACCAGCAGCGACTCCGGCACGCCGTCGAAGAAGCGCACGAACCCCGTCTCCAGCTCGTACTCCGCGCCGACCACCAGCACGCCCTCCGCCAGCACCAGCTCCTCGAGGATGCGGCTGCCGCGGCGGAGGTGCTCGGCGGAGTGGCGCACGTTGGCGCGCATCGCCTGCCGGATCACGTCCTCGGAGTTGCTGGGGCCGATGATGCCCTGGATGTGGGGGGCGATGCGGTCGGTGATGTCGCGGATGTTCTTCGACTCCGGCCCCGCCCCGGTCTCCAGGGCCTGCACGGTCGCCCCGATGGCGCCGCAGCGTGTGTGGCCCATGACCACCACCAGGCGCGTGCCGTACTGCGAGACCGCGAACTCGATGGACCCGACCACCGAGGGGGCCACGATGTTGCCCGCGACGCGCACCACGAAGAGCTCGCCGAACCCCTGATCGAAGACGATCTCCACCGGGGTGCGCGAGTCGGAGCAGCCGAGGACGACGGCGAACGGCCGCTGCACGCTGTCCGCCAGCTCGTGCGACCAGCCGTGCGCGGAGGCCGCGCCGTCGCTCTTGCGGAAGCGGCGGTTGCCCTCGACGAGACTACGCAGCGCGTCCTCCGCGGTGGGCATCTCGTCGGAGCCGTCGCGCTGCATGGCGCCCTTCCTACACCATCAGGCTCCAAGTGTGACCCCGTTCCTCCGCTTCGCTGGCGGCGACGCGCCGCGGCAGCCGCAACTCGCGCCGGGCGGGGGCTGGGGGGACGCAGCGCCAGCCGACGCCCCGACCCCGCGAGGCCGGGCGAGCGAGGCCCGCAGCAGGCACGGACCACGCGACCCCTGGGGTAAGCTCGCGCCGCTCGCCGTGATCCTCGTCGTCTTCGCCCACCCCTACCCGGACCGCTCGCGCGCCAACCGCGCGGCCATCGGCGCGGTGCGCGACCTGCCCGGGCTCGAGGTGCGTTCGCTCTACGACCTCTACCCGGACTTCGCCATCGACGTGGAGGTGGAGCAGGAGGCGCTGCTCCGCGCCGACGTCGTGGTCTGGCAGCACCCCATGTACTGGTACTCGGTGCCGGCGCTGCTCAAGCACTGGTTCGACAAGGTGCTCTCGCGCGGCTGGGCCTACGGCGAGGGCGGCACCGCGCTCTGCGGCAAGCGCTGCCTGTGGGTCACCAGCACCGGCGCGGGCGCCGAGGCCTTCACCGCCGCCGGCATGCACGCCTTCCCCTTCGAGAGCTTCGTGCCGGCGGTGCAGCAGACGGCGCGCTTCTGCGGCATGGTCTGGGAGGAGCCGCTGGTGCTGCACGCCGCGCACCACGTCTCCGGCACCGACCTCGACGCGCACGTGCAGCAGTACCGCGAGCGACTGCAGGCGCTGGCGGCGGGGATCGACGCCGGGAGTGGGGCGCGCCCGTACCGCGAGCGCGCCGAGGGAGCATGAGGGCGTGAGCGAGCCGTCGCTGGTGCGCGACGCCGTGATCTACCTCGGCGCCGCGGTGATCTGCGTGCCCATCGCCGCGCGCCTCAAGCTCGGCTCGGTGCTCGGCTACCTCATCGCCGGCTGCGCCATCGGCCCCTTCGGCCTGCGCTTCGTGCGCGACCCGACCTCCACCCTGCACTTCGCCGAGATCGGCGTGGTGCTCATGCTCTTCATCATCGGCCTGGAGCTCGACCCGGCGCACCTGTGGACCATGCGCCGCGCCGTCTTCCGCGGCGGCGCCTGGCAGCTCGGCGCCTGCGCGGCGGCGCTCGTTGTCGGCCTGCTCGGTCTGCAGCTGCCGTGGCAAGGCGCGCTGGTGGCCGGGCTGGCGCTGGCGCTGTCCTCCACGGCGGTGGCCATGCAGACCATGTCCGAGCGCAACCTGCTCGGCACCCCGCTGGGTCGCAGCTCCTTCGCCGTCCTCCTCTTCCAGGACATCGCCGCCATCCCGCTCGTCGCGCTGGTGCCCCTGTTGGCCGTGGCGCCAGCGAGCAACGGCAACGCGCGCCCCGGCTGGCTCTCGGCGCTCATCGTGCTCGGGGCGGTGGTGGCGGTGTTCGTCATCGGACGCTTCCTGACGCGCCCGGTGCTGCGCACCATCGCCAGGACCGGCCTGCGCGAGGTGTTCACCGCGTTCACGCTGCTGCTGGTGCTGGGCATCGCCGAGCTCATGGCCGCCGCCGGCGTGTCCATGGCGCTCGGCGCCTTCCTGGCCGGCGTGCTGCTGGCCGGCTCCGAGTACCGCCACGCGCTGGAGACGGACATCGAGCCCTTCAAGGGCCTGCTCATGGGCCTGTTCTTCATCGCCGTGGGCATGAGCATCGACTTCGGCCTGCTCGCCGAGAGCCCGCTGCTGGTCATCGGGCTGGTGCTGGGCTTCCAGCTCCTCAAGGTGCTGGCCCTGGCCGCGGTGGCCACGCGCATCGGCGTCAGCCCCAAGCAGCGCTGGCTCTTCGCAGCGCTGCTGGCCCAGGGCGGCGAGTTCGCCTTCGTCGTCTTCGGCGTGGCGCGCTCGGCCTCGCTCCTCCCCGGCAAGTGGGACGGCATGCTCACCCTGGCGGTGGCGCTCTCCATGGCGCTCACGCCGCTCCTGCTCATCTTCCACGACAAGGTGATCGTCAAGCCGGAGGAGGAGCGCGAGGCCGACGAGATCCACGACGACCGCGCCCCGGTGATCATCGCCGGCTTCGGGCGCTTCGGGCAGATCGTGGGGCGCCTGCTCTTCGCCAGCGGCATCCGCGCCACGGTGCTCGATCACGATCCGGATCAGATCGAGCTCTTGCGGCGCTTCGACTTCCGCATCCACTACGGCGACGCCACCCGCATCGACCTGCTCACCGCCGCCGGCGCGGCGCGCGCGCGGCTGCTGGTGGTGGCGCTCGACGACCAGGCGGCCAGCGTGCGCCTGGTGGACGCGGTGCGTGAGCACTTCCCCAGGCTGAAGGTGGTGGCGCGCGCTCGCAACGTGACGCACTGGTTCGAGCTGCGCGCGCGCGGCGTGGAGGTGGTGGAGCGCGAGACCTTCGCCTCGGCCATCCACCTCGGCCGCAAGGCGCTGGAGATCCTCGGCGTCGGCGCCTACGAGGCCAAGGAGCGCGCCGACCGCTTCCAGCGCCACAACGTGCGCACCCTGGAGATCATGCTCCCGGTGCACACCGACGAGGCGGCGCGGCTGGCGCGTGCGCGCGACGCGCGCCAGCAGCTGGAGAGCCAGTTCGAGCGCGACCAGGCCGAGCTCGACCGCACCCACGGGCACGGCTGGCACAGCGACGAGGCCTCGAACGGCGACCGCAACCCAGCCGATGCGGCGGAGCCGCGTCCGCGCGGCGAAGAAGCGGACGCCGCCGAGGGCGCCTAGAGCACCGACCGGTTTGAAACCCGTCGCGAGAGCACCGAAACCGAAGCGAGCCGGGCGCGTGAGGAGCGAGCAGCGGAAGCCTACTGTAGTAGGCTGAGCAGCGCAGCGACGAGCCCGCCCGGCGCAGCGAGAGGATCGGCGCTCGTAGCAGGGTTTCAAACCGTTCGGTGCTCTAGAGCCAGCGTCAGTTGGTGTCGAGCGTCAGGGTGTAGGCGGCGCTGGACCCGGAGGGGCTCCACACGGCCACGAAGTAGGGGCCCGAGCCGTTGGAGGTGTTCTCGATGTGCTGCGGGCTGCTGTTGGCGATGGGGTAGTAGTAGCCGTTGACCCGCTTCCACATGAGCACTTCGGCATCGCCGCCGCTGACGGTGACGGTGTAGTGGACGCCGGCGCCGTTCACCGACCACTTGCTCCAGTCCTCGTCGCCCGGGCCGGTGCTGCCGCAGAGGGTGCCGCTCAACGCCTGCGGTGACGAGAAGCCGTTCGGCTCCGCCTCTGGCGTGCCGGAGCAGCCGCCCGGGTCCCCGCCGCCGCCACCCTCGCCGCCGCCGCTGCCGCCCTCGCCGCCGCCACCGCCGCTGCCGCCGCCCGGTCCGCCGGGGCCGAAGCCGCCGTGCGAGGCGACGAGCTGATCGATCCACGCCGCCACCACGTCGGTGCGCGCCAGCACCTCGGTGCCGCCGCCGGCGCCGGAGTTGACGGCGATGATGGTGAAGGGCGCCGCGCCGTCGAGCACCACCGGCCCGCCGGAGTCACCGGGCTGGATGACCTCCGAGGCGATGTAGTCGAGCGGGAAGCCGTAGCTGGTGGCGTCGTTCATGGTCAGCGGCTGCGACACGAACAGATCGGTGTTCGAGAAGGAGCCGTTGTTGATGCGCCCGATGTTGCGCGCCTTGGTCCCGTTGGCCTTCTTGGTCGGCTGGATGCTCGGGTAGCTCGGCAGGTCGAAGGGCTGGTCGAAGAACACCAGGCCGAGGTCGGGCGTGTTCGGGTTCACCGAGCTGCCGTAGCCCTGGTACTTGGTGGCGGCCTGCGTCGTGTACTTCGACTGCTTGCCCGAGTACGGCAGCGTCACCTTCCATCCGTTGACGCCCTCGATGCAGTGGCCGGCGGTGAGCACCACGCGCGGCGCGATGATGGCGCCGGAGCAGGCCGACGCCTGGTTGCCGTTGACGTACATGTCGATGAGCGCCGCGAACGGATAGGCCGTGGCCTTGGAGCCGCCGACGATCGGCGCATCGGTGCCGCCGATCTCTTCGTACTCGTCCGGCTCGCTGGAGACGTCGTCGGGCCGTGCGCTGCAGCCCAGGGTGAGCAGCATCGATGCGAGGAGTAGTTTTTTCGGGTCGAGCATGTCCGCGGCTCTGCGCAACGCTCATGCCGCGCCATGCCCCACCGATCACGGCCGATCCCTCGGGTGCGAGCGAGTGCGCGCGGACGGCTTGCGCGAGACGGATCGCGCAACTTGCTCAAGCCGTCCGCGCCGGCCGATGGGGTGTGACCCCGACCTACAACCCTCGTTCTTGCGCGAGCGCCTTCGTGATAGTCGGCTGCGCGTGAAGCGCGTCCTCGTTCTCGGTGCCGGCATGGTGGGCTCGGCGATGGCCATGGATCTCGCCGCTCAGGGCTTTGCGGTGACCGTGGCCGACGTGCGCGACGAGGCGCTGGCGCGCACCGCTGCCCGCTACGGCGTGGCCACCCTGCGGCGCGACCTCTCCGACCCGGCGGCGGTGCGCGACGTCTGTGCGCCGTTCGACCTGGTGTGCGGGGCGCTCTCCAGCGCCATGGGCCTGCAGACGCTGCGCGCCGTGCTCGAGGCCGGCAAGGACTACGTGGACATCAGCTTCATGGCCGAGAACGCCTGGGAGCTGTCCGACCTGGCGCACGAGCGCGGGGTGACGGCGGTGGTCGACATGGGCGTCTCGCCCGGCACCAGCAACATCATGGCCGGCTGGGCCGTGGCCCACCTGGACAGCTGCGAGTCGATCGACATCCTGGTCGGTGGCCTGCCCGAGGTGCGCCGCTGGCCCTTCCAGTACAAGGCCCCGTTCGCGGCCAGCGACGTGATCGAGGAGTACCTGCGCCCGGCGCGGATGGTCGAGCACGGGCGGCTGATCGACAAGCCTGCGCTCTCCGAGCCGGAGCTGGTCGACTTCGACGGGGTGGGCACGCTGGAGGCCTTCAACACCGACGGCCTGCGCAGCCTGGCCTACACCCTGAAGGTGCCCTTCATGCGCGAGAAGACGATGCGCTGGCCGGGGCACGTCGAGCTCATGCGCGTCTTCCGCGAGACGGGCCTCTTCTCGAGCGAGCCCATCGATGTCGGCGGCGCCTCGGTGCGGCCCGTCGACCTCGTCTCCAGGCTGCTCTTTCCGAAGTGGCAGTACGATGAGGGCGAGGTGGACATCACCGTGGCGCGGGTGACCATCACCGGGAAGCGCCACGGCGAGCCCGTGCGCCTCCGCTGGGACCTCCTCGACCGCCACGATCCGGCTACCGGGCTGCGCAGCATGTCGCGCACCACCGCCTTCCCGGCGACCATCGTCGCCGGCCTCCTCGCCAGCGGGCGTTTCCGCCGCCCCGGTGTCCATCCGCCGGAGGTGCTCGGGGCTGAGCCGGGTGTGCTCGACCACGTCCTTGCCGAGCTCGCCCGGCGCGGCGTTCGCTACACCGCCCACCACGCCTGAGCGCGCCGCGCCGCGCCGCGTCGCTCCCGCGGCGCCGATTCGGCACGCCGGCGCGGCGCCTGCCCTCAAGTCGCAGGGCGCCTCCGACGATGATCGGCGCATGGCGGCTGCCCCTACCTTCCCCCCGACCGAACCGGACGTCGCGCTCGGCACGGTGACCGTCTTCTTCCTGGTCGGGCAGACCAAGAGCGGTCAGATCGACGGGTTCTCGCGGTACCTCGGGGAGGTGGTCGTTCACAACACGGCGCACTTCGGGGTCGGGGGCGACCAGGTGCTGCAGACGCGCATCCTGGTGAAGCACATCGCCTACATCGCCTTCCATGCCACCGGGGACGCGCCGGTGGTCGCACCACCGAACCGCACCAAGAGCCTGCGGGTGCACCTGGCCACCGGACCGGAGGTCGAGGTCCTGGCCGACCCCGCCGACACCGCCAACCCCATCGGCTTCTACGGCACCCCCACCGACACCAAGAGCCCGTTCCGGGAGATCTTCTTCTACGACCACGGAGTGCGCGGGCGCGAGAGCACCGACGGCATCGGCGGCCTGCTGGTGCGTGCCGGCAAGGCCCTGCGCCGCGCACCCGCTGCGGTGGCCATCGCCACCACCGCCGCAGCGCCGCCGCCCCGCAAGCGCATCGGCGAGCTGCTCATCGAGTGCAACCTGGCCACGCCGCGCGACATCGAGCTGGCGCTGGAGGTGCAGAAGCGGGACGGGCGCAAGCTCGGAGAGATCCTCGTCGATCTCGGCGTCCTCTCCGAGATCGACCTGGCGCTGGCGCTCTCCCACCACCCGGACGCCATGTTCGAGGTGCCGCTCGAGCTCCTGCGCGCACGCGCCCGCGCCCGATCCTCGCTGCACGCGCGTCCCAACACCGACGCCTCCACCTCGGATCACCCCGCGGAGCTGCCCCTGCCGAGCGTGCAGATCCTCAGCACCAGCGGCCCCGGCCCGCTGCCAGGCGACGCGACGCGCAGCAGCCGCGTGGCCAAGAGCGTCGCTGGCGCGGCCCGCGTGGAGCCGCCGCAGGAGACCGAGGAGATCGAGCAGATTCTCCGGCAGATCCAGCACGACGAGGTCACCCCGGAGGCCGTCGACGAGTCGAGCGGGGACCTGACCACCTCCTCGGACAGCGCGGTCATCCGCCTCGCCAACCGCATCATCCTCGACGGCTACCGTCGCGGCGCCTCCGACATCCACATCGAGCCCAACGGCCGCGATCGCCCGACGCAGATCCGCTTCCGCATCGACGGCGACTGCGTGGTCTACCAGGAGATCCCTCCCACCCTGCGCGCCCCGCTGGTGGCCCGTCTGAAGATCATGGCGCGGCTGGACATCAGCGAGCGCCGCAAGCCGCAGGACGGCAAGATCCAGCTGCGCATCAAGGACCGCAAGGTGGAGCTGCGCGTGGCCACACTGCCCACCGTGGCCGACAACGAGGACGTGGTGATGCGCATCCTCGCCGCCTCCAAGCCCCTGCCGCTCGAGGAGATGGGGCTCTCGCCGCGCAACCTGCGCGAGCTGCACCAGCTGATGAAGAAGCCCTACGGCCTGGTGTTGTGCGTCGGCCCGACCGGCTCGGGCAAGACGACCACGCTCCACTCCGCGCTCGGGAGCATCAATACCGCGGACATGAAGATCTGGACCGCCGAGGATCCGGTGGAGATCACCCAGGAGGGCCTGCGCCAGGTGCAGGTCAACGCCAAGATAGGCTTCACCTTCGCTGCGGCCATGCGCGCCTTCCTCCGGGCCGACCCCGACGTGATCATGGTCGGCGAAATGCGCGACAAGGAGACGGCCGGCACGGCCGTCGAGGCCTCCCTCACCGGCCACCTGGTGCTCTCCACGCTGCACACCAACAGCGCCCCGGAGACCATCACCCGCCTGCTGGACATGGGTCTCGATCCCTTCTCCTTCGCCGACGCCCTGCTCGGCGTCATCGCCCAGCGCCTGGCGCGCCGCCTCTGCAAGACGTGCCGCGAGCAGTACACCGCCAGCCAGGACGAGCAGAAGCAGATGGAGGACGCCTACGGCAAGGAGGCGCTGGCCAGGGAGCTCGCGCTGCAGCCGGGGCAGCCGCTCTCGCTCTGGCACGCGCCCGGGTGCGGCGACTGCGGCCAGAGCGGCTACAAGGGCCGGGTGGCCATCCACGAGCTGCTGGTCACCGACAACGAGATGCGCAGCCTGGTGGCCCGCCGCCCGCCCATCGACGAGCTGCGCGGCCTGGCCGTGGCCGGCGGCATGCACACCCTCGTCCAGGACGGCATCGAGAAGGCCGTCGCCGGTCAGACCGACCTCAAGCAGGTCTTCGGGGCCTGCTCCAAGTAGCGACCGCGGCGTGATTGGCGCTCAAGCAGCGCACCCTACCGACGATGGAGCCAGGTGTGGAGCGAGAGCTGCGCGTGCCGGTGGACCGAGTGGAGGTCGAGCTGACCCTCGGCGACGGAAGCTCGCGCAAGGGCACCGTGTTCGTTCCCCCCGGCTCCCAGCTGGCCCAGCTCTTCCGCCAGAGCGACCGGTTCGTGCCCATCGAGGAGGACGGGAAGGTGCGCCTCTACGCACCCGGAGCCCTGGCCTGCGTGGCCACACGCGTGAGCGCCGACGCCGACCCGATGTCCACCGCCATCCCCGAGGAGCGGCGCGCGGTGCGGGTGCACCTGCGCAGCGGCACGGTCATCGACGGCGAGGTGCGCTTCGTGCCGTGGGGCGACCGCGTGCGCACCGCCGACCTGCTCAACGAGGCCTCGCCGACGCTCGAGGTCCATCGTCGTGACGGCGCCCTGTGCTGGGTGCAGAAGACGCACGTCGAGCATGTGGAGGAGGCCTGACCATGCACATGGGTTCCCTCCTCCGCTTCGCGGCCGAGCAGAAGGCCTCCGACCTGCACATCTCCGCCGGCGAGCCGCCGATGGTGCGCATCAATGGCGAGATGCGCCGCCTGGAGATGCCGGCGCTCTCCGACGACGAGGCGCACCAGCTCATCTTCTCCATCATGAACGACGGGCAGCGCCGCGCCTTCCAGGAGAACCTGGAGGCGGACTTCGCCTACGCGCTCGACGACCAGCTGCGCTTCCGCGCCAACGTCTTCGTGCAGAACCGCGGCGAGGGCGCGGTCTTTCGCACCATTCCCGGCAAGGTGCCGCGCTTCGAGGACCTGGGCCTGCCGCTGTCGCTGCGCGCCTTCTGCGAGGCCGAGAAGGGCCTGGTGCTGGTCACCGGGCCGACCGGCAGCGGCAAGTCGACCACGCTGGCGGCCATGATCGACCTCATCAACGAGACCGAGGCCGGGCACATCCTGACCCTCGAGGACCCCATCGAGTTCGTGCACAAGTCCAAGAAGTGCCTGGTCAACCAGCGCGAGGTCGGCGCCCAGACGCGCTCCTTCACCGCGGCGCTGCGCAGCGCGCTGCGCGAGGACCCCGACGTCATCCTGGTCGGTGAGATGCGCGACCTGGAGACCATCTCCCTGGCGCTGACCGCGGCCGAGACCGGACACCTGGTCTTCGGCACGCTGCACACCCAGAGCGCCTCCAAGACGGTGGACCGGGTGATCGACGTCTTCCCGCCCGACCAGCAGGCGCAGATCCGGGTCATGCTCTCCGAGTCGCTGCTCGGGGTGGTGTCGCAGACCCTCCTCAAGAAGCGCGGCGGCGGGCGCGTCGGTGCCCACGAGATCCTGGTCGGCACGCCGGCGGTCAAGAACCTCATCCGCGAGGGCAAGACGCACCAGATCCCGTCCGCCATCCAGGTCGGCGCGCGCTGGGGCATGCAGACCATGGAGGCAGCCATCGGCGAGCTCATCGCCCGTGGGGTGGTGGCGCCGGCCGATGGGCGCGCCGGGCTGGGCACGCCGGGCATGGAGCCGGGCAAGGGCACGGAGACGGGGCGATGAGCGAGCAACCTTCCGAGGGCACCTCGGTCGCCATGGACCGCGTGCTGTCGCACATGCTGAAGATCGACGCCTCCGACGTGTACCTGACCGCCGGCAGCCCCCCGGTGTTCCGGGTCAGCGGCCAGGGGCACGCCGGCAAGATGGCCCTCGACGCCAAGCAGGTCCACGAGATGGCCGAGTCGCTGATGACGCCAGCGCAGCGGGCCGAGTTCGCCAAGGCCCTGGAGCTGAACCTGGCCGTGCACCGCGGCACCGAGGGGCGCTTCCGCGTCAACGTCTTCCGCCAGCGCGGCGCCACCGGGATGGTGGTGCGCCTGGTGCGCACCAAGATCAAGCCGCTCGCCGAGCTCGGGCACCCGCGCATCCTCGGCGACATCGCCCTCAGCCGGCGCGGCTTGGTGCTGCTGGTCGGCGGCACCGGCAGCGGCAAGTCGACCACGCTGGCGGCGATGATCGATCACCGCAACTCGCTGGAGACGGGCCACATCGTCACCGTCGAGGACCCCATCGAGTTCATCCACCCGCACAAGAAGTGCGTGGTCACCCAGCGCGAGGTGGGCATCGACACCCTGTCCTATACGCACGCGCTCAAGAACACGCTGCGCCAGGCGCCGGATCTGATCCTGATCGGCGAGATCCGCGATCAGGAGACGATGGAAGCGGCCCTGGCCTTCGCCGAGACCGGCCACCTCTGCCTTTCCACCTTGCACGCCAACAACGCCAACCAGGCCATGGAGCGCATGCTCAGCTTCTTCGGGCCCGAGCGGCACCACGAGATCAAGCTCCAGCTGTCACTCAACCTGCGCGGCATCGTCTCGCAGCGCCTGGTGCGCTCGGCGGATGGCGGGCGCGCCGCGGCGCTGGAGATCCTCCTCGATACGCCGCGCATCAAGGACCTGCTCCGGCGCGGCGACGTCGACGGCATCAAGGACGCCATGGTCCAGGGCGTCAACGAGGGCTGTCAGACGTTCGACATGGCGCTGGCCGCCCTCGTCTTCCAGGGGCGCATCAGCCGCGAGGATGCGCTGCAGGCCGCCGACAGCCCCAACGACCTGCGCCTGCGGCTGGAGCGCCAGCTGGGCATCGCCGGCGCCGCCGAGGCGCCGCTGCGCCTGGCGGCCAAGGCACACGGCGACTGAACGGCCGGTCGCGATTGTCGGACATTGGAACGCTGCGACCCAGAGATCCATTTCCCTCACCCCAACCCCTCTCCCGGAGGGAGAGGGGCTCGATCCCCTGTTTTCCTGCTCCCCTCTCCCTCCGGGAGAGGGGCCGGGGGTGAGGGAAAATCTTCGGCAACCGAACGGTGCCCTCGAATCACGCTCGTTGATTTAGAGCGCTCGAGCGGCTCAGCCGCGACGCAGCACGCGGGTGATGGTGTTGCGGCCCACGCCGAGCCGGCGCGCGGCCTCTGTCTTGTTGCCGTCGCAGGCGGCCACCGTGGCCTCGACGTAGCGGCGGTTCGCCTCGTCCAGGGTGAGACCGACGGGCATGGCTGCTGCCTCGGAGACGGATACGGGCACGGACGCGCGCGCGGGTCGGGGCAGCAGCGAGGCGGTGATCCGGCCATCGGGCGCGAGGGCCACCGCGCTCTCGATCCAGTGCTCGAGCTCGCGCACGTTCCCCGGCCAGTCGTGGGCGCGCAGCGCGGCGAGCGCCTCGGCGTCGATGCGCGGCCGCGGGCGCCGATAGCGGTTGGCGTAGAGGTCGGCGAAGTGGTCGGCCAGGGCGTCGATCTCGTCGGTGCCGCGCGCGCGCAGCGACGGCAGCTCGATCTCCACCACCCGCACCCGGTAGTAGAGGTCCTGGCGGAAGCGGCTCTGCGCACCGCGCGCTCGAGGTCGGCGTGGGTGGCGGCCACCCGCACGTCGGCGTGCAGCGTCTCGCGCCCACCGACACGCTCGAAGGTGCGCTCCTGCAGGAAGCGCAGCAGCTTGCCCTGGCTCTCCGCCGGCAGGTCGCCGAGCTCGTCGAGGAACAGCGTGCCACCGTGGGCCAGCTCGACCTTGCCTGGCACGCGCCGGTCGGCGCCGGTGAAGGCGCCGCGCTCGTGGCCGAAGAGCTCGCTCTCCACCAGCTGCGCCGGCAACGTGGTGCAGTCGATGGTCACGAAAGGGCGCGCCTGGCGCTGCGAGTTGACGTGGATGGCGCGGGCGAAGAGTCCCTTGCCGGTGCCCGTCTCCCCGCGCAGGAGCACGGTGGCGTCGGTCTGCGCGGCGAGGCCGATGCGTTCGTAGACGGCGGCCAGCGGCGCGCTGCGCCCGACGATGCGGTTGAAGGGGCCGCGCAGCACCAGCCCCGGACCGCGTGCGTCGGCGGCGCGCAGGGTGGTCAGCTCCAGGGCGCGGGCCAGCTGCGTGCCCAGCGCCTCCAGGTACTCCTGGTCGTCGGCGTCGAAGGGGCCGCCGGCGCGGTTCAGCACCTGGACCACGCCGCGCACCGGCGCACCGGGGTCGGCGCGGAGCGGGGCCACCAGGGTGGAGCGGGTGATGTAACCGGTCACCTTGTCGACGGAGGCCTCGAAGCGCGGGTCGACCTGGGCGTCGTCGCTGCGCACCGTCTCGCCGGTGCGGGCCACGAAGCCGGCGATGCCGCGCCCGAGCGGCAGGCGCAGCGACTCCACCTCGGGCAACACCGCCACGCGGGTGACCAGCTCGCCGCTCTCTGCGTCGACCAGCCAGATGCTGGCGCGATCGGCCCGCAGCGCCGCGGCCAGCCGCTCCCCGGCGGTGGCCAACAGGGCGTCGAAGTCGACCTCTCGCGAGAGAAGCGAGGCCAGGTCGACGAGGAGCGAGAGGCGGGACATGTAGGAGCGCTCGGGCGCCGCCTCGGCCGGTGGCGGAGATGGCGGCGGCGCGTCCTCGAGCATACTGGCCGCGCCCTTTGGCAGGCACCTTCCGCGCGCGGACTCTCCAGCAACGAGGTCTCCTGGCGGAACCCCGTTCGCTGCGACGCCGCTCACGCCGCCGCTTCGACCCGGCCGGCCACGCCCGCGAGCTCGATGCGCATGCCCTCGCGCGCGGCCACGGCGGTGGGGCCGAAGAGCGCGCGCGAGCGCTCCTCGATGTGCGCCACCTCGGTGTCGGTGCGCTGCGGGTCGTGGTGGAAGAGCACCAGCTGCCCGACGCCGGCCGAGCGCGCCACCTCGCACGCGGCCACGTAGGTCGAGTGTCCCCAGCCCACCTTGGAGCGCCCGCGCGCGCCGCTGTACTCGTCGGGCGTGTACTGCGAGTCGTAGACGAGCACATCGGCGCCCTCGGTCAGCGCCAGCAGGGTGGGGTCGACGCAGGCGTAGTGCTCGGTGTCGGTGGCGTAGACCATGCTGCGCCCGCCGTGGTCGATGCGGAAGGCGAAGACGCCGCCCGGGTGGTTGAGCTTGGCCACGCGCACCTCGGCCGGGCCGACGTCGAAGCGCTGGCCGTGGCGCACCTCCTGGAGACAGATGTCTGCGCCGAGCTCGTCGAGGCGCACCGGGAAGACCGGCGCCCGCATCTGGTGCGACAGGGTCTCGGGCAGGGTCCACACGCCGTTGTGCCCGCCGACGATGCGGAGCTTGGTGCTCGGCAGGTACGCCGGCACGAAGAAGGGCAGGCCCTGGATGTGGTCCCAGTGCTGGTGGGAGAGCAGCAGGGTCACGTCCACCGGCCCGGCGCCCATCAGCGCGTCGCCCAGGCGCCGGATGCCGGTGCCCGCGTCGAGCACGAGCTGCGTATCGCCGCAGCGCACCGCCACGCAGCTCGTGTTGCCCCCCACGCCCGCCGTATCCGGTCCCGGTGACGCGATGCTTCCACGCACGCCCCAGAACTCGATCATCATGCCGTCCACCTGCGCTACCTGAGTCATGAGCACCTCCGCGAGGGTGCCTATTGCGACGAGCGTGCCGCACGATTTCGGCGGGATTTCCTGGCTGATTCCAGGGACCGCCCCACTTTCGAGCGCCCCATCGCGCCCGGTTGGCGCGCCGCTGGTGCGCCCGTGAACGTGCACGATCCGGCGCCCTCGGATGCCGACCGGTCGCCCCCAGTCGGTGAGGTCTCGATCCGACAACGACCGGTCGCCCCGTTGGACGTCCGGATCGTTCACGTTCACGGGCACGTTCACGTTCACGTTGGTTCCCGCACCGTCGGAGCCCGCCCAGCCGGAGACGGGGGGAAATCTCGAGCCTCCGCCGTCCTAGTGTTTGACCGGGGCCTCGCCAGCGGCCTAGCATTCGGTTCCTGCTGACTATTTCGTCATGACCGTCGCAACGTATGCCGCCGCGCAGCTCCTGCGGGTGCTCCCACGTGCGCGCATCACCCGCGCCGTGGGTCGCCTCGTCGACGCGCCGTTGCCCGCGGCCATCACGCGCACAGTCGTACGGGTCTACACGCGCGCCTACGGCGTCGATCTCGACGAGGCAGTGCAGCGCGAAGGTTTCGCCAGCTTCGACGCCTTCTTCACGCGCCAGCTCCGCGATGGTGCCCGCCCGCAACCCACCGACCCCAGCGTGGTGGTCAGCCCCGCCGATGGCCGCATCGAGGCCATCGGGCCGGTCGAGAAGGATGGGCGCTTCCTGATCAAGGGCCGCGAGTACCGCGCGGACGAGCTGCTCGGCGACGAGGGCGAGGCGCGTCGCTACCAGGGGGGTCAGTTTGCCGTCGTCTACCTCTCGCCGCGTGACTACCACCGCGTACATTCGCCGGTGGCCGGCACCATCCACGAGATCCGCTCGCTGCCGGGTGACCTGTACCCCGTCAACTCCATCGGCGAACGCCACGTGCCCTCGCTGTTCTCCATCAATCGCCGCGTCTCGATCCCGATCGACGTCACCGGAACGGCCGGCGAGCCCAGCGGGCGGGTCACGGTGGTCATGGTCGGGGCGATGATCGTCGGGCGCATCACGGTCAGCGGCATCGACGAGCGCGACGTGCCCATGGGCACCCACCGCCTCTCGCCGCCGCGTCGCGTGGGCCGAGGCGAGGAGATCGGCATGTTCCACCTTGGCTCCACGGCCGTGGTCTTCGCCGAGCCGGGCTTCGGCGCCGAGTGGCGCCACGGCGTGGGGCCGGTGCTCTTCGGCGAGTCGATGGTCGAGCCGCGGCCGCCTGGGGAGCAGCCCCGAGCAGGAGCGGCGACATCGAGCCACGCGTCTCACGGGCCCAGCAACGGCACCGCTGGCAAGGGCAGAGGCGGATGAGCGACGAGCCGACGCGCCCCGGCGACGCGGGATTCCGCGCCGCATCCGATCCGGCCATCACCGGCGCGGGCGGCTCGAACGGCTCCGGGGAGCCGATCCCGCGGCCCGCTTCCATCCCGCCTCCGCGGCCCGGCGGCGAGCCGGGCCCCGGTCCGTCCACCCGACCGGCCAGCGTGCCGCCACCGCCGCGCCCGGCGTCGAGGCCGCCCGAGGGCGAGGCGAGGCATCGCTCCGCTCCACCACCGCCCCGGCCCGCCAGCTCGAGCCAGGCTCCCGGGCCGAGCAGCGGTTCGATCCCGCCCCCGGCACGCACCGCTTCCACGCCGCCGTCGGCCGTGAGCGCGTCCTCGCCGCCGCCGGGCGACCGGGTGCCGCGGCGCTCCCGGCGCACGCTGAAGATCCCCGACGACGCAGTGCCCACGCATGGCTCGCAGCCGCCGGGCGCAGCGCGATCGGTGTCCAGCGCGCCGCCGCGCCTGGCCAGCGATCCGCCACCGCGCGCGCCCGCCACCACCACGCCCTGGGACAGCGGTCGCGCGTCGCCGGCCTCGGCTCCGGCCGACGACATCATCCGACCGATGCGCATCATCTCCATCGGTGACCCGACGCCGATGCCAGCACGCGCCGATGCCTTCGGTTGGCATGCGCCGTCGCCGGCGCGCGTCTCGACGTCCTCGTCGCCGGGCGCCGGCGATGGTGCGCCGTCGCACCCTGGCCCCGCCGCTGGCCTGGCGGCGCTGGCGCTCAGCCTCGGCATGCCCGCGGGCGAAGCGCGCGGGCGCGCGCAGCTGCGCGACACGCCGGCGCGCGAGCGCCCCTCGGGCCAGCCCGGCCGTCCCAGCGATGCGCCGTCGGCGCGCGACGCCCCCGCTCGCGAGGCGCGCCACGCGCCGCTGCTCGACGAGCTGACGGATCGCACCCTCGTCGACCTCGCCGACGCGGACGACGGCTTCGCCGACGCCATCACCGCCGAGCGCGACGTCTTCGTGCCGCCCGAGGCGCGCGTCGCGTTCGAGCAGGCATCGCGCGGCGAGCTCGAGCCAGGTCTCCGCGCCGAGCAGCAGCTCGACTCGGGCGGCAGCGCCACCGACAGCGGTCCGCACGCCCGCGCGGACATGCCGCCGGTGGCCATGCCGGCGGGGCGCGAGTCGGACGACTCCTTCGAGGAGATCGAGCCGGAGGCCGACAGCACGCCGAGCACGGACCTGGCCCTGGCCGCCAGCGCCTCAGCGAGCAGCGCCACCCCGAGCAGCGCCACCCCGAGCAGCGCCACCCCGAGCAGCGC
>JBBJMR010000072.1:0-31213 GCA_037720395.1 Polyangiaceae bacterium
AGGAAGCTCGGCTGGGGGCGACGCTTCCTGCGCGAGACGCTCATCGTCTACCTCGGCGTCATCGCCGTCAGCCAGGCGCTCAAGGAGAACAAGAGCCTGCCGGCGATGGTGCGCGAGCACAAGCAGCCGAAGTTCGTGGAGGCGACCATCGTCTACTTCCGCATCTTCCAGGGCTGGGGGATGTTCGCGCCCAATCCCATCACCGAGGACGGCGTGCTGGCCATCGACGCCATCACCCTCGACGGCCGCCACATCGACCCCTTCACCGGCAAGGCCCCGGACCTCGACCTCACCGATGCGCGCGGCGCCGGCCTGAACCAGATCTGGCAGGACTACGAGAACCGCATCCGCTTCGACCGCAACAAGGTGTTTCGCCAGGGGCTCACCGAGTACCTGCGCCGCTGGCACGAGGAGACCGGTCGCCCCGAGGACGAGCTGGTGGCGTTCGACGTCTACTGGGTCCGCGACCAGTGCCCGAAGCCTCGCACCCTCAAGGCGTACAAGAACGAGGTCATCGCCATCCTCACCTGGCGCAAGCCCGGCTTCCGCCCGCCCGCGGGCTTTCCGACCGAGATCCCGCCGGAGCCCAAGGTCGAGAGCGCTGGCAACTGACGTCGCGACCCGCGAGAGGCACATGGCCCGTCCCCAGCTGATGAGCATCCACGAGCGCCTCGAGGCGCACCCCGCGCACCGCGGCCGCGGTGTGCGGATGGCGTTCGTGGACGTGGGCTTCTATCCCCACCCCGACCTGATGCGACCGAAGCGGCGCATCGCCGTCTACGCCGACGCGACCCGCGACGATCCGATCAAGGACGAGTTCTTCGCCCCCCAGAGCTTCTCCTGGCACGGGACGATGACCGCCTGCTGTGCGGCCGGCAACGGGTACATGTCCGGCGGCCGTTACCGCGGGCTGGCCAGCGAGGCGGACGTGGTGCTGATCAAGGCCGGCGTCGACGGCGGGCGCGTGGTGGGCAAGCACGTGGCCCACGCCATCCGCTTCCCGCTCCGCTACCCGGACCTCGGCATCCGCATCCTCAACGTCTCGCTCGGCGTGCCGCAGGGCGACCCGGACCGCGACGACGTGGAGGCGGCGGTGGCCGAGGTGGTGGCCAAGGGCATCGCCGTCTTCGCGGCCGCTGGCAACGTGGCCGGCAAGCCGCCCGGTCCGCCCGGCTCGGCCGCCGAGGCGATCACCGTCGGCGGCGGCAACGACGGTGCCACCAGCGACACGGGCGACGACACGCACTGGCCATCGAGCTGGGGCTCGCCGCGGCCCGGCGTCAGCAAGCCCGACCTGCTGGCGCCTGCCATCTGGGTGCCAGCGCCGATGCTGCCGGGCACGCTGACCGCCCGCGAGGCCGCGCCGCTCTTCCAGCTGCTCGGCGTGATGGAGGAGATCTCCGCCGAGCAGGGCTTCTCCGAGACGCGTCAGGTGGCCACGCCCGACGAGCGCGCCACCGTGCAGGCGCTGATCGAGACCATCGGCGCCCGCATCGCGCGGCAGAAGTACATCTCTCCCGACTACCAGCACGTCGACGGCACCTCGTTCGCCTCGCCCATCGCGGCGGCGGTCGGCGCGCAGATGCTCGAGGCCAACCCGGCGCTCGGCCCGGCCGATCTGCGGGAGGGCCTGTGCGCGACGGCGGCCAAGCTGCCCAACGTGCCGCCGGAGATGCAGGGCGCAGGCATCCTGCGTCCGCGCGCGGCGGTGGAATGGGCCCTGGCGCGGGTTGCCCGGCCGGCCTGAGGCGGACAGCCGCGCCCACGGTCCAGGCGTCTGGCGAGCGAGCGGGCTCTGGGATTCATGGATGTGGCCGGCCGCCACAACCGCCTGGCGGCCGCACGCATCTATTGCTCGTGGGTGGCTGGCGTCGGGCCGGCTGCCGTGAACCTCGTTAGCTCCCTGGAGCGCGGCGAGGGGGAGCCATCGCCATGTTGACCATCATCCTCATCGTCCTCGTCGTTCTCGCCCTCGCCGGTGGTGGCTGGGGTCACGGCCGCTACGGCTTGGCCAGCTGGTCGCCGCTCGGCCTGCTGCTGATCATCCTGGTGGTGATGTTCTTGACCGGCAATCTCCGCCTCTGATCGACGCATCGCCAGGCAAGGCGAGCCATCTGGACGCGGCTCCGCGGGTGGATCCCGCGGAGGCGCGTCAGGGCGCAGCCGCGACGTCGAGCACGCCGCCGCTCTGGGTGGCGCCGGCGTTCGCCTGGCCACCCCAGATGACCATCTTGGCGCCGGCTGCCACCGCGCAGTGCTGGTCGCGTGCCACCGGGCCGGTCGGGAACGGGCCCGGGAGGAACGTGCCGCCGTTCGCGTCGTAGATGCCGCCGTCCGCCAGGCGCCCCGGCACGCCAACGCCGCCGAAGAAGACCACGCGCTCCACCGGCGGGCCCACCCAGACGGCGGTGTGTCCGCTTCGGGGGGCCGGCGCCGGCCCGGAGCGCGGCTGCCACGCGTCCGAGAACGCGGCGCCGTCGCCCGCGTAGGGCGGGTCGTCGGCCGTGGCCCCGCCCCAGATCACGAACGTCTCGCCCGCGGCGACCGCGGCGTGTCGGTAGCGCGCCGTCGGATGACCGGCCGCCGGCAGCATCTCCCAGGCGTTCGCCGCCGGGTCGAAGAGGCCGCCATCGGCCAGCAGCACGCTCTCCACCAGGCCGTCGAAGCCGAGCCCGCCGGAGACCAGCAGCCGTGATCCGTTCCATGCCGCGACGTGCTCACGCCGCCGCGTCGGCGCGCCGGCGGTGCTCATCGCCGTCCAGGTGTCGGTGGCCGGGTCGTAGAGCGCGCCCGTGTCGAGCATGTCGGCGCCGTCGAACCCGCCCCACACCACCACCCGCTCCGCCTCTGCGGCCCAGGTGATGGTGTGCAGCCAGCGAGCGCTGGGCGCGCCGGACGAGGACACTGGCTTCCAGGTGTCGGTGGCCGGATCGTAGAGCCCGCCGTCGCCGCGCGGCGCGCCGTCGTGGCCGCCCCACACGAAGAAGCGCTCGCCGGCAGCGACGCCCGGCACGTAGCCGCGCGGCTGCGGCGCGTTGGCCAGGCTGGTGGGCTTCCAGGTGCCGCTGGCCAGATCGAGCACGCCGCCGGTCTGCAGGTTCCCCTCGGCGCCCTGGCCGCCCCACACCAGCAGCCGTTCGCCGACGGCGGCGCAGGCGTGGCGCGCGCGCGCGGAAGGCGCGCCGGCGAGCGGGTCGGCTCCCAGACGTCCACGCATTTGCCCTCGGCGCAGGCGCCGAAGCAGGCGTGCCCGCAGGTGCCGCAGTCGTCGCCGTCGCCGGCCAGGTCCGCGCAGCGCGCGCTGCGGCTGACCCGTGGCTCGGAGATGGCCGGGCACCAGCTCTCCGCGGCCGCTGCGCACACGCACGCGCCCAGCGAGCACACCGTGCCCGGCCGGGCGGCGCAGTCGCCGACCGTCCCGCACTCCACGCACAGGCCCTTGGCCTGATCGCACACGGCCGTCGGCGCCGGGCAGTCGGCGCTGGAGACGCAGGCGATGGGGGCGTTGCCGCCGGCGCCGCCGACGCCGCTGGCGGCGCCGCTGCCGGAGATGTCCGGATCGGGATCCAGGTGCAGCGAGTCGGAGCAAGCGGCGACGCCGCCAGCGAGCACCGCCGCCGCCGTCCACCGACGCAGCGCGACCGAGCGCATCGGCACGCCTCGAAGCGCACGCCAGCGCCAGGTGAGCGCATCGGCAGATCGAGGTGAACGCATCGGCAGGTCGTGCCGCCCTCCGGCGGGTCTCAGGGGCGGCCCGCCCCTGCGGTTTGAATGGCAGAGACGAGCCGCGGCACGTCGCGCTCCGGCACCGAGCACAGCGCCACGCGCAGGGCACCGGCCTGGGGAACCACGAAGACCCCGGCGGCCTTGAGGCGCGCGGCCACGGCCGGGGCGTCCTCGCAGAAGACGGTGGTGAAGAAGCCACCGTCGTAGCGCGGGTAACGGAGCTTGGCGGCGGTGGCCAGCTCGTTCCACTTCGCCACGCGTCGATCGAGCAGGCCCTTGAGCTGGGCGCGCTCCTTCTCGACGCGCGCCGACAGCGTGGCGTCGCCGAGGATGCGGGCGATGGCCGCCATGCCGCCGGCGTTGCAGTTCGACCAGGTGCCGCGGCAGGAGTAGCTGAGCGCGTTCTGGATGCGGCTGCGCTCGCCGGCGTCGGGGTGCACGGCGACCAGCGCGCCCACCCGCAGCCCGTACTGGGTGAAGGCCTTGGACGCCGACCACGCAAACAGGAGCAGTGCCTTGCCGGCCACGGGCAGCACACGGTCCAGGCAACCGGCGAGCGCGTCGGCGGTGCTGCTGCCGCCGCTTTCGTTGCCCGCGTTGGCGCCGCCGTAGCGCGCGTAGGCCACGTCGAGCAGGAGCGCGATCGGACCGCGCTCCGACTCGCGGGCCACCACGTCCGTCACGGCGCGCCACTCGTCGTCGTCGAAGGAGTACCCGGTCGGGTTGTGACAAGGAGAGTTGAGGAAGACCAGCGCGCGCCCCTGGGCATCGAGCACCCCGCGGAGCTTGCGCTCGAAGTCCACGGTGTCGAGCCGGCCGTTTTCGTCGAACATCCGGAAGGTCGAGAGCTGGCGCTCCGACTCGTCGCTGAGCGTCTTGTAGGGACCCCAATAGAACGACGTTGTCAGCAGGGACTGCCCGCGCTCGAGGAAGTTCGCGATCGCATGCCGCAGCGCGCCACTGCCCCCCGGGGTCGCGGCCGCCACCGCCTGCCTGGCTTCGGGCCGGTCGCCGAGCAGGTCGTGGATCACGGCGTCGAGGAAGGCCTGCGAGCCGGAGATGGGCGCGTATCCGGCGCCCACCTGGGGCTCGATCTCCCGCAAGGTCTGGGTGACGGTGGGGATCACCGCCAGGCGGCCCTCGTCGTCGAGCAGCGCGCCGACCGTGGCGTTCACCACCTGCTCGCCCGCGGCGGTGCGCGCCTGGGCCTCGGCGTTGAGGGCGAAGATGGGGTCGTCGCTGGGGCGAGCGGTGCGCGCCGGGATCAAAAACTCCATGGGCGCGGGCCAGCATATCACTGGCGCCGGGTGGGGCAGGCGCTACCCTTCGACGCATCCCCATGCCCATCCGCACCGCTCGCCGTCACACGCAAGCCCTGGGTCTGGCCGCCATCTCCTCGTTGGCGGCCTCGCTCCTCGTGCCCGCCACCGTCCTGGCGCAGGACACGCCGCGCGCAGACGCGTGGCGCTCGGACAGCGCGCCGGTCAAGCCGACGAACGCCGACGAGCCGCGCTCGGACACCCTCTCCGACGTCGACGCCAAGATCCGCGAGCGATCGGGTGACCCCTCGGCCTGGGACGTGCCGGGCACGGTGGTCATCGACGCCAGGGACGATCTGCAGCCGTCGGCCATCGCCTCGCTGGCGGCGCGCTTCGGCCTCTCCTTCACGCCCACCGATCTCGAGCCGCAGACCCGCATCCAGCTCGCCGAGGTGCCGGCCAGCGAGATGGCGTCATGGGTGGAGCGCCTCTCGCACGATCCCGACGTGCAGCGCGTGGAGCCGCTGGCCCGCGTCCACGCCCTCTACGACGTCGACGATCCGCTGCTCGGCGATCAGTGGCACATGGAGCGCGTCGGCGCCCCGCGCGCCTGGGACTTCGCCACCGGGCGCGGCGTCACCGTGGCCGTGGTCGACACCGGCATCGCCTGCGAGGACCACGGCCCGTTCATGAAGGGCACCGACCTCCAGCAGACCGAGTGCGTCGGCGGCTGGAGCTTCGTCAGCAACAGCGAGCACGCCAACGACGACCAAGGCCACGGCTCGCACGTCGCCGGCACCATCGCCCAGTCGACGAACAACGGCATCGGCGCCGCCGGCGTCGCCTTCCACGCGCGCCTCATGCCGGTGAAGGTCCTCAACGAGAACGGCTGGGGCACCACGGCCGACGTGGCCGACGGCATCCGCTGGGCGGCCGAGAACGGCGCCCAGGTCATCAACCTCTCCCTGGGCGGGCCGCGCAACTCGAGCATCATGCAGGATGCCGTCGACTTCGCGCTCTCGAAGGGCGCGGTCATCGTCGCCGCCGCCGGCAACAGCGGCGGGAGCGTCGGCTACCCGGGCGCGTCCGAGGGTGTCATCGGCGTCAGCGCCACCGGCCCGGACGACAAGATCGCCAAGTTCTCCTCGCGCGGCCCGGCCGTGGACATCGCCGCCCCCGGCGTGAACGTCGTCCAGCAGACGGTGTGCAAGCGCGGCCGCGACAAGTGCGAGGTCTATCCGGGCTTCAGCGGCACCAGCATGGCCTCGCCGCACGTCGCCGGCGCCGCCGCCATGCTCGTCGGGCTCGGCGTCACCGATCCCAAGGCCGTCGAGGAGGCGCTGCGCGCCAGCGCGCGCAAGGTCGACGAGTCCGACGGCTCCGACAAGCTGTACGGCGCGGGCATCCTGGACGTCGCCGCGGCCACGCAGCGCATCACCCTGGTGCACGGCGTCTTCCGCTTCCTCGCCGTGCTTGCCTTCGGGATGCTGGTCTGGGCCTCCTCGAAGAAGCTGGCGGCCAGGAAGGCAGGCGGCAGCGCCACCAGCCCCTGGCGCATGAGCTTCCTGGTCCCGGCGCTCGCCGCCGGCCCGGGCCTGGTCTTCTTCGCGCCGTGGGTCCTGCCGCGCGTGTACCTGCCCTTCGACCTGCTGGCGCGCCCGCTGCCCGAGCTCGACTTCTATGTCGGCGCCTCGCTGCACCAGTGGCTGCCGCTGGCCAGCGCGCTCTTGCCGTTCGCGCTGACCACGCTCTTCTACGGCGTCCGCAGCCTGCGTCCGACGATCGCTGGCCTGTCCGTGGGCACCGCGGCCTACCTGGCCTCGGTGGCCGCCCTGGGCGAGATGTCCGGCCCGCTGGGCAAGACGGCGCTGCTGGCGTGGTGCGCGCTCAACGCCGTGCTCTGCCTGTGGATCGCGCGGACCAACCTCACCGAGGTCGAGTCCAGGCCCGCCTGAGGAACTTCCGTCACGAGTCCGAGGCCCGCCTGAGGAACGCGCGTCTTCCGGCCGATTCCCAGCTTCCGTCGCGAGTCCGAGGCCCGCCTGAGGAACGCGCGTCTTCCGGCCGATTCCCAGCGCGCGCTTCCGTCACGAGTCCGAGGTCCGCCTGAGGAACGCGCGTCGCGGTCCCCGACTCCACGCCGGCGTTGCCGTCACGAGTCCGAGGTCCGCCTGACGCGCTCCGCCGCCTGACGCGGCCGCGCCCGGTGCCACGCAGCAGCGGCGCGAAGGAAGGCGGATGTTGGGTGAGTCCAACATCCGCCTGCTAGCATGCCCCGACCATGCGAGCGGCCCTCTGCCTCTGCTTCGCGCTGGCGCTGTCGTCGTGCGGGGGCACGTCGAGCGACACGCCGTGGCCCATCGAGCCCGACGAGCAGCCCCTCGGCCCCACCGCCGAGAGCACCGCGCCTGACCTCTCCGAGGCGGCCGTGGTCGACCCCGGGCCGGCCCCGGAAGAAGAGCCCGAAGTGCCCGACGGCGGCGCCCCGGCGAGAAAGAAGGCGCCCCCGGAGCGCTGACGCGAGTGTCCGACGCGGAGTCCAAGGTCACCCTGCGGCCGCGCTCCAAGCTGGAGCGCATCCTCGACGGTCTCGAGGACTCCTACGGCGTGCCCGCGCGCCCGAACCTCGACCTGGTGACCCAGCTCAGCCTGCTGTTGCTGGTCGCCGGCGGCGCCGACGGGCGAGGTGCCCTGGCCGCGCTCAAGCCGCTGTGCACCAAGGGCGCGGTGGAGGCGGCCCTGCTGGCGGAGCTCTCGCGCGAGATGGTGGCCACGGTGTGCGCGCCCGATCGCGTCGACGAGACGGTGACCACGCTGCGCTCGCTCGGCGAGGCCGCCCGCGCCGATCCGCCGCTCGAGGCGCGCTGCCGCGGGGACGCCGCCGAGGCGCGGCGGGCGCTGCGGACGCTCGGGATCCCCGAGCAACGCGCGGATCTGATGCTCCTCCAGTCCGGCCTGCACCCCCTGACCGCGCCGAGCGGCAACGCGGTGACCGTGGCGGTGCGCCTCGGTTATCCGGGCACGTCCTACGCTTCGTTCGCGCGGGTGCTCGACGAGGAGCTACCCGAGCAGTACGCCATCGCCGTCGCCTGGCGTGCGCACCACCTCCTCGACCACCACGGCAAGGCGCTGTGCACGGCCAAGGCGCCGCAGTGCCCGCACTGCCCCGTCCGCGACGCCTGCGCCTGGCACGGCGAGGGCCCGGATCCCGCCGGGCGACTGTCCTGGCGCGCCCCTGCCGGCGACGGCTGACCGGACGCGACCGGACCGCCGGCCGGACCTGCGCTATATCGAGCGCGATGCTGCGGCGCCACTGGCTGACCCTGGTCACCTGCGCCGCGCTGCTCGTGGTGCCCTTGCTCGGGCTCCTGCTCTTCCCGGCCACCCCGCGGCCCACCGCCAGCCCGCGCCCGGCGGCCACCGCGGCCGCGGTGACGGAGACCGAGCCCACGCCCGACCGGCCCCGGCGACGCCCTGCCGCCGGCACTCCGATCCCCGGCGGCGACGACGACGACGAGGACCCGCGCCCCGCGGCCGAGCCCGCCACCGAGGCCATCCGCGGCGTGGTCGTCGACGCCGAGGGGCAGCCGGTCGCCGGCGCCACGGTGCGCTGCACCGATCGCCAGGCGCGCATCGCGGTCAGCGATCCGGCCGGGCAGCTCGAGCTCCCCGACGACACCGACGGCTGCGCGGCCACTGCGCAGGACGGGGTGCACAGCGTCTCGCCGCCGGTGACCATCCGCGCCACCTCCGACAACCGCTTCGTCATGGGCCGCGCCGGCGGCATCGCCGGCGCGGTGCTCGACGAGGGCGGCAAGCCGGTGCCGAGCTACGTCATCGCCATCGAGTCCTTCTCCGCGCCCGGGGGCGACGGACCCGGCCCGAGCGGCGCGCCGCGCAGCATCCAGGACGCCGCCGGGGGCTTCGAGTGGGCGGACATCCCCGCCGGGCGCTACGTGCTCACCGCCAGCACCGACGGCCGGCCCCCGGCGCGAAGCGACTCCATCCAGGTCGACGCCGGTTCGGTGACCCGCAACGTGCGCCTGGTGCTGCCCAGCGGCGCGACGTTCCGCGGCAAGGTCGTCGACGCCGAGACGCGCAAACCGGTGGCCGGCGCCACCTTCGCCCTCGACACCGCCACCACCACCGGCGCCAACGCCATCGGCTCGGCGGACAGCGACGCCACCGGCAACTTCGTGCTCAGCGGCGTGCCCTCGCGTGGGCTCTTCTCGGTGCGCGTCACCCACGCGGGGTACCGCACCAAGATCCGGAGCGGCCTCGACACGCGCGGCTCGCCGACGCTCACCGAGACGGTGCAGCTATCGCCGCGCGGCGACGGCGGCGGCGACAGCGAGCTGGCCGGCATCGGCGCGTACCTCATCCCGGCGGCCGGCGGGGTGGCGGTGATGGGCCTGGTGCCGGGCGGGCCCGCGGAGAAGGGCGGCATGCGGCGCGGCGATCGCGTCGACCGCATCGACGGCGGCGACGCGCGCGCCATGCCCCTGGCCGAGGCGGTGCAGCGCCTGCGAGGGCCCGAAGGCTCGCGCCTGGCGGTGCGCGTCGACCGCGGCGGGCAGATGATCGATCTGAACATCGTCCGCGCCATCGTCGTGCGCTGAGGCTGGCTGCGGCTACCGGTCGCGCCGGCACAGGGAGCGACACGGCGCGACCCGGCGAATCACCGAGGCGCGGTTGCCCTCGCCTGGCCGCCTTTCAGGCCAGCTGCGGCAGCGCAGCCAGCCGGGCGACCACCTTCAGCAGCTCCCGGACGTCCACCGGCTTGCGGAGGAACGCGGAGGCCGTCAGGCGCGCGCGCAGGCGAGCCACGCCCAGGGTCACGGTGGATGCGATGATCAGCGGGATCCTGGAGAGGCGGGGATTCTTGCGCAGCTCCTTCCGCAGCTGCCATCCATCCATCACCGGCATCTCGAGGTCGCACACGATGACCGCGGGGTTGCAGGTCCCGCCCTGGAGGAGATCGAGTGCCGCTCGGCCGTGTGCGGCGTCGTCGACCTCGTACCCTTCCATCTCCAGCACGGCCCGGAGGGAGGCACGAATGTCCGGGTCATCCTCGACAATGAGAATCTTGCGCTGTTCTGTGCATCCCGGCCGCATTCCTCGTGAGTTGCAGGACGCGTTCCACCCCGAACCCGCCACATTGTGAGCCAGTGCACGCCGGCCAGCGCCCGGACGCGGCCGTTGGGGGGCGGGGCGTTCCTGCGCGCCGGGAGGCCGACCCACTGTAGCCGGCGTGCGCCGCCATCGGGATGCGTGGTAAGTGCTGCCGATGGGCACGCTGGCGGACATCCTGGACGCCGAGCGCGAGGCGGTCGTGCAGCGCTTCGCCGACCGGATCTTCCAGACCACCGACGTCCCCACGCTCGACCGCGAGGACGTGATCAACTCGCTGCGCGCGTTCCTCGCCGAGCTCGTTGCCGAGCTGGCGGACGAGCAGCAATCCGAGCCTCTCGAGCTGCCGGCCGACCCCATCGCCAGCGCCATCGAGCACGGCGGGCAGCGCTTCACCCTGGGGTACGACATCGGGACGCTGGTCCGCGAGTACGGCGCGCTCCGCGACATCCTCTTCCTGGTGATGGAGGAGAGCGGCCAGGTCTTCACCTTTCGCGAGATGCGGATCGTCTCCAAGTTCTTCATCGGCGGGATCGCCGACGCTTCCGCGAAGTACTGCCAGGAGCGCGACGAGGAGCTGCGCCGGCAGACGTCGCGGCACCTCGGCTTCCTGGCGCACGAGCTGCGCAACCCCGTGTCCTCGATGCGGCTGGCGTTCACGGTGCTGGAGAACAAGGGCAAGCTCGACCTCGAGGACCGGGCCGTCGGCGTGCTCGGCCGGAGCATGGCCAAGCTCGGCGCGCTCATCGATCACGCGCTCATGGGGGCCCGGCTGGAGAGCGGCGCCGAGCTGAACGTGGAGACCATCGCGGTGCGCGAGTTCCTGGAGGAGCTGGTGGCGGAGACGGCCAGCGAGGCCGAGGACAAGGCCATCAGCATCCACCTGGCGTGCAGCGTCGATCACGTCGTCGCCGACCCCAAGCTGCTGCACTCCGCCATGGCCAACCTGGTCCGCAACGCGGTGAAGTTCACGCACCGCGGCGGCACCATCCAGCTCCGCGTCGGCCGGACGGCGGATCGATTCGTCCTCCAGGTCGAGGACGGGTGCGGAGGGCTGCCCGAGGGAAGGGCGCAGACGCTGTTCGAGCCGTTCGTGCAGGCCGGCAGCGACCGCTCCGGCTTCGGCCTCGGCCTGGCCATCGCCAAGCAGGCTGCAGACGCACACCAGGGCAGCCTGCGCGTCCGCGACGTACCGGGTAGCGGCTGCGTCTTCGTGCTCGAGCTCCCGGCGGGGGACGCGCCGGAGCCCCCGCGCCGTTAGCGGCTGGCGACGGCGCGCTCGTGGACCGGTGACGCGCGGCCGGGCGCTGCTACCTTCGGCGCGTGACCCTTCTCTACCAGTTCGAGATCTCGCCCTTCTGCGACAAGGTGCGGCGCGTCCTGCACTACAAGGGCGTCGACTACGAGACGAAGGAGGTGCCGATCCTCGATGCTCCGCTGGCCTATCGCCGGGTGAACCCCACCGGCAAGGTGCCGACGCTGGAGCACGACGGTCGCCGCATCGGCGACTCCACCGAGATCGTGCGCTATCTGGAGCAGCGCTTCCCCGAGCCGCCGCTCGTGCCCCACGACCCGGCCGAGCGGGCGCTCTGCCACCTGCTCGAGGATTGGGCCGACGAGAGCCTGTACTTCTACGAGGTGCGCCTGCGCTTCGGTGAGCCGCACAACGTCAAGCGGTGGGTGCCGCAGCTGGTGAAGGCCGACCTGCCCCTGCTGCGGCCCATCGTCGGCTTCGCCGTGCCGCGCGCCCTGGCCATGACCATGCGATCGCAGGGCATCGGCCGGAAGTCGCGCGCGCTGGTGCTCGAGGAGCTGGAGCGTCACATCGCGGCCATCGGCGGCTGGCTCGGGGACCGCGAGTGGCTGGTCGGCGCGCGGCCGAGCCTGGCCGACATCGCCGTCTTCGCGCAGATGTACGCCATCGCCGGCACCGAGGAGGGCGAGCGGCTCGTCCGCGCCGCTCCCGTGGTTGGCGCGTGGATGACGCGCGTCGACCAGGCCACAGCGCGCGGCGCGCAGGTTCGATAGACTGCAGGCGTGCTGCGTCGCGCGCTCCCCGTCGGCCGTGCAGCGGTCGCCCTCGCGCTCGCCGGTGCGCCGCTGCTGGCAGGGCGGACCGCCGCGGCGCAGGACGAGCCGCCTCCGTTGCCGCCACCTGGCAGCGCGCCGGCCCCGCCTCGGCCGCCCGGCGCCGCGGCGGTGGCCGTCGATCTCGGCCCGCCCCCGCCGCCGGCGCCGCCGCGCGGCGATGACAACATCTCCATGATCGGCGTGCGCGGCAGCATGACCCACGTCGACGACACCGCGCCGTCGCTCACGGTCGCCGGCCGCAGCACCGAGTACAACGATAGCGACGCGTTCTCCCTGCGCGGCACCGGCTTCTGGGGCCTGGGTGGCGGCTCGGCCGGCTTCGACGGCGCGCTCGGTGGATCGGTGGCCATCGGCGGGCGCTTCCCGTTCACGCAGTGGTCGGGCCCGGTGGTGCGCGCCGGCCTCGAGGGGTACCTGCTCGGCAACGATCTGATCTTCGCCTCGCTCTTCGAGCTCCCCCAGGTGCAGGCCGGCTGGCAGTACATGCGCGGGCGCACCGTCCTCGAGATCGGCGCCAAGGGCGGCGCCGTGCTCACCGGCCGCCTCAGGGACCCGGAGCTCGAGGGGCGGCGGGTGCTCGGCACCGCCTTCGAGTGGGGCGGGTACGGCTCGTTCCACCTCAAGCCGATGCGGCTCGACGCCACCTTCACGCGCATCGAGGCGCGCGAGGAGGCTCCGGGCGGCGCGGTCGACGTGCTCGACGTCTCGGCGTGCGGGATCGCCGCCTATTTCACGGCCTGCCTCGACGCGCGCTGGCAGCGTGGCCTGGTGCTCCTGCCCGGCGACGTGCCGCACGGGATGGAGGCGCTGCAGGCCGGGGTGCTGCTGGGTGTGGTCAGCCGCCTCGATCGTCGCCGCCGGCCCTGCGTCACCGGCTGCCCCTGAGCGGCGCCGACGGGGGCCCGGCCGCGGCGCACCGGTTGACGTGGACCTCCGGCGTCTGTTTCATCGCCGCATGTTGCGTCGTGCGCTCTTCGCTGTGGCTTCCGGCGCCGTGTGGGTGCTCGGCAGCGCGCGCGCCGAGGCCCAGTCGTGGGCCGGCGGCCGCAACACGCCGTCGCTCAAGGAGATCGTCTCCATCGACGCCACCGGTGAGCTCGGGTGGCTGTACGGCGCCGAGGATCTGGCGGGCAACGGGCTGGGCACCTTCGAGCCCGCCGAGCAGTCGTTCGACATCCGCACCGGTTACGCCACCGCCGACGCGGATTCGTTCTGGGTTCGCATCTACGTGGCCTCCGGTGCCGCGCCCGGCAACGGCGTCACCGGGTTCGTGTTCATCGACAGCGACCAGGTGGGGACGACGGGCGGCGGAGCGAACGCGGCGGAGATCGATCCCCAGCTCGAAGGCGACACCACCGGGACCACCGGCTTCGAGGTGGTGGTGGGCATCGGCGGCGACGCGTCGATCACCGGCGTCTGGGAGTGGGCCGACGCGCAGGGCGCGTACGAGGAGGTCACCCCGCCCCGACACCGGCGGAGGCCGACGCCGAGGCGGGCGCGGATACCGACCCCATCCACCTCGGTCAGGGTCCGCGCGGCTACCTGCAGGGTCGGCTGGACTTGGGCGTCGTCGGCCTCGGGCCGACGTGCGACGCCGACCTGTATTTCCGCACCGTCACCGCCGACGCGGCCGACTCGTCGCCGACCGCGGACGCCTGCCGGCCCGCGGACGCCGATGGGGACGGCGTGCCCGACGTGGTGGAGCCGCCGCCGACCTCGACGTGCGGCGCCGACGACGATTGCCCGGCGCTCGGCGTGTGCGAGGCCGGGGCGTGCCTGTTGCCGGTGCCCTGCGTGGACGCCAGCGATTGCGACGCCGACGAGGACTGCTCCGCCGACGGGCGCTGCGTGCCCAGGCCGGGCGGCGACTGCACCGACAACGGCGACTGCGGCGATCGGGTCTGCAACGGTGGGACGTGCGGACCCTGCGCGCTCGGCGGCGAAGAGTGCGGTGACGGGCAGCGCTGCGGGCCGGACGGCCGCTGCTTCGACAGCGTGGGCCCCGAGGGCGGCGGCGAGCTCGGCCCCGGCGAGGAGGTGCGCGGTGGCGCCTTCACCTGCGCGCTGTCCGCTCCCGCTCGCGCTCCCGCCCCCGCTCCACGCTGTTCCACGTCGCGCTCGCGGCGCTCGCCGCGATGCGCCTGGCCACCCGCCGCAGCCGGCGCGGTCGATCGGTCCCCCGAGCGTGATGACCCGACCCTCGAGAACGACGCACGCCTGTCCGTGGCCCTGGCCGTCGCTGCTTCGTTCGCCGGCGCGACGCTGCTCGTCGCCGGGGCGGCGAGCGCGCAGGCCGAGCGGGAGATCGACGCCGAGCGCTTCAAGCCGCCGGTGACGCACGACGGCTGGGTCAACGCCGAGGGCTCGGGGGTGCGCGACACCGCCGACCCCTGGGAGCTCGGCGTCTTCCTCAACTACTCGGGCAACTCGCTGGTCATCGTCGACGGCGGCGGCGAGCTGACGCAGCAGTTCATCAGCGGCCGCCTCGGCTTCGACGTGCTGGCCTCGGTGTCGCTGGCCGATCCGTTCTCCGTCGGCATCGGCCTGCCCTTCTTCATTGCCCAGACGGGTGATCTCGATCCGAGCTTCGCCGGCCTCGGCGACCTGCGGGTCGTCCCCAAGCTGCGCATCCTCGACGACCGCGATCTCTTCGGCCTGGCGCTGGCCGTCGAGCTGCGCGCGCCCACGCACGCCGGCGACTTCTCTGGCGGCGCGCGCAACATCGTCGGCTGGCCGAAGCTGATCATCGACCACCGCTGGGCCAGCGGGCTGCGCCTGGGCGGCAACGTCGGCGTGCTCCTGCGCGAGGGCACCGACTTCTACAACGTCGAGGCGGCCAGCGAATTCACCGGCGCCACCGGCGTCGGCTACCGCTTCGGCGGCAATGGCGGGGTCTTCGAGCTCGGCGCCGAGGTCAACGGCGCGGTCGGCCTGGTCGCCCAGGACACCGAGGAGCTGCCGCTGGAGGGCTTCCTCTACGGCAAGATCAACCCCAGCGACGAGTGGGAGATCGCCTTCGGCCCCGGCTTCGGCCTGGTCTCGGGGTACGGCATCCCGGTGGCGCGCGGCTTCGCCGGCGTGCGCTGGACGCCGACCTCGCACGACGCCGACCACGACGGGGTGACCGACGAGGACGACAAGTGCCGCGACGTCCCCGAGGATCGCGACGGTGACCGCGATCGCGACGGCTGCCCCGAGGATGAGGCGGACGACGACCGCGACGGCATTCCGAACTCCGAGGACGACTGCCCGAACGCCAAGGAGACCATCAACGGCTTCCAGGACGAGGACGGCTGCCCCGACCCCGGCGATCGGCGCGTCATCTACGAGGACGGTGAGGTGAGGGTCCTCGACAACGTGAAGTTCCGCAGCGGCTCGGCCGAGCTCGACCCGTCGTCGCACTCGCTCCTCGATCAGGTGGCGCTGACCATCAAGGCCAACCCGGACATCGAGAAGCTGCGCGTCGAAGGCCACACCGACGAGACGGGCACGCGCGAGATGAACATGCGCCTCAGTCAGGACCGCGCCGACGCGGTGCGCACCTACCTGATCAAGAAGGGCGTGGCGAAGGACCGCATCAGCGCCAAGGGCTACGGCCCCGACAAGCCGGCCTCCGACGGCAAGGACCCGACGAGCCTGGCCAAGAACCGAAGGGTCGAGTTCATCGTCGACCAGTAGCGTAGGCTGCCGCGGTGGTGACCATCGCCGACACGGCCTTCTCCATCGCCGAGGTACGCGCCGCGGAGGCCGAGCTGCCGCCCAAGGAGCGCCTCTTCGACGACCCGTATGCGCGCCACTTCCTGGCCGCAGGCGCGCACGCGCGAGAGGCGACCGAGCGTTACCTGTCGCTGCCGTTCTTTCGCGATGGCATCCGGCTGAGGACGCGTTTCATCGACGACGAGGTCCGCGCCGCGCTGCGCGCCGGCGCCCGCCAGCTGGTGCTGCTCGGCGCCGGCTTCGATGCGCGCGGCATGCGCCTGGCCGAGGCGATGACCGCCGGGGTGATGACCTTCGAGGTCGACACGCCGGAGCAGCTCGGGCGCAAGCGCGCCTGCCTCGAAGCCGCGGGGATCGCGCTGCCGGCCTCGGTGCGCCAGGTGCACTTCGATTTCGCGGCTTCGAGGCTCGACGGCCCGCTCGGCGCGCGGCTGGTGGAGGCCGGCTGGTCGAGCACGCAGCGCACCGTCTTCGTGTGGGAGGGCGTCATCGGGTACATCGACAGCGAGGCCATCGACGACAGCCTGCGCTTCATGGCCCGCGCCGGGCGGGTCGGAGCGCGGGTGATCTTCACCTTTGCCGAGGCGAACCTCGACCCCGTTCCCGCGGCCGAGCGGGTGCGCCGCGCCGGGTTCACGTCGTTCGAAGAGGTCGGGCTCGACGAGGTGTGGCGGCGTCTGCTGGCCGGCGAGCCACACCTGGCCGCCAGCTACGCGCGCATGGGCGTGGCGAACGCGGCCCCGGGGTGAGACGACGCGCGCCGCGAGCGCACGAGCTGCCGCGCGGCGAGCCGTCTCGGCGGGCGGCCAGCGACGGAACCCTCCGGGGCGCGGTGGTGCTAGGACCTCCGCCGAGGCGCGCATGTCCCGACCGACCACACCGTCCACGCTTCCCGCGCCCGGCTCGGCCGACGCGCTCTACCTGGTCGACCTCTCGAACTACGTCTTCCGGGCATTCCATGCCATCGCGCCGCTGACCAACAGCAAGGGCGAACCGACCAACGCCACCTACGGCACGGTGAGCATGCTCGCCAAGCTCGTCGACGACCGGAAGCCGGCCTACCTCGGCGTGGCCATGGACTCGCCGGGACCGTCGACGCGCAAGGCGCTCGACCCGCGCTACAAGGCACACCGCCCGACCCCGCCGCCGGAGCTCGTGCACCAGCTCAAGCGCTGCAAGGAGATCGTCGAGGCCTACGGCATCCCCATCTTCTATGGCGACGGCGTGGAGGCCGACGACTGCATTGCCGTGGCGGTGATGCGCGCCAAGGCGCGCGGCCTGCGGGTGGTGGTGGCCTCGAGCGACAAGGACCTGCTGCAGCTCGTCGACGAGGACAAGGTGGTCTGCTGGGACGCCATGCGCGATCGCGTCTTCGGGCCGGCGGAGGTCATCGCCAAGCTCGGTGTGCCCCCGCACCAGGTGCGCGACCTGCTGGCGCTGGTCGGCGACAGCTCGGACAACATCCCCGGCGTGCCGGGCATCGGCATGAAGACCGGCGCCGAGCTGCTGGCGCAGTTCGGGAGCATGGAGGGCATCTACAAGAACCTCGACCAGGTGAAGCGCGCCAAGATCCGCGAGAACCTGGTGGCCCACGAGGCCGACGCGCGGCTCTCGCAGCAGCTGGTCAGCCTGGACCCCAACGCGCCCTGCGACCTCGACCCGGAGAAGCTGCGCTACGGCGGGGCCGACACCACCCGCCTGCGCGAGATCTTCACCGATCTCGAGTTCACCCGCTTCCTCAAGGCGGTGCCGGCGCCCGCGCTGGTCACCGAGGGCTTCAAGGCCATCACCACCCGCGCCGAGCTGGAGGCCTTCGTCGTCGAGGCCCAGGGCAAGAAGCAGCTGGCCATCGAGGTGCACGGCGCGCCGCGCGAGCCGATGCGGGCGCACATCACCGGCCTGGCCATGGCCACCGACAGCGGCAAGAGCGTCTACCTGCCGCTCGGGCACCGCTACCTCGGCGCGCCGCCGCAGCTCGGGCTCGATGACGTGCGCCAGGTCCTCGGGCCGGTGCTCGCCGACGCGTCCGTGGCCAAGGTGGGCAACGACGTGAAGTTCACCGAGGTGGCCTTGCTGCGGCACGGCATGTCGCTCGGTGGCGTGCGCTTCGACAGCATGCTGGCCAGCTACCTGCTCGATCCGGAGGCGCCGAACGAGCTGCAGGAGTGCGCCGAGCGCGACGCCGGCGTGACCATGCGCGGCTACGAGGCGGTGACCCCGAAGAAGCGCGGCGCGGCGCGCGGGCTCGACGAGGTGGAGGTCGACGAGGCGGCCCGCTACGCGGGCCAGTTCCCGGCCCTGTCCCTGGAGCTCGAGGGGCGCTACACGCCGCGCCTCGAGGAGGCCGGGCTCGGCAAGCTGTACCGCGACATCGAGATGCCGCTGGCCACCGTGCTGGCGCGCATGGAGCACGCCGGGGTGCTCATCGATCCTGGCGCGCTGGAGGGCATGGCCGTGGAGATGGGCGCGGAGCTGGCGCGCCTCGAGGCGCGCGCCCGCGAGGCAGGCGGCGAGGACCTGAACCTGGCCTCACCGAAGCAGCTCGAGGAGTTGTTGTTCGACAAGCTCGGCCTCAAGGCCACCAGGCGCACCCGCACCGGTCGCAGCACCGACGCCGAGGCGCTGGAGGCCATCACCGAGGACCACCCGCTCCCGGGGATCGTCCTGGAGCACCGCGCCATCGCCAAGCTCAAGGGCACCTACGTCGACGCGCTGCCGCGATTGGTGCACCCGGACACGGGGCGCATCCACACGCGCTGGAGCCAGGCCGTCGCCGCCACCGGGCGCCTCTCCTCGCAGGACCCGAACGTGCAGAACATCCCCATCCGCACGGCGCTCGGCAAGACCATCCGCCGCGCCTTCGTGGCCCCGAAGGGCAGCGTCTTCCTGACCGCGGACTACTCGCAGATCGAGCTGCGCGTGCTGGCGCACCTGTCGCACGACCCGGTGCTGGTCGACGCCTTCCAGAATGGCAAGGACGTGCACGTGGCCACGGCCATGGCCATCTTCGGCGTCGACGAGAAGGGCGTCACCGACGACATGCGCCGGCGCAGCAAGACGGTGAACTTCGGTGTCATCTACGGCATGGGGGAGACGGCGCTGGCCAAGCGCCTGGGCATCACCCGCCAGGAGGCGCACGACTTCATCCAGCGGTACTTCGAGCGCTACCGCGGGGTGCAGGAGCTGATGGAGCGCACCATGGCCGAGGCCCGCCGCACCGAGACGGTCTACACGCTGCTCGGCCGCCGCCGGATCCTGCCCGACCTGCGCAGCTCGGACCGCGGGCGCCGCAGCTATGCCGAGCGCATCGCCGGCAACACGCCCATCCAGGGGACGGCGGCGGATCTGCTCAAGCTGGCCATGGTGCGTCTGGCCGAGCCGGTGGTGCCGGGTGCCAGGATGGTGCTCACCGTGCACGACGAGCTGGCCTTCGAGGTGCCGGAGGGCGCCGTCGAGGAGGCGCGCGCCAGGATCAAGACGGCGATGGAGACGGTGTTCCCGCTCGATGTGCCGCTGGTGGTGGACATCGGCTGGGGCGCGACCTGGGCCGACGCGCACTGAGCGCCCGGGCGCGCTTGCAGGCGGCGTCGGCAATGGAACTGCGCGCCGATGGCCAGGACAGGCCGTAAGCGTTCCATCCCACGCCAGGTCGCGGCCGTGACCGCTGTCGTCGCCGCGGCAGCGGCGGCGTACCTGCTGTTCTAACCGGTCCCTGCAGAGCCCGTAGCCTGGCAAAGCCGGGCCCGGATGAAGGGCGTCATGTTTCGGTAAAACCGAATGGTGTGCTCTAGATTTTCTCATTGTTGAACCGTTAGCGGGAACTCATCTTGCCCAGCCAAGCCGTCCCATCTGCCCAACGGCTGGAGCAGGACCCTCATGGAGCTCGTGTCTGTCGGAACCCCCGCCATCTGGGCGGGATTCATCGTCTTCGTCATGGCCATGCTCGCGCTCGATCTCGGCGTCTTCCACAGGAAGGCCCACGCGGTGAGCTTCAAGGAGGCGGCCGGATGGAGCGCCTTGTGGATCTCGCTCGCGCTGGTCTTCAACGCGATCGTCTGGTGGCAGTTCGGCCCCAGGCTGGCGACCGAGTTCCTGACCGGCTACCTGATCGAAAAGACGCTCAGCATCGACAACATCTTCGTGTTCGTCGTGATCTTCGCCTCGCTCAAGGTCCCGGCGCTCTACCAGCACCGTGTCCTCTTCTGGGGCATTCTCGGCGCCCTGCTTCTGCGCGCAGCGATGATCTTCGCCGGTGTGGCGATGCTCGAACGCTTCCACTGGCTGATCTACGTCTTCGGCGCGTTTCTCGTCCTCACCGGCTTGAAGCTGCTCCGACGGCAGGATGAGGCGGCGGATCCGCAGGCGGGATGGTTCATGCGTACGGTGCGGCGTTTCGTGCCTTCGACGACGAAGTACGCAGGCGACAAGTTCTTCGTCAGGGAGAACGCCAGGTGGCTCGCGACGCCGTTGTTCATGGCGCTGCTTTTGGTCGAGCTCACAGACGTGATCTTCGCGCTCGACTCGATCCCGGCGATCTTCGCCGTCACGCGCGACCCGTTCATTGTCTTCACCTCGAACATCTTCGCGATCCTCGGTCTGCGATCGCTGTTCTTCCTGCTCGCTGGCGTGATGGATCGCTTCGTCTACTTGAAGGTCGGTCTCGCGGGCGTGCTCGTCTTCGTCGGGCTCAAGATGGCTCTCGTCGACCTCATCAAGATCCCCGCTCTGGCGTCGCTGCTGGTCATCGCCACGATCCTGGGCAGCGCCATCGGCGCGTCGCTCTGGATGTCGCGCCGGCTGAAGCAGGATCTGACGGCGTGAGGAGTCGCCAGCGCGTTGTCTCGTCTTGTCTTGCCTGCTTGGACCTTTCCAACATCGAGAACCGAAAGAGAGGGAACGACCATGAATTGCCTGCGATGTGCAAATGAACCGTTGACCGAACGCAACCGTGAAGGTGTCACCATCGACGTGTGCGGCGCGTGCCGAGGAATCTGGCTCGATCGTGGTGAGCTCGAGAAGCTGATCGCGAGATCCGAGGGTGGCCCGCAGCGACGGCATCGCAAGGACGAGCCCCCGAGCAGCGATGGCCCGAGGCGTCATCGAAAGAAGAGCTGGCTCGACATCTTCGACTGACGCGTGCTCGGGACGACGCGATTACGGCGTAGACCGGTGCGCTCCGCCGACTGCGAAGAGACGCTCCCGCGCTGCTTCCGTGAGCAGCGCTACGGCGGGGTGCTTCACCCGTCGCTCAGCAGTGACGGCATAGAAGGTCTCGCGAACGCTTCCGACTAGCCCCAGGCGACGAACACCGTATTGACTCTGCAGCTCGCGGTGGATCACGGCAGGAGCTGCGAACAGCCCGAAGCCGTCATGCCCGAACGCCTTGAGCAGCGCGCTGTCGTCGAACTCTCCCACGAACTCGGGTCGCACCGACAGCTCGTCGAACCACCCCTCGAGCGCGCGACGCGTGATCGAGGCGTGCGACGGCAACAGGAACGGGGCTGCTTCGAGCGACTTCGGGAAGCCCGGCCGAAACCGCTTTGCGAGAGCGACGGTGCCGTACACCGCGAGCGCGCTGGTACCAAGGCGGTGGTTGTAAACTCGCACGGACGAGAGCGCGGACGCGGGAGCGTCGGTCAGGACCACATCGAGCACGTGCAGCACCAGGTCCGCGAGCAACCGTTCCGGCGAGTCCTCGCGGGCCACGATGCGCACGGTGGGCGTGATGGACTTGAGCGGCGCGAGCAGCCGCTGGGTCACGAGCTTCGGCACGGTACCGATCACCCCGACGTTCACCTGCGCTAGGCGGCTGGTTCCCCGCCCGCTCGTCTCGTCCAGGATCTCCAGGCCGAGCAGGAAGATCTGGTCGGCATGTCGGTACACGAGCTGGCCCATCTCCGTCATGGCAAGCTTGCGGCCTCTCTTCATGAACAGCTCGACGCCGAGCGCGGCCTCCAGGCTGTTCACCTGGGCGCTCAGGGTCGACACCGAGAGCCGCAACTTGGACGCAGCACCAGCAAGGCCACCTTCTCTCGCGACCGCGCGGAAATACATGAGGTGCTGGAAGTTGGGCCAATGCATTGGTAGATCCTACTTTCCTTCCCAGCTACGGCTGGGCGTTTGGAGCAAGGCCCCCGCTCGAACCGTGCGTGCGGGTTTCCCGCACACGGCTTACCAGTGGTCTCTCATGACCCAGCATTGCGCGGCTCTCCAGAAGGGCGTCTCGGGGTACTGGACGGTGCCCGCAGGCGGGTGAGCCCGTCGAGCATCGGCCCGTTCGGTCCCCGGACGACGTGGACGTAGATCATGCCGTTCCCGCCCATCGTAGACGCGCTCGCGACGGGGTGCGTGGTGGCACGTCCCGGCACGTCGCACGACCGCGGGATCCGGGCTCGGTGAGCGTGCGAGATCCGACGAATCCGCTACTGGAACCCCACGTCGTCGATGAGCACCTGATCGCCCACCGCGGCGGTTCCCGACGAAGAGAAGAGGTGGGCCGTCAGCGCAGTGGCTCCCGGCGCGCTCGGCGTCACGGTGGCGAGCTTCTCGTCGCCGACGAAGATGGTGGCCTCGGTGACGCTGGCCTCGACACGAATGCGGCTGACGGACCCGACCGGCACCAGGCCGGCCTCGGCGAGCGGCGTCCACTTCTCGGCGGCGAAGTCGTAGTGCTGGACGCTGCCATCGGGGAAGACGGCCAGGTGATAGCTGGTCACCGGCGCGTCCGCGTCGTCGACGCCCTCGATGTCGAAGAGAAAGCCGCCCGGCAGCTCCAGCGGCAAGAGCGCGAATGCCAGGACGCGCTCGGTGCGCGGCGCGCCGTTCCAGCGCAGCGTCGCCTGCTGGTCGTCGGCGTCGTCGACGATGCGCAGCGCGCGCCCCATGGTTCCGGTCTCGTAGTCGGTGACCCAGGACGAGGTCACCTGCTGGTAGCCGCGCGGCGCATTGCCGATGGGGTCGTTCTCGAAGGAGTCGATGGTCGAATAGAGCTCGAGCTCGTTCAGGAACGCGCATGCGCCGCCAATCTCCTCGTCGCAAGGCGCCGCGCTGGAGACCACCACCTTGACGTGTCGCGCCCGTGCCGGCTGCGCCAGCACGAAGTATTCGATGGCCCGGTGGGTGCGTCCCTCGGCGGCGACGATGGCCTCGGACCAGCTCTCGCCATCGGCCGAGACGTAGACCCGCGCGTCGCCAGGAAAATCGCGGCGGATGGAGAGACCGACGCGGGTCAGGTCGTATTCGCGCTCGAGGTGCACGGTGAGCGTTCCCTCGGCGGCGTCGCTCACCGCGCTCGACCCTGACCCATCCCCTCAGATTACCCCGAAGATCTGGCTGAAAGCGGGGTGGTTCTGGACAAGCTCACCGAAGGATCGCATGAGCGGCCGGAGCGTAACCCGTCCACGGATGGCGTAGCCGCAGACGGTTGAAGCCGCGCCGTGAACATGCTGGGGCGCAGCCTGATCAGCGGGTGGCGAGGTCGCGGCGGTCGGCGCAGCAGCGCTTGTACTTCTTTCCGGAGCCGCATGGGCACGGAGCCTTCCGAGCAACGGTGGGCGCCGCCGCCGGGACCCCGGAGAGAGGGGCGCGTCGCACCTCGAGGAAGGAGTCGCGCGCTGCAGCCACGACGGCGCCGAGCTGGCGCCGGAGGGTGTCCTTGACGTCTCCGAGCTTCTCGAACTTGTCGAGTGTCTCCTCCGGAACGAGATCGCACCGTCCGGCGAGGTAGGCGAAGCACGAAGCGAAGGACCAGCGATCCTCGTTGCCAATCCAGAGCGGGTCGAGCGCGGCACCAGCGATGTAGCCGGCGGCGAATGACTCGCATCCAGCGACGTCGCCGGCGGCAGGGACGATCGTCTGGCGGTCGTTGACTGCGTCGACGACCTCGTTGTGCAGGCGGAGCGTCAGGCCGATCCACCTCTGGGCGCTCGTCGAATCGAGCGCTCCGAGCCGCTCCGGCAGCACGGTCGCGATCCACGCAGACGGCGGGATGATGCCCGGCGCAACCGCAACTGCGTGCAGGACACCGAGCAGCCCATCGATGTCGAACGGACAATGATCGCCGAGGAGATCGGCGAGCTCGTCGAACTCATCGTCGGAGAGAGGCGGGAACGCCGAGAGGGATGAAGAGGACTTGGGCACGCGTCGACGTATGTCGCGCGAGGCCGCGAGCGCAACCGGCAAGGCCCCCGCGTCCACTCCGTGGGCCGCCGGCGTCGGGTCGAGGCTCTTCAGACTATCCCGGGGCGGGGGTCGTCCGTGCGTCGGGAGGTGGCGGCGGGCTGTCCCGCTCGCTGATGCAGAGCTCGGGACGGGCGGCAAGCATCCGGTCGGGCAGCAGGTCACGCAGTTTCGCCTGCGGCCAGCCGTGGACGATGAGTTTCGTCACCAGGTGCAGGTACGCGCGTGGGTTGACGTCGTGCGCGATGCAGGTGCCGACGATCGTCAAGATCGCGCTGGTGCGCTCAGCGCCGTGATCGAGCCAGGTGAAAAGCCAATTCCGTCTTCCGATAACGAGACGCCGGAGCTCGCGCTCCCGGCGGTTGTTGGTGAGCTCGATGTTGCCGTCCTCGAGGAACAGCACGAGGCGATGCCATTGACGGTGCAGGTATCCCAGCGCGCGGCCGAGCGGCGTCCTCGGCGGGGTGACCGCGCGATGCTCGTCGAGCCAGCTGCGGATCCGCACGAGCACGGGCACGCTGTGCTCCCGCCGGCGCGCGCGACGCTGCTCGGCGTTGTCGCCCGCGAGGAGGGAGCCGCGCTCGACCGCGAAGAGCTCGCGGATGATGTGCAGCCCTCGGCGGGCGATCAGATCGCCGGCGCGCGCACAGTCCACGAGCCGCCGTCGGCCGTGGCTCCAGCACCCAGGTCGCTTGCCGCCGGCGCGCTCCAGGAAGGTCGTCACACTCGTGCCGTCGCATTGCACGGTGCGGCAAAGTGCGCGTTGACCGTCTGCCGAAGCGAGAGCTCCGTCGAGGTCATCGGTGCCGAGCAGGAACCGCTTCACGCTGTCCGAGTCCGCGCTCGGCGAGTAGAAGAGGGTGACCCATCGTGCATTCGTCCAGCACCAGACAGCGCCGGTACGGATGCCGTCGGGCGCACTCGGGTCGAGCACGGGGATGCCGGTTGCGTCGGTGGCGAGCAGGCCCGGGCCGCGCGTTTGCGCGTGGATCATCCTGGCGATCGGCAACAGCAGGTCGAGCGCGGCGCCCACGCTCCGCCCGAGCGTCTGAGGCGCGATCTCCACGCCCACATACGCGAAGCGCCGGCACTGCCGCTCGACCGGTTGGTGCTCGATGAATTTGTCCGCAAGCGCTTCGACGATCAGCGTGTCGCCGAGCTTACCGCCCTCGACGATGCTCGGCAGCGGCGGCGCGGACACGATGGTGTCGTCTTTCGGGCACGCGACGGTCTCGGTCACCGTGACGGTGACGATGAACCTCGCGGGCACGATGTCGAGCTTCTCGCAGCGCTCGTGCCCGAGCGTCGTCATCTCGGTGCCGCAGTGTGGGCAGATGCGCAGCTCGGCCGGCACGGGGTTGGGCCGCGGGACGCGCGGCAGGTGCGCCGGCAGAGCCGCGCGACCGCCACCTCCATGGCCGCGCTTGCGCTTGGCCTTTGCATCGTCGGCCTTCTTGGTGCCCGCGCCGGCTGGGGCAAATAGGGGAAGCACGAGCTGCCGCTCGAGTCGCTTCAGCGTCTCGGAGCGCGGGCACCTCCGCCGCAGCTGGGCAACCTTGTGCATCAGCTCGGTGTTGATGTCGCGCATGCGTGTGATGAGCACGAGCACCGCGATGACGAGCTCGGTGAACTTCAGCGCCGCGACCATCCGCTCCAGCCAGGCGCGCACCTGGGCAACGTCGGGCGCGTACGGCGATGTGATCGGCGGCGGCGTCGCCATCTTCGCCCCGTCCGACGGATCAGCCGATCATGGATTCAACGTCGCGTGCGATTTCTTCTGCACGGGCGCGCTCGGCGTCCATCGCGCCCGGTGGCGCGCGCCGGCGAGGTCGATGCCTTCGAGGATCAGCGCGAGTTGCGCGGACTCCATCGCAGTCGCCGCGAGCTGCCCGTCTGCGCAGAACGCCGGTCTGAAACGCCCGGACTCGAGCCGTTTCGACCAGATTGCAAAACCATTTCGATCCCAGTACACGATGCGAACCCGATCGCATCGGCGCGAGAAGAACACGAAGAGGTGCCCACTCAGCGGATCACGGCGAAGCACGTCGCGGACGAGGACCATGAGGCTGTCGGCGCCCTTGCGACCATCGACCGGCTGTGTCGCCACGAACAGGCGGACGCTCGGCGGTAGGCTGAGCACGCGAGCCCTACTCCAGGACTTCGATCAGCCGCCGCACCGCGTCCGCGTCGAAGGGCTCCGCCAGCCGGAGCACTCGGCCCGAGCGGAGTACCACCTCGATCCGTGCCGCCCCTGCGTCAGACTTCACCTCGACGAACGTCAGCGCTGCTCCCGGCCTGCTGTCGCTCTCGGCCAGGCGGCGCCTCCACCAATACAGCCGTTGCGGATCTATACCCCGCTGCCGCGCGAACGCGTGGACAGAGAGCCCGGACCGGTCGAATACGGACAACGCCGCCCGCGCATCCGCGGACGACCAGCGGTGGAAGGTGGACGGGAGCCGGCGCGCGTTGGACACGGATGGCCGCGTGCCACGCCACCGGGCCGGGGCCCAGCCCAGATCGCTACGCCATCCGTGGACGGGTTACGCCGGAGCCGCTCCTCGCCCATGTTCGGGATCATGCGGTACCAGCAGCATCCCTGATTGAAGAGCGACATCGTGCGCGTCTTCACCGTGTTCGCCTTGAGCATTCGGTCGAGCCCGCATGCTTCGCCCGCTGCGCCGAGGAGGGTGAGCAGCGCGTGCGAGATCGCGCCGAGAAGCAGGAGCCGATCGCGTCGGGCCGGGACGCCGATGTGAGTCGCCGAGAGGCCCATCCCGAAATGGTTGTCCTTCATGTCGCGGAACGTTTCCTCGATGGAGAAGCGCTTCGCGTAGAGTTTCACGACGCCCTGTGCGCCGAGATCCACGCGGTTGGTCGCGATGCACCAGGCATCCTTCATGCCCTTTTGGTGCTTCACGACCACGGCCGCGATGGGGTTCTTGTCTTCGGTGATGCCGACGTCACGCAGCATCCTTGCGTGACCCGACACGGGCAACCACTCCTTGGCGGGCAAGGTGCGGCCGGCGTACGTCACCTTGATCAGCCCGCGGAAGCGGATCGCGTACCGCCATCCAAGCATCTCGAGCATCGTGAAGAGCTTCTGATCGCCGAAGCCGCGGTCGGCGAGCACGGTGATATCGACGCCCTCCGGCAGAATTTCGTGGAGCCGCTCGATCACCGAGTACTCGTGCTCGTTCCGGTGCGCCTTCAGCTCCGACTTCCGCACAGTCTTCCAGATCAGCGGTGTCGCGCGCCCATGCGACGTCACGAGGTAGAGCGCGATCACCGCGTGGTCGTCCTTGTCGAACTCGGTCCAATCGAGGGCGACGACGATCTCCTCGCGCGCGGCGACGACAAATGTCACCCACTGGCGAAACCACTCCCACACGGTAACGCCGGCGTTGCTGAGCAGCCGGTCGACCTGCTTGATTGCGTGCTTCGGGTTGAGCCCCATCGCGTCGGCGAGCCCACGGCCGATGACGTGGATACCGAGCGCCGCCGCGTGAATGACGCCAACCACGCCGTTGGCGAACGAAAGCACGCGCGTTGCATGGACGCCGTCCCCGAGCAATTCGGACACGAACTCGTGTACACGCTCAGGCGACAGCCGGGGCGCTGCCTTGCGTCGCGTCGTCCTCGTTTCCGCAGCCGTGGAAGCGTTGGTGGTGCTCATGCAGCGTCAACAATGCCATCAGAGCACAAATTCCCGTTGCAAGATTCAAACCAGGGGATCGGTCAGCGCTCGACCAGTAGTCGTTGCTGCCATCGAAGGCGCCGAGCACTTCGGCGCGACCGTGCGCGCTCGACGTCCAGGTCATGTCCGAATCGACGGCGACCTCGCCGCGACGCACCTTGCCTCGCAGGTCGATCTTGCCCACATCGGGCGTCACCGCTTCGACGAAGCGCCTCCACACCCGGGAATCGCCGCCGACGGTGTAACCGCTGTCCGCCGCCGGGCATCCCCAGCCGTTGGCGCAGTTGTCTCCGATCTGCGCGAGCCGATTGGCATCGACCGTGACCAGGCCGGTGTTGCCGCTCGACCCGTGGTACCGCAGCACGGCGCTGCCGTAACCGGCGGTCGTCTTCGAGGGGTAGTTCACGTAGGAGACGAGCGCGCGCTCGAACGCCACGTGCCCGGGCATGAGGGCGCCGGCGGTGGAGATGGCCACGAAGTTGTCGGGGCGGCCGCTGCTCAGCGCCAGGATGCCGTTCGGCAGCAGGGCGAGTTGCGGGTTGATGCCGATGCGCGGCCCGTTGTTGCCGTCGAAGGTGATGTTCAGGTTGCCCGGCGCGCTCCAGGTGGCGCCAGCGTCGCTCGAGGTACTGAAGAGCAGGTTGCTCACCGTTTGTCCGTCCTGGGGCGAGCCCTGATGATGCCGGAAGACGGAGAAGAGGCTGCCGTCCTCGAGCTCCACCACGTCCGCTTCGGGATAGGCGATGTTCGCCGGCGGCACGGCGATGGAGCCGCGGCGCGTGAAGGTCTGCCCGCCATCCGTGCTGGCGAGCAGCTCCGCGCGGTAGCTGCCCTTGTCGCCGGCAAAGGCGCCGTACCAGGGCAGGAGGATGGTGCCGTCTGCGAGCTGGATGGGGTGGCCGCTGAGGCGGCCGACGCTGCCGATGCTGCCGGCCATCTTGGGAAGATCGACCTTGGCCTGGAGCTTCGTCCAGGTCGCGCCGTCGTCCATCGAGGTTTGCCCCTCGAGGGTGAGCTGCGAGCCGGCATCGGAGTCGACGCGCGCGCTCGGCTTGAAGCCGTAGCTGAGCACGCGGCCGTCGCGCAGCTGGATGGCGAACTGCGGCGGCAGGTCGACGCCCTTGTCGTAGCCGCCGAAGGTGGCCCCGGCATCATCGGAGTGAACGACACCGAAGTCCTGCAGGGCGGTGGGAATGTCGTCGTGCTGCGAGAAGGTGGCGTACACCTGGCGCAGAGGCGCGCCGTCTCCGTCGCGCGCGTCCAGCGCCAGGCCGCGGCTGACCATGCCGGCCATCTCCGCGCCTTGGGCTTCGTAGATGTCGCTGCGGCCGCCGAGGCCGAGCGCGAAGTCGAGCACGCCGGTGGAGTCGTATGGAGGAACGCCGGCGTAGGGGTGGTAGGTTCCGATCGAACCGCCCGCCGCACCGTTGCCGCCAGCGCCACCCCCACCGTTCGCACCCGCGCCGCTGGTGCCCAAGGCGGACGCTGCTTCGTCCGCAGGTGACGACGAGCAAGCAACGAGCGACCCGAGTGCGAGGAGGCATGCCCAGCGGGTGCGGCGCTTCATCGGCCACGTCTAGCATGCATGACGGGCTTCGACACCAGCCCCGCTCCATCCGACCGCTCAGGCCAGACGCGCCGCCGCGACCCTTCCGGCCACCCGTCGAACAGGCCCGCCGAACAGGCCGAACGAGCTTGATTCACTTACGCTCCCGAAGCTGCACGCATGGTCTTCGCGCGCCATCACCTGGATCCCCGCGCCGATTTGCGAGCCGGTGGCCCAGCTCGCGTCGCGGCCGCAGATCGCTCCGGTGCCGGCTCCGCTAGGGAGCCAGCTTGCCGCGGCGCCACACATTGCCGGCGAGCTCGTCGGTCCAGTAGATCGCCTGGTCGTCCTGCGCGATGCCCTGCGGCTTCATCAGGTTGGAGGCGATGGGATCGGGCTTTGCCATTGGCTGCTGGTTCCGGGCAGCCCGAAACACCTTCCCGTCGGGCGGGTTGGTCCAGTACACGTGCGCGGCGTCGACGACGAGATCGAGTGCCGCGCCTGCCCAGAGCTTCGTGGCGGTGTCCTGGTCCCCACGCCACAGCCCGCCGTCGGGGTCGACGTCCGTCCAGAAAGCGTAGTCGTCATCCACCACGATGTACTTCGGCGCGTCCAGCGCGGCGGCCTGGCTGATTTCGATCGGCGCTCCGGCGCCGTCGTACTTCTCGACGCGCCGCGGTCGGGCGATGTTGATCCAATAGACCGTGTCGTTGTGGAACGTCAGCCCGAGGATGTGGGCGCCATAGGAAGCGTCATTGAAGAAGGCAAGCGGCTCGATCGCGTTCGGATCGAGCTTCCACACCTTGGAGGGCACCATGGCGTCCGACACGAACAGCGTATCCTGGGAGGCGAAGTGCAGGTCCCACGGTTCCTTGATGGTGGCCGCGGCCGGCGTGAACACGCCATTCCCATCGTTCGGGTTGCACGCCACGCCCCCTGTGGCGGCGCCTCCGACCCATGCCCAGCACACCGTCGTGCCGATAGCTGCCACCGCCTTCGGCGTTGCCAGAGCGACCATTGCCAGCTGGAAGACGCCGTTGCCCGACTTCGGAGTGGCCCTCAGGACCGCGTCGCCGCCCTCGAGGGCCGTCCAGTACACGAGGTTGGTCCCGACCGCGATCTGCGCGGCGCCAATCTGTCCCGTGGCGAGCACCTCGCTCGGGCAGGTGGCGCAGCCGCCCGACCCGCTGCCCCCCACCGACGCGCCGCCGTGCGCACCGGTGCCTCCGCCCATGCCGCCAGCGCCACCCGAGCTGCTGGTGGTCATCCCACCCCCGGAGCTCGCGCCGCCACCCGGCCCGGCGTCGGCGACCGTCAAGTCCTCGAGGCCGAGCAGAGGGTCGCAGGCCACACCCCAGGTCAGCGCGACCGAGGTGACGCCGGCTCGAAGGACCGGGCTGGCCCGAGACCGCGGGCTGATCAGGATTTCATCAAGAAGGCGCACCGTGCCGGCTCGCGGGTGGACGCAACGGCTTGTGCGTGGATACCTAGCCGCGGATGTTCTCTTCGATACGCCGCTTCGTGTTCGGCGCCCCCAAGGACGTCAAGGATCCCCACGCGTTCCACAAGCTGTCGCTCGTCGCCCTGCTGGCATGGGTCGGCCTTGGCGCTGACGGCCTCTCCTCCAGCGCCTACGGCCCGGAGGAAGCATTCCGTACCCTCGGGGAGCACCGCGGGCTTGCGGTGTTCCTGGCCGCGGCCACCGCGGCCACGGTGTTCATCATCAGCTACGGCTACAGCCGGATCATCGAGCAGTTCCCATCCGGCGGCGGCGGATACCTGGTCGCCAGCAAGATCCTCGGAGGCCGCACCGGCGTTGTGGCTGGTTCGGCGCTGCTCGTCGACTACGTGCCGACCATTACCATTTCGGTC
>JBBJMR010000291.1:0-11067 GCA_037720395.1 Polyangiaceae bacterium
GTGCGGGTGCGCGTTCTGCTCGTTGGGGCGGCCGTGCGTGGCCCAGCGCGTGTGCCCGACCCCGAGCTTGCCGAGCAGCGGCCGCTCGCGCAGCGCGACGACCAGGTTCTGCAGCTTGCCGACCGAGCGCACCACCCCGATCTTCTTGCCGTCGTGCACGGCCAGGCCGGCGGAGTCGTAGCCGCGGTACTCGAGTCGCCTCAGCCCATCGACGAGCATGTCGCTGCAGTCGCTGGGCCCCACGTAGCCGACGATTCCACACATAGGGTCGCACTATAGCGCGGCCGGGCGCGCTCGCCGATGCACCGCGCCTGCGACGCGGCACCGCGCGCCGCGACACGGGCCTGGCGTGCGTGCGCGCTCCGTCCCGTGGTGCTTGTGTGACGGCGCAGCGCACGGTACCGCTAGCACCGGAGGTCCCCCCGTGCCCCACCGCCCTTGCGCCTTCCTCCGTCTCTCCTTGTTCACCACCGCGCTCGCCGTCGCGGCGCTGCAGGTCGCCTCGTGCAGCGACGAGAGCGTCGACCCGGCCGTCCCCGGGTGCCCGAGCTGCCCCGGCAGCGGCGGCGCCGGCGCGGGCGGGGGCGGCGCCGACCTGTGGCCGAACCTGGCCTGCGACCCGCTGGTGCCGGAGCTCTGTGGCTACCCGTTCCCGTCGAACGTGTTCACGGTGGCCGACGACGCCACCGTCACCGGGCGCCGGGTGAGCTTCCTCGACGGGATGCTGCCGGAGAGCGACGACGGCTACAAACCGAAGGGCGACCCCTGGTCGCGCAGCGACGGCTTCTCGGCCAGCGCCAGCCTCATCACCTACCTGCCCGGCGCCTCGGGGACGGGCCTGCCCGACTCGGTGCACATCGCGGACTCGCTGGCCGCGGGCGCGCCGACGGTGATCCTCGACGCCGAGAGCGGCGAGCGCGTGGCGCACTTCTCGGAGATCGATCACAGCGGCGTGGTCAACACCGAGCGCGCGCTCCTGCTGCGACCGGCGAAGGCGCTCGGCGACGGGCGACGGTACATCGTGGCCGTCCGGGGGATCGTCGACGGGGCGGGGGCCGCGGTGGCGCCCTCGCCGGCGTTCGCGGCGCTGCGCGATGGGGGCGACTTCGCCGGCGACGCGTCGGTCGCGGCCCGGCGCGCGCTCTACGACGACATCTTCACCAAGCTGGAGGCGGCCAGCGTGGCACGCGACGGCCTGCAGATGGCCTGGGACTTCACCACCGCCAGCCGCGAGAGCAACACCGGCTGGATGGTCCACATGCGCGACGAGGCCCTGGCCGCCGCCGGCGACACCGGGCCGGCGTTCACCATCACCCAGGTGGACACGGCCTTCGATCCGGCCATCGCCTACAAGATCGACGGCACCTTCACCGCGCCGCTCTACCTCGACAAACCGGGGCAGGGCGGGGTGCTGGTCTTCGGCGACGACGGGATGCCGACGCCGAACGCGGACACGCCGACGTACGAGGTGCCGTTCGAGCTGCTCATCCCCCAGAGCGCGCTCACCGCGCCGGCCAAGCTGCTGCAGTACGGCCACGGGCTGCTCGGGGCGCGGTCGCAGATCGAGAGCGACCACTTCCGCACGTTCATGAACGAATACAACTACGCCTTCTTCGGCGTCGACCTGGTGGGGATGGCGGACGACGACGAGGGCTTCATCGTCGAGAAGATCGTCGCCGGAGAGGTCGACAACCTGCACGCCATGTTCGACCGCCTGCATCAGGGCCAGCTGAACAGCCTGCTGGCCATGCGCATGGTCAGCCGCGGGCTGGACGTCGATCCCGAGTACGGCGCCTTCCTCGACGGCGAACAGCGCTTCTACTTCGGCATCAGCCAGGGCGGCATCATGGGCGGCGTCTACATGGCGCTGTCCACCGACGTGGAGCGGGGCGCGCTGGAGGTCATGGGACAGCCCTACAGCCTGCTGCTCAACCGCAGCGTGGACTTCGATCCGTTCTTCGCCGTCCTCAACATCGCGCTGCCCGATGCCCGCAAGCAGCAGGCCTTCCTCGGCGCCATCCAGATGCTCTGGGACCGCGTGGAGCCGTCCGGGTACACCAAGTACATCGTGAACGACCCGCTTCCGGGCACGCAGCCGCACAGCGTGCTCTTGCGCGCGGCCATCGGCGATCACCAGGTGACCACGCTCGGCGCGCACGTCATGGCGCGCACCGTGGGCGCCAAGCACCTCGACACCGGGCTGCGCGACATCTACGGCCTGGAGAAGGTGAGCGGCCCGGTGACCGGCGGCGCCGCGTACGCCGAGTACGACTTCGGTCTGCCCGACGAGCCCATCTGCGACGTGCCCCCGCGCGAGATCTGCGAGGACCCGCACGGCAAGCTGCGCAAGCTGGAGGAGGCGCGGCAGCAGCTCGACCACTTCCTGACCACCGGCGAGCTGCAGAGCTTCTGCGCCGGCGGCGTGTGCACGCACCCGGAGCTGAGCGGCTGCGTCGGCGGCGAGGACACCGTGGCGCTGTGCGAGCTGCCCGCGGACTGAGGTCGAGGACGCACCGTTCGCCGAGCGCTCGCGCGCATCGTGAGCGATCGACTGGCTCCGACGGCGATCCGCGTCGCGAAGGGTGGACCGCACCACGTTCGGGCCGGATGACGCACTGGCAGCGGTGTCATGCCTGACACGGATGTCATGCCCCGCGACGTTCGGGGCGGGCGCGCACCGACTTAGGTAAGTCGACGAGCCGCAGGAGACTACCGCTGCCCGGCATCCCGGACTAAGGTACAGCCTTGCGGTCAGGTGCCTGCCCGCGGGGATCTCACCCTTGAAGGAGTATCTGATGAACGTTCGTCTTATTTCGGCGGCCCTGGCTTTGGGCTTCGGCGTGTGTGTGTTCGGTGCGTGCGGCGACGACGAGACCACGGGTGCCGGCGGCGCGGGTGGCAGCACCAGCAGCTCCAGCGGCAGCACCGGCGGCGCGGGCGCCACGGGCGGCAACCCGACCACGGGCGGCGCAGGTGGCGAGGGCGGCGGCGGCGTGGACTGCGAGGCTCTGTGCGGCGAACTCTACGATTGCGGCGCCGAGGACGACAACTGTCCTGGGTTCAGCGGTGATCCCGCCGAGAAGGAGACCTTCATCAACGGCGACCCGGAGAATCCCGCTGACGGCTGCGTGCAGGGCTGCAAGGACACTCCGGCGCTGGCTGCCATCTTCGACCCCGAGGACTGCGCGGGCAGCGTGGGCATCATCTCCGGCGCGAACCCGGACTTCAAGGAAGTTTGCGACAACGGCTTCTCCGGCGGCGGCGGTGCTGGCGGCGGCGGCGGCGCCAACTGAGCAAACACGCCGACCTCGTGTCGGCATGACCGCAACGGCGCCCGCGCTCGGCTCTCCGAGCGCGGGCGTCGCTCTTTCGAAGGGCTCCGGCGCGAGAGTCGCTCGTGCAGCGGGCCGCGCTGGTGAGCGCGTGCCGTGCAGCCCAGACCGAACCTCAATCCGATGACCGCCGCTTGCGCAGGAAGCGCGCGACCATCACCGCGGTGATCACCAGCCCACCGCCGCCGATGACCCAGGTCACCACCTTGCGCCGGCCGCTGACGCTGACCACCGGCGTGCTCGTCTCGCGGCGCCGGGTGGCCGCCGCGCGCAGCTCGGCCGCGGCCGCCGCCTCGTCGAGCGACCCGCCGGGCGTCGCCAGCGCGCGCAGCTCGTCGCGCGCCTCGGCCAGCTTCTGCGCCGACAGCTCGAAGCGCGTCTCGCCGCCCGCGCCGGCGTCGTCGAGCGCTGCCGCCACCACCCGCGCCAGGATCTGCTCGGTGGCGGCCGGCGCCGCCGCACGCGCCAGCGCCACCAGCCCGGCGTCCTCGATGCCCCGCCGCAGCGCCTCCAGGCGCATCGACGGCACCACGCCCGACAGACCCAGCGACCGCGCCGCGAACGCGCCCTTCTGGACGCCGGGATAGACGAGCAGCCCGTCGAGCAAGCACGCGTCGCCGTCCTTGTTGTGGAACGACTCCGGCTGGGTGAAGGGATCGACCGGGCCACGCCCGCCCTTGTTGCCGTCGTCCCAGAACGTGCTCCCCCAGTAGAACCAGCGCCCGACCTCGTAGGCCGAGGCGATCCAGCCGTTGAGCGTCAGGCTGGTGGGGGCGCGTCGAGCAGGAGGGTGCCGGAATGCGGCAGCTGGCCGTTGTAGATCCAGACCTTCTTGCCGGCGTCCCGCGCCTCGGCCGCGGCGGGCGTCTGGAAGCCCTGCGCGGACATCATCACCAGGTCGACGTCCTGCTTGCGCGGGTCCTCGGAGCAGGTGTGCCCGACGGCGATGGACCGCAGCGGCGGCTCGGCCTGGATGGCGCGGCGCCAGTCGGGGCCGCGCGGGCTGTCGCAGGTCTCGTCGACGGCGTAGAGGAAGAGGTCCTGCGCCGTCCCACCCACACGGGCCAACCGCGGGCGCCCGCGCCCCCGCGACTCGGGGCGCGCCTCCCCGAGCTCGCCGTAGGCGCCGAGCGCCACCGCCGCCGGCGCCACACCGACGCCCGGCCCGTGGTAGCCGTGCGCGCTGGTGAACAGCGAGCCGTCGAGCATGTGCCCGAGGCGCCGCGCGGCCTCGACGTTCGTCAGGCCGCCGGGCAGGGCGTCCAGGTGGTGGGCGTGGAGCAGCTGCCAGAGCTGGCGCTCGGGGACGTCGGTCTCGCCGAGGCGGCTCTGCAGCTCCTCGGGGTCGTAGTAGACGAGCGCGCTGGCGGCCCGGTACGGCAGGAGCGCGTCCCTGACGGTGACCGTCAGCGCGCGCGCGGCGATCTCGCCGAGGCGCGGCGCAGCGGCGCGCACCACGAAGCGGTGCTCGCCCGGCGCGGCCTGCTCGGGGACGAAGAGATCGATCCACAGCGCGCGCGTCTGGCCTGCGGGCACGGCGAGCGGGTAGGGGGCCCAGGGCGGCGCGTGGGAGAGCGGGATGAGCGCGTCCGGGATCCAGCCGAGCATCTCGGCGTCGGGCGGGCGGGCGCCGGGCAGCCAGCCCAGCGACTCGTCGGGGCGCTGCTCGTTGCGCGAGCGCACCTTCACCTCGACGTAGTGCTGGACGAGGCGGGTGATGGTGATGCTCGGCCCGACCTGGGCCGGCACGCCGGCGGGCTCGACCTCGATGGTCACGCCGTCGAGCGGGTCACCGCTGGCCTCGACGATGGCCGAGAGGGCGACGGTCTCGCCGCGCAGCGCGCCGAGGCGCGCGTCGGCGCCAGGCTTGGCCAGCGGGTTGCCCTCGCCGCGAGACAGCGGGCTCTGCGAGGCGTCGCGCGCCACGCGCAGGCCTTCGCTGGCGAGCCAGAGCGAGCCCTCGGCAGCTGCCGGCGCGGCGCTGACGAGGAACGCGGCCGCGAGCGCGGACGCGGCGACGGACTGGAGGCGGGACCCACGCACGGCGAGCGGACTATAGCCGGCGGCGGCGCGGTGTCGCGCTTCGGACTATGATCCTGCCGTGTCGCCATCTCAGCCATCGCCAGGCCTGCGCACGGTGGAGGACCTGCTGCGCGCTGGCGATGACCGTGCGCTGGAGCTGATCGGCGGGGACATCGTCGAGAAGGCACAACCGAGCTTCGATCACGGTACGGCGCAGGCTGGCCTCTCCCATGTCCTCGGGGGCTTTCGGGGTGGGGGCGGCGGGCCACATGGGCCCGGCGGCTGGTGGCTCGGCGTCGAGGTCGACGTCCTCTATGGCGCGCACGACGTGTATCGTCACGACCTCTCCGGCTGGAGACGCGAACGGGTGCCCGAGCGCCCGCGTGGGCGTCCGGTGTCGGTGCGTCCCGACTGGGTATGCGAGGTCGTGTCGCGCTCCAATGCCTCGAACGACCGCGTGCGCAAGCTTCGCGGGCTCCACCGCTACGGTGTGCCCCACTACTGGCTCCTCGACCCGGAGGAAGGCACGCTCTCCGTGCTGCGCTGGGCCGAACCGGGCTACTTGACCGTCCTGGTGGCGACGGTCGACGAGACGGTGCGGGCGGAGCCGTTCGAGAGCATCGAGATCTCGCTGCCACGCGTGCTCGATCTCGACTGATCTACTTGCCGAACCGCCGCCGCGAACGCTGCTCGTCGAGGATCTTCTCCAGCTCCTGTAGGTCGCTCCGGCTCACGAAAGGCCGGATGCGCTCCAGCAGCCGCGCATCGTCGACGTCCGCGTCCTGGTGGAGCATGAGGATGTCGGTTTCGTACAGAGCGGCGCGGGCCAGGTTGTTCTGCCGGTAGAGCGAGGGCAGCGCGAACAGCTTCAGGAGGAGGAGCCCCTCGCGCGTGGCGCACGGGACGTCGAGCTCGCCGAATCGGACAACGGTTCGCTCGGCCTCGAGCACGTGACGGAAGAGGTCGTTGCTGGTGAGCAGCAGATCCACCCGGACTCCTCCGAAGCTGGCACGCCCGAAGTCCACATCGGCGACAGTCGCCTGCCAGGGCAGGCGCGTCGCCTCCTCCGGCCGGACAATGAGGTCGATGTCCTCGGTATTCCTGCCGGCGACGTAGGAGAGGAGCGCCACACCGCCGACGAGCAGGTAGTCCACCTTTGCTTCGCCCAGCATCTCGAAGAGCGCGCGAATGGTGGGGCGGATGTCGTCCAGCGGCATCTCGACTCCGAGCTTGAAGGCCCGCCCGTGGCGGACGATGTCGTCTATGCGTAGCGACATGGGCAGTGTGCTCGCCGACAGAGCGTAGCATCGCGGTACCCGAAGCGTGGCTGGCGATAGCGCGTCGGCCAGGTTGGCGTGCGCGGGCGCCGTCCTGACGAGGCAGCGAGTCGCCCCTCAGCCCCCGACTACCGGCCGCTTGCCCGTCCCATCGAGCAGGTCCGCCGGGCTGCACCGGTCGATGTGCCCGATGACCCCTCGGTAGAGCCCGAAACCGCACAGCTTGCGCAGCCGCGGCGAGAAGCGCCGCGCCACCTCCAGCGGGATGCCGAGCTGCTGGTTCTCCTGCTGCCGCACCCAGCCGGCGCAGTAGTTCATGGCCACGCCCACGCGGCGCGCATCGCTGCGATTCGGCCCGCCGCCGTGCCACAGGCTGCCGTGATAGACGAGCACGCTGCCGGCGCGCATCTCGGCCGGCACCGTCTCGTACTGCCGACCGAGCTCCGGCGAGGCGTCGGCGGTGTGCGTGCCCGGCATCAGCCGCGTGGCGCCGTTGTCGGCGGTGAAGTCGGTGATGGCCCACATGGTGTTGCAGACCAGCGGCACATGCGGCTTGGGCAAGGGGATGAGCTGATCGTCGGCGTGCACCGGCTGCGGCCCCTCGCCGGGGAGGATGGCGATCGACGACAGAGAGGAGACCAGGCAGCCCTTGTCGAGCACGCGCTCCGCCAGCGACAGCACCGTCTCGTGCTCGGCGATGGCCTCGAACAGCGCGCCGTGCACGAGCAGGTTGTAGATGCGCTTGGTGTGCAGGCCCTCGAAGAAGTTCTGGGCGGTGGCGATGCCCAGCGCGCCCTCGAGGCGCTCGATCTCGGCGGCCACCTCGGCGGCGCGCGCCGCGGAGAGCACGCCCTCGACGATGGTGTAGCCATCGCGCTCGATGCGCGCGAGGTGATCGGCGAGCGCCGCGGGTTCGAGCATGCGCCGACGATATCACCGGCCGCGCCTGCCCTCGCGCCACCAAGGGTCGGGACGCGAGCGCCTGAAACAACCACGCGCCGATCCTCCGGGCGCGACGGCGACCCGCGGACGATGCGGTCAGACCACGAGGAACCACATGGCCATGCCCAGCCCCAGGGTCACGAAGAGCACCAACCCCACGATGATGGCCACGATGAGACCGGTGCGGGAGCCGCCGCCCTGCGCCTGGCCGACCACCGCCTGGCCGTAGAAGCCGGGATGCCCGACGGGCCCGCCGGTCATCGGCGGCAAGGCCTGACCGCCCATGACCACCGCCGAGTGCACCACCACCACCGGCTGCGCCCCGCCCGGCGGCATGCGCATGGCCGGCCCGCCCATCTGCGCCATCCCCTCGAGCACGTCGGGGATGCCGTTGCGGTTGGCGTCGCCCATGAGCGCGTTGACCACGGCCACCTTCTCCGCCGCGCGCGCGTAGTGCCCGAGCACCGTGCCGCAGTAGCGGCACGTCGGCTGGCTCATGTCCGCGGGCGTCAGGTTGGCGCCGCAGTGGCCACAGTGGCTCATGGCCGGATCTTCCCCCGCGCCGCGGCGCGTGTCGATCGCAACCGCGTGTACGCCGTCACTGCTTGCTGACCGCGCTCTCCGGGACCCACATCTGCCGGCCGTCGCCGAAGGCCACGCACACCTGGCCACCGCCGACCTGCACGCACTTGGCCGGATACTTGTTGCCGTCCGACCACTGCACCATCACTGCCATGCCCGGCCCGATGCCCGCGGCGATGGATCCGAACCCCATCGCGCCCAGCGCGCCGCGCCCCAGGAAGCCCACGTTCTGCGCGGCCTGCCCGTACGCCGCGGAGGCCTGCGCCTGCGCCGCCGCGATCTGCGCGTTGACGTTGGCGTTCACCGCCTGGGCCATCATCTGGTTCTCCATCTGCTGCTGCGGCGAGATCTGCGCGCCGGGCACCGCCGCGCCGCCGCCCCCGCCGCCACCCGCGCCGCCGGCGCCCGCCTGTCGGGCGATGGTCACCGGGCGCGGCTGACCACCGGCCGCCACGCGCGCGCCCTCCTGCTCCACGCCAGAGCCGAAGCCCTGGTAGCGGTACATGTCGCCGGCCATGGTGTTGTTCCAGGTGCCGGCGATCTGCGTCCACATGGCCATGTCCAGCCCGTAGTGGGATAGACCTCGCTGGATGCCCCAGGCCTTGATGACGCCGCTGATGGCCACGTAGTCCTCGAACGACGCGCTGACCGTGCCCTTCCTCTTGGCCAGCGCCGCCTGGTAGAGCGGCATGTAGGCGGTGGCCACGCTGCCCATCAGCGCCATGTCCTGCATGCGCGCCAGCCAGCCCTGGTGCGCCGCCTCCCAGTCGGCGCGCGCCACGCCCTGCGCCTCGACGATCTTCGCGCACTGCTCGGGGTCGTTGATGCAGTCGGTGACGTCGGCGGACAGCTCGGCGTATCGCTCCAGGGAGATGCCCTGGATGGGGCTCATGTGGTTCATGGGTCGGCCATGCTGCGGCCGCCACCGCCGGTGGGCAAGCAGGCTGGTGCTGACTCAGGATGCGGAAGGGGCAGACAACGCCCCCGCGTGCGTGTAAGTTCCGCCGCCGCAATGACCGCCCCTCGCGCCGAGGCCGCCTCCACGCCTGCGTGGAAGCTTTGCCTCGAGGACGGCACCGAGCTCATCGGCCGCGGCTTCGGCGCCGCCGCCCAGCCAGACACCACGCCCTTCGCCGGCGAGGTCGTCTTCAACACCGGCATGAGCGGCTACGTCGAGACGCTCACCGACCCCTCGTATCGCGGCCAGATCCTGGTCACGACCTACCCGCTCATCGGCAACTACGGCGTCCCGGCGCCGCGCCCGAAGGGCTCCCTCGACGAGCCGTACGAGGCCGACGGCATCCAGGTCCAGGGCCTGGTCGTGCAGAGCTACGTCGAGGCCTACAGCCACCACCGCGCCACGCGCTCGCTCGGGGCCTGGATGGCGAGCGAGGGCATCCCCGGCGTCACCGGCATCGACACCCGCACCCTGACGCGCAAGCTGCGCGAGCAGGGCACCATGCGCGGCTGGGTGGCGCCCGCCGAGATGTCGCTGGCCGACATCCAGAAGCGCGCCCGCGAGGTGGAGATGAAGGACGAGGTCTTCCGCCTCGTCTCCCCGAAGGAAACCATCACCTACCCGGGCGGCCGCCAGAAGATCCGGGTCGTCGACGCCGGCGCCAAGGACAACATGATCCGATCGCTGCTCTCGCGCGGCGCCACCGTCATCCGCGCCCCCTGGCACGCGCGCCTGGCCGAGCTGGCCCTGGGCGCCGACGGCATCCTCATCGGCAACGGCCCCGGCGACCCCAAGGACCTCGGCCCGCTCATCGAGCAGGTGCGCATGCTCCTCGGCAACTACCGCCGCCCCATCTTCGGCGTCTGCCTCGGCAACCAGATCCTGGCCCTGGCCGCCGGGGGGGACACCTACAAGCTTCCCTACGGCCACCGCGGCGTGAACCAGCCGGCGCAGGATCTGCTGACGCGCCGCTGCTACATCACCAGCCAGAATCACGGCTACGCGGTGCGCGACGAGTCGCTGCCCGCCGACTGGGAGCCGTGGTTCGTGAACATCAACGACGGCACGAACGAGGGCATCCGCTCGCGCACGCGCCCCTTCTCGAGCGTGCAGTTCCACCCCGAGGCCAGCCCGGGCCCGGAGGACGCGCGCTTCCTCTTCGACGACTACCTGCGCCTGGTCGGCGCCATGAGCACCTGAGGAGCCCACGATGTACGGCGCTTACCTCCCCAAGAAGCCGCGCCGCTGCCTGGTGCTCGGCTCCGGTGCCCTGCAGATCGGCCAGGCCGGCGAGTTCGACTACTCCGGCTCGCAGGCCATCAAGGCCCTGCGCGAGGAGGGCGTGCAGAGCGTCCTCATCAACCCCAACATCGCCACCAACCAGACCAGCGTCGGCCTGGCGGACACGATCCACCTCTGCGCCGTCACCCCGGAGCACTGCGAGCGGATCCTGGTCAAGGAGGAGGTCGACGCCATCCTCCTGTCGTTCGGCGGCCAGACGGCGCTCAACTGCGGCCTCGAGCTGCACGACCGCGGCATCCTCGACAAGTACGGCGTGCGCGTGCTCGGCACGCCCATCCGCGCCATCCGCGAGACCGAGGACCGGCGCCTCTTCGTCGATCGCCTGAACGAGATCGGCGTCCTGACGGCGCGCGGCCAGGCCTGCCGGAGCGTCGGCGAGGCGCGCGCCGCCGCCCTCTCCATCGGCCTGCCGGTCATGCTCCGCGGCGGCTTCACCCTCGGCGGCAAGGGCAGCGGCATCGTCGACAGCGAGGCGGCCCTCGAGGAGGCGCTCAAGCGCGCCTTCGCCGCCGGCACGCCCCAGGTGCTGGTCGAGGAGTGCCTGCGCGGCTGGAAGGAGATCGAGTACGAGGTCGTCCGCGACGCGCGCGACAACTGCATCACGGTCTGCAACATGGAGAACCTCGACCCGATGGGCATCCACACGGGTGAG
>JBBJMR010000073.1:0-31085 GCA_037720395.1 Polyangiaceae bacterium
GCCTCGGCGTCGTCGGATCGGCCATCGAGATCGGGGTCATCGTCGCCGCCTTCCTGCTCGGGATCAGCGACCTGGTGCGCCTGGCCGCGAGCGGGACGACGCACGTCGCGCTGCGGCTTCGCGGGACGCGGGGCAGGGCCACGGGCACAGACACGCGCACGGACCTGGGCACGGGCACGCACACGGGCACGCACACGGACACGGGCGCGGGTACGGTGATGGTCGCGCCCGCGGTGCCGCAGGCGTCCCGGCGCGAGTTCGTTTCTCGGCTGGTGGCCGGCTCGGCGCTGGCCGCGGGCGCGAGCACCGCGGCGTACGGCGCGATCTTCGGTCGGCACGACTACACCATCGAGGAGGTGGTGGTGCGCATCCCCGGGCTGCCACGCGCGCTCGAGGGATACACGCTGGTGCAGCTGTCCGACGTCCACTTCGGCCAGTACATCGGCGAGCGCGAGATCGCCGCCGCATCGTCGCTGGTCAAGGACGCGCGGCCGGACATGGTGGTGCTCACCGGCGACCTGGTGGACCACGACATCCGCTACGCGCCGCTACTCGGCGCCTTCGCGCGGCGGCTCGGCCAGCACGCCAGGGACGGGGTGGTCTCGGTGCCCGGCAACCACGATCACTACGCCGGCCTGGGCGAGGTGCACGACGTGCTCCGCGCCGCCGGCGCCCGCGTGCTCATGAACGAGGGCCTGATCATCGGCGAGCCGAAGGCGGGCCTGGCCCTGCTCGGTGTCGACGACCTGTGGGGCGCGCGCCGCAGCCGCGGGCTGGGGCCGAACCTCGACCAGGCCATCGCCAGCGTGCCGCGCGATCTACCGCGCGTGCTCCTCTGCCACAATCCGGCCTTCTTCCCCGAGGCCGCCGGCCGCGTGGCGCTGCAGCTCTCCGGCCACACGCACGGCGGCCAAGTGAACTTCCTGGTGCGCCTGGCGGACATGGTGCTGCCCTTCGGGTACGTCGCGGGTCGCTACGATCGCCAGGGATCGGAGCTCTGGGTCAACCGCGGCTTCGGCACCGCCGGGCCACCGTTGCGCGTCGGCGCGCCGCCCGAGGTGACGCGCGTCGTGCTCGTCTCGGCCTGACGTGGCAGCTGGCAGCGGAGCACGGGGCGGCGAGGCCGCGGTCGTTCGCCGGCTGCAGACCATCCACGCCGAGCTCGCGGCCTGTCACGCCTGCCCGATGTTGATCGGCCCGGTGGTGCACGGCCCGCCGGTGCCGAGCCGCGTCTTCCTGATCGGGCAGGCCCCGGGGCCGCGCGAGGGCGGCTTCGGGAGGCCCTTCGCGTGGACGGCAGGGCGCACGCTCTTCCGCTGGTTCCAGGAGACGATGGGCATCGACGAGGAGACCTTCCGGCGCTCGATCTACATGGCCGCGGTGGCGCGCTGCTTCCCCGGCAAGGCCAGCGGCGGCGGTGACCGCCGGCCGGACCCGGAGGAGATCGCACGCTGCGGACGCTTCCTGCAGAGCGAGGTGCAGGCGCTGGCGCCGGAGCTGATCCTGCCGGTGGGCACGCTGGCCATCGAGCAGGTGCTCGGTCACAAGGGGCCGCTGGTCGACGTGGTGGGCGCCCCGCTGCGCGCGACGTTCCACGGCGTGGAGGCCGACGTCATCTGCCTGCCGCACCCCAGCGGTGCCTCCAGCTGGCACAAGATGGAGCCGGGCAAGACACTGCTCGGCCACGCGCTGGCCGCCATCGCGCGCCACCCCGCCATGCGCCCGGCCCTCCGCCGGGGGTGACGCCGCCACCCTCCCACGTCGGGCGACCGCGCCGTCTGTTAGATCACGTGCATGGAGGAGGACCCGCTCCGACTGGCGGGCGCGGCGGGGCTGGAGGGCGCGCACATGCGCCCGACGCGCCGGCTCGACGTGCCGTGCGCGGAAGGGACCTTCGGCGGCCGGGTCATGTGGCTGACTCACCTCGAGTGCGACCAGGGGCGGGTGCCCGCGGTGGTCGCCCCGTTGCGGCCGACTCTGGACCTCGGCCTGGAGGTGCGCAGCAGCGCGTTCACCAGCGCCACCGGCCCGTCGACCATCGGTCACGCCCATCTGGACCAGGAGTACATCTTCGGCGCTGACGACCGGGTGCGGGCGCGCGCGCTGTTCGACGAGGCGCTCGCCGCCCGCGTCTACCAGCTGCATTGCGCCTGCTGGTCGGTGCACATCACCGACCAGCAGGTGACCATCACCGGCGACACCGACCCCGGTGGCTGGTCGGAGGGCGGGCTGCGCGCGGCCTGCGACGTGGCCGCGCTCATCGATGCGGCACGGGAGCGCATCCCGCTGGCCGAGGCCGTGGCACCCCACCTGGAGGCCTGGATGCAGCTCGCGGGTCGGTTCGGCGCCGAGCTCACGCGCACGCCTTTGCGGGTGGCTGGAAGCGTCGAGACTCTGCACCTCGAGTGCCATGCCCCGCGCCTCGGCCATCGGCAGCACCGGCTCGAGCTTTCGCTGCGCCGGGAGCAGCCTCTCGCCGCCGGTTTGCAGGTATCGCCGACCCGCGCCGTGGTCGATCGCCTCGGGGTCCTGCTCGGCGGGCAGGACGTCGAGGTCGGCGATGCGGCCTTCGACGCGGCCTTCCGGGTGCGCGTGGACGGCGTGCACGAAGAGGCGGTGCGACGCGCCTTCGATTTCGGCACCCGGGCCCTGGTGCTCGGCGCGCGCGACAGCGGGGCGACCATCGAGATCGACGACGTCGGGGTGCGCGCCACCTTCGACGCCGCCGCGCCCCCGGGAGCGCTGCCGGCCGCCATCGAGCCGCTGGCCGAGGCCGCTCAGCGCATCGAGCGCGCCCTGCACCGCGGACCGCAGCGGTCCGCGTATCGCGGCTGACCGGCTGACTGCGACGGGGCCACGCCGGCGCGTCGCTGCGCAGCTCGACGCACGCCGAAGGGCGTCGAAGGACCGATCCGGCGCCAGGCCATGGCGTGCGCGCTAGCGCGTTTCCGGCACCCGCCGCCGCCTGCTACACCATCGGGGTGGACTACTGGCTCGGCCAGGCGCAAGCGGCGGGCGTGCAGGGCGCGCGCGCGCTGCAGCCGCGGCTGCCGCAGAGGGTCTGCATCGAGGGCACGGTCGCCGGCCGCCGCCTGCTGCTGCTGCGCATCGCCAACGGCGACATGGTCTACTCGGCCATCGAGGTCCCGCTCGATCCGCCCCTCGACCTCGGGCTCCGCGCCCAGCCGCGCGGCTTCGGGCGCGGCGGGCGCATGCGCATGCGCAGCGGCCACGCCGATCTCGACGCCGAGTACTCCTTCCACGCCGACGACGCAGCGCGGCTCGAGTCCCTCTTCCACGGACCGGTCAGCGAGCGCCTCTACGCGCTGCACTGCGCCTGCATGAGCGCCACCCTCGGCGACGCGACGGTCACCATCTCCAGCGATTGGTCGATCGAGGTCCCGTGGCCCGCCGCCGGGGTGCACGCCGCCGTCGAGCTGGCGACGCTCATCGACGAGGCTCGCGCCGACGTCCGCGTCTCGCCGCTGCTCCGCATGCACCGGCGGCCCTGGGAGCAGCTCGCCGCGCGCCTGCGCGGCGAGCTGACCACCACGCCGCTGCGCGTGCTGGGGACCCTGGACGAGCTGGCCGTGCACGCCTGCGCGCGGCGGACCGGCGCCGAGCGCTATCGCCTGGAGCTGAGCGTCCGCCACGCCGAGCCGTTCGGCGCCGGCATCCGCATCTCGCCGACGCGCGCGCTCCTCGACGGCGTGGGCGCCATCTTCGGCCGCCAGGACGTGCGCGTCGGTGACCGCGCCTTCGACGACGCCTTCCACATCCAGGTGACAGAGGGCCGGGAGGCGGCGCTGGTCCAGGCGCTGAACGCCGAGACGCGCGCGCTGATCCTCACCGCGCGCGCCACCGGCGCGGAGCTGGTGCTCGACGACAAGGCCGCGCGCGCCTTCTTCCAGCCCGAGGCGCCGGGCGACGCCCTCCCGGCCGCGGTGGAGCCGCTGGTCGAGGCCTCGCTGCGCCTCTCCCGCGCGCTCCGTCTCGGCCCCGAGCGCTCCGCCTACCGCGGCTGATGGGCCGCGTCGCTCAGGGCGCGGCGGCGGCGACGCGCTTGCCGTTGCTGCGCGCCTCGCGCTTCGGAGCGCGCGCCTCGACGCGCTCGGCAGCGAGCATCTCCGCCAGGCAACGACCGGTGTAGGAGCGCTCGACGCGCGCCACCTCGGCCGGCGTGCCGCAGGCGATGACCTCGCCGCCGCGCGCTCCGCCCTCCGGGCCGAGATCGATGACCCAGTCGGCGGTGCGGATGACGTCCAGGTTGTGCTCGATGACCAGCACGCTGTTCCCGGCCTCCACCAGGCGCGCCAGCACCTCGAGCAGCTTGTGCACATCGGCGAAATGCAGGCCGGTGGTCGGCTCGTCGAGCACGTAGAGGGTGCGCCCGGTGTCGACGCGCGCCAGCTCGCGGGCGAGCTTCACCCGCTGCGCCTCGCCGCCGGACAGGGTCGTCGCCGGCTGCCCGAGGGCCACGTAGCCGAGGCCGACGTCGTCGAGGGTGCGCAGGATGCGCGCCAGCGGAGTGATGGCCGAGAACAGCTCGAGCGCCTCGCTGACCGGCGTGTCCAGCACCTGGGCGATGGACTTGCCCTTGAAGCCCACGCGCAGGGTGCCGTCGTTGTACCGCTTGCCCTTGCACACCTCGCAGGTGACCAGGACGTTGGGCAGGAAGTGCATCTCCACCTCGCGCACCCCGCCGCCCTCGCAGGCCTCGCAGCGCCCGCCCTTGACGTTGAAGGAGAAGCGGCCCGGCCCGTAGCCGTAGGCGCGCGCCTCGGCGGTGAGGGCGAAGAGGTCGCGGATGCGGTCGAAGGCCTTGGTGTACGTGGCCGGGTTGGAGCGCGGCGTGCGCCCGATGGGCTGCTGATCGATGTCGATGATCTTGTCGACGTGCTCGATGCCGGTGATCCGCTTGTGCGCGCCCACCCGGTCCTGTCCGGCGTGCAGGGCGCGGCGCAGGGCCGGCTGCAGGATGCCGTTGACCAGGCTCGACTTGCCGGCACCGGAGACGCCGGTCACCGCGCACAGCACGCCGAGCGGGAAGGAGACGCTCACGTTGCGCAGGTTGTTCTCGCGGGCGCCGATCACTTCCAGGAAGGCCGTCGGCAAGCGGAGCACGGGCGCCGAGGTGACCTTCAGGGCGCCGGAGAGGTACTTGCCGGTCACCGACTCGGCGGTGGCCACGATCTGCGCCGGGGTGCCCTGGGCCACGATGCGCCCGCCGTGCTTGCCGGCGCCGGGGCCGAAGTCGAGCACGTGGTCGGCGGTCTCGATCATCTCCCGGTCGTGCTCGACGACGATCACCGTGTTGCCCAGGTCGCGCAGGCGCTCCAGGGTGGCGATGAGGCGGCGGTTGTCGCGCTGGTGCAGGCCGATGGACGGCTCGTCGAGCACGTACATGACGCCGGATAGCTCGCTGCCGAGCTGAGAAGCCAGGCGGATGCGCTGCGCCTCGCCGCCGGACAGGGTGTTGGCGGACCGATCCAGGGTCAGGTAGTCGAGGCCGACGTCGAGCAGGAAGCCGAGGCGCGCGCCGATCTCCTTCAGCACCTCCTCGGCGATCTGCGCGCGCGCGCCCTCCAGCTCCAGCGAGCTGAAGAAGGCCGAGGCCCCGGCGACGGTCATGGCCGAGACGTCGCTGAGCGACTTGCCTCCCAGCAGCACGGCGCGGGACTCGGGCCGCAGGCGGGTGCCGGCGCAGCCGCGGCACTTGGCCTCGCGGAAGTACTTCTCGTGGCTCTTGCGCGCCGACTCCGAGGCGCTCTCCTTGAAGCGGCGCAGCACGCGGGCACAGACGCCCTCCCAGCGCATGTCCCAGGAGCCCTTGCTTTTCTTGCCTGACCAGCGGACGCGCACCGTCTCCTCGCCGGCGCCGTAGAGGACGATGTCGCGCTGGTGGCGGGTGAGCTTCTTCCACGGGCGATCGAGCGGGATCTCGAAGGTCCGGGCGATGGCCTGCACCATCCGCGCCCGCCAGCCGACGTCCTCGGCGCCGACGCTGCGCCAGGGATGGACAGCGCCCTGATCGATGCTCAGGCCCGCGTCCGGGACGATGAGGTCGGCGTCGACCTCGACGCGGGTGCCGAGGCCGTTGCAGTCGCCGCACATGCCGAGCGGGGAGTTGTAGCTCAGCGACTGCGGGGTGAGCTCGGGCAGGCCGATGCCGCAGCGCGCGCAGGCGCGCTCCTCGCTGTAGGCGCGCGGGCGGTCCTCGCCGTCGACGAGCACGCGCAGCTGGCCGCTGCCGGCGCGCACCGCCGTCTCCACGCTGTCGGTGAGGCGGGCGCGGCCCTCGGCGTCGACCACGATGCGATCGACGACCACCTCGATGGTGTGCTTCTTCTTCTTGTCGAGCAGGCTGACGTCGTCGAGGTCGACGACCATTCCGTCGATGCGCACGCGCACGAAGCCGGCCTGGCGCAGCTCCTCGAACAGCTCGCGGAACTCGCCCTTGCGGTGCTCGACCTTGGGGGCGAGCAGGGTGAGCTTGGTCTTCCTGGGCAGGGTGAGGAGCTCGTCCACGATCTCCGCCGCGCTGCGCCCGGCCACCTTGCCGCCGCACTTGTGGCAGCGCTGCTCGCCGGCGCGCGCGAAGAGCAGGCGCAGGTAGTCGTAGATCTCGGTGACCGTGCCCACGGTGGAGCGCGGGTTGTTCGACGCCGTCTTCTGCTCGATGGCGATGGTCGGCGACAGACCCCGGATGTGGTCGTATTTCGGCTTCTCCATCTGCCCCAGGAACTGGCGCGCGTACGAGCTCAGCGACTCGACGTAGCGGCGCTGGCCCTCGGCGTAGATGGTGTCGAAGGCCAGCGACGACTTGCCGGAGCCCGAGACGCCGGTGAAGACCACCAGCTTCTTCTTCGGGATCTCGACCAGATCGATGGACAGGTTGTGCTCGCGCGCACCCTTGACCACGATCGCATCGGGCTCGGTAGCAGGGGGCGGGGTGAGCGACTTTCGAGCCACGGGCCGGCGATTAGCACGGCCGCCGGGGTCGGTCATCCAGGCGCCGGCTCGCTCGCTGCAGATCCGCGCGGCGGGTGGGTTCACACCTGCGTCGGTCGGAAACCACGGAGGCACGGAGGCACGGAGAGGTTTTGGCTCTCCGTGTCTCCGTGGTGATCTCTGCTCCGCTCACTTCTGGGAGAGGTCCCACTTCGGGCGGCGGTGCGAGGCGCGGAAGGCCGCCTCGTCGCCCCACGTCGCGGCGGCCGTCTTCTCGCGTCCGTCGAGGAACCACACCAGGTCGAGCTGGTGCCTGTCGCCACCCCAGTCGCGATCGATCTGGGCCACCATGTGATTCGGCGGCAAGGTCATGCGACCGGCGAGCATGCACAGATCGAGCGCCAGCCCGCGCACGCCGGCGCGCGGCTCATAGGCTTTGTAGACGAGCTCGGAGCAAATCAGGCTGCTGTCCGAGTAGCAGTCGAAGTCGAAGTCGTACGGCAGCCCGAAGTACTCGAACGCGCGTTCCACCGCCCGCGCCACCTCCAGCGGCGGCAGGCGGGGGCGCAAGGCGGCGGCGTAGTCGGCGGAGAGCGAGGCCTCGGCGGAGGTGAAGACCACGCCCTCGGAGACGGCCTCCAGGATGCGCGGCCGGCGGCCCTCGGCGTCGGCGCGCATCCAGCTCTTCCAGGCCAGCGGGAAGCGCCGGGCCAGGTGCTCGGTCAGCGGCCCCCCGAAGGCGCGGCGCACCTCGGCGTCGTCGTCGAGCGCGGCGGCGAGCTCGTCGCGCGTCCCGATCCACAGCGCGGTGTGCGGCCAGAAGCCGGGCAGCCCGAGGTTGGAGAGGTACCAGTTGCGCCGCTCCAGCAGCACGTCCCCGGGGCGGCAGCGCGCGGTGGCCTCGCCGGTCTGCGCCGCCGAGATGAGCGCCGCGCGCCCGCGCACGCGGGTGTCGCCGAGCCAGGTGCAGAGGTGGGCCTGCAGCGGGAGCACCGCGCGGCGCGTGGAGTCGCGCAACAGATCGAGCACCCCACGCGCCAGCAGCGAGGCGCCGGGGAAGCCGCCGAGGCGGGCCATCACCGCGCGGTGGTCGGCCTCGAGGCGCTGCAGGAGCGGGGACAGCTCGGGGTGCTGGGCGCACACCGAGTCGTAGTGCGGCTGGGCCAGGTGCTCGTGGTACTGGCGGGCCGCGAAGACGCGCCCGACGTGCTCGGGGTCGAGGACGCTCTGGCGCAAGCGCGAGTAGGCGCCGCGCACGATGCCGTGCCGCGACGAGCCATCATCGAGGATGACCTCGAGCTGCATCTGGCCACGCGTCAGCTCCACCCAGCGCAGACCGAGCGCCAGCTGCGCCATGTAGGCGGCGAAGCCGATGGCGAAGCTGCGCGCGCAGCGCTCGGGGTCGTCGATCTCGCACAGCGAGAAGAAGTCGAGGTGGGTCCCCGCCAGCGCGCCCAGCGCCGCCTGGTGGTCGAGCACGCGCAGGAAGGTGTCCAGCGCCAGCGCGCGCTCCTCGGGCGTCAGCGGGCGCGCGCGCGTCCGGTCCCAGAGTGCCAGGCTGCCCTCGATGTCGGCGCGCAGCCGCCGCGCGCTCCGGTCGAGCATGCCAGCGTGACCACGTCGAGACGCGCCGCCGCATCGGCCGCGGCGGGGCTGGCCACCGGCGCGAGGAGCTGGGGATCGACGCGCGACATCCGGGTTCAGCGCAGGGCGCACGTCCCGTCGGCGCAGGCCGCGCGGGGCTCGTCGCATACGCCGCCGCAGGTGATCGGGGGGGGCTGGTCGTCGCAGTCCGTCTCCTGCAGGTCCTCCGCGTAGCGCGCCTGGTCACCGCGGTTGACGGTCGTCCGCCCGCAGGAGCCGCAGCCGTTGCAATCGAGCGACGTCGGCACCACCACGCAGTCGTCGTCCACGTTGCAGCTGGTGTCGTAGGGGTCGTCGCCGCCGCAGCCGGACGCGGCCACGGCGCTCACGGCGAGGGAGACCACGGCGGCCGCCAGCCGCTGCAAGAGCCGAATGCTGGGGATCATGAACCCGAGGATGCCGCGCGCACCCGCCGCCGGCAATGGGTCAGCAGCAGCGCGCCAGCCCTGCGTCGCCAGCCACCGGTCAGCGGGCGGTGTGCGCCAGGGCGAAGGCGTAGCGATCGGCGCCCTTGTCCACCTCGGCCTTGAGGAGGTCGGCGCCGCCGTGGCCCGAGTTCTTCTCGATGCGCAGCAGCACGGGGCCGCCGCTGCTGGCCGCCTGCATTGCCGCCGCGAACTTGCGGGCGTGCAGGGGATCGACGCGGTCGTCGCTGTCGGCGCTGAGGAGGAGGAGCGGGGGGTACTTCGTGCCCTGCTTGACGTGGTGGTACGGCGAGTAGGCGTGGAGCGCCTTGAACTGCGCCGCGTCCTCGGCCGAGCCGTACTCGCTGGTCCACGTCTTGCCGGAGCCGTAGAGGTGGTAGCGCACCATGTCCAGCAGCGGCACCGCGCAGAGCACGGCGCCGAAGAGGTCCGGGCGCTGCACGGCCACGGCGCCGGTGAGCAGGCCGCCGTTGGAGCCGCCGCTGATGGCCAGGCGGGAGGGCCGCGTGTACTTCTCGCGGATCAGGTACTCGGCGGCGCCGATGAAGTCGTCGAAGACGTTCTGCTTCTCGAGGAGCATGCCCTTCTGGTGCCACTCCTCGCCATACTCGCCGCCGCCGCGCAGGTTGGGCACCGCGTAGACGCCGCCCCGCTCCAGCCAGGGGTAGATCGACGCGACGAAGGCCGGCGTCTGGTTGATGAGGAAGCCGCCATAGCCGTAGAGCATCACCCGCGCGGAGCCGTCACGCTTCAGGTCCTTGCGGTGGACCAGGAACATGCTGACCTTGGTCCCGTCCTTCGACGGGTAGAAGACCTGGGTGACGGTGAAGGGCGTGGGGTCCACCGGCACGGTGACCTTGCTGTAGAGGCTCGTCTCGCCGCTCTTGATCGACGTCCGGTGAATCTCGGCGGGGAAGGTGAACGACTCGTAGGAGAAGTAGGCCTCGTCGTCGTTCTGCCGGCCGATGGGCCCGCCCACCGTGCCGATGCCGGGCAGGGCCACCTCGCGCACCGGCTTGCCGTCGAGCTCGCGCACCTCGAGGAGGCTGGCGGCGTTCTTGAGGTAGGTGAGCGCCAGCCGCCCACCGATGACCGAGAAGCCGTCGAGCGTGGCGTCCTTGCGCTCGGCGACGATCTCCGTCCAGCCGGCGCGCTCCGGCTTGGTGGGGTCGACGCGGAAGACGCGCCAGCGCGGCGCGCCCTCGTCGGTCATCACGTAGAGCTGATCCTTGTAGGCCTCGGCGCGGTAGTGCGCCTTCTGGCCGACCACCAGCGGGGTCCAGGCGCCGGCAGAGCGCGGGCCCGCCGTCTCCGGCGGCGGCTTGCTGGCGGCGCCTCCATCCGGCTTGCCATCCGGCTTGCCATCCGACCTGGCCGCCGCCTTGGGGCGGCCGTTGCTCGCGCGCATGTCCTGGATCCAGAGGTCGGTCGACGTCCAGCCGTGCTCGATGTTGAGCATCAGCCAGTGCCCATCCTCGGAGAGGGTGCCGCCGACGAACGTCGAGGCATCGTTGGTGCGCTCGCGGACGGTGATGTCCTTCTTCGGATCCTCACCGAGCTTGTGGAAGCGCACCTCGGCGAAGCCGGGGCGATCGGCGGTCTTGATGGCCGGGTCGGTGGGCAGCCAGGTGTAGTAGAAGCCGTCGCCCTGCGGCGTCCAGGAGGGGTAGGCGTACTTGCCGCCCTCGATGACGTCGACGGTGCTCTTCTTGCCGGTGGCCACCTCCATCACGTGGATGGTGGCCTCGTCGGAGTTGTTGCGGCGCTCCTGCCAGGCGACGCGCTTGCCGTCCCAGCTCGGCTCCCAGTCGCCGAGGGAGATGCTGCCGTCGGCCGACCAGGTGTTGGGGTCGAAGAGCACCTTCTCGGCGCCGGCCTTGCCCTCCTTCCAGTAGATGACCGCCTTTTCCTTGGAGGCGTGGCGGCGGCGGAAGAAGTACCGGCTGCCGCGGTGGCGCGGCGCGGAGAGGGAGTCGACGTAGAACAGCTCCTTCAGGCGGGCCGAGATGGCGTCGCGCTCGGGGAGCTTGGCGAGCTCGGCGCGGGCCAGGTCGTTCTGCGCCGTCATCCACCCCTGCACCTCGGGTGTCTTCGCGTCCTCGAGCCAGCGGTACGGATCGGCGACCTTGGTGCCGTGCAGCGTATCCACGGTGTCGCCGCGCTTGCTGGCAGGGTAGGGCAGCTTGGGGGCAGGGGGCGTCACCGCGACGGGCTCCTTGGGCGTGGGGGTGGTGGCGGACGGCGGAGCCGTGACCATGGCCGGCTGCGCGTCGCCGCCTCCGCAGCCGGCTTGGACGAGGAGCGAGCCGGCCAGCGCGGCGATGGTGACGCGGGGCAGGAGGCGGGGCGGCCGGCGCGGGCGGAGGCGAGGAGCGAGGGCCATGGTTCCGCCGGGCACTCTGGCAGAAATCCGCGGCTCCGTCTCCGGCCCGCCGCCGGGCTGGCGACGCCGCGTTGACGGCGGGCCGGGACGGGAGGAGCGTGCGCCGCCATGGCCGAAGAGAAGAAACCGGTGCCCTCCGCGGAGGCCCTGCAGACCGAGGCCGCGGCCGAGCGCGCCCTCGGCGCCCTGGTGGCGGAGAGCAAGGAGCGGCTCGGCAACCGTTGCCCGGAGTGCGGCGCCCTGGGCAGCCTGGAAGAGATGAACGGCGAGCTGCGCTGCATCGACTGCGATCTGCAGGTCGGCGCAGTGACGAAGATCCCTGGCTTCGGCCGCCGCTGACGCTACCGCAGCAGGGAATTCACCACGGAGGAGCGAGACACGGAGATTCGAGCATTCTCCATGCCTCCGTGGCGAATCTGGCCGCCGATCAGCGGCGCGCGCGACGACGACGGCGATGCGCGGCAGCCCCAACGAGCGCCAGCAGCCCCAGCATCGTCGCCCGCGACGCCTGACCGGAGTCGCCAGGCACCGAGCACCCGCAGGCGCCGTCGCCGCCGTCGAGCGCGCGCGGCGGCGGATCGCCGCCTGCGCCGCCCGCGCCGCCCGCACCCGGCCCGGCGCCGCCGCCGCCGGCACCGCCGGTGGCCTCCTGGCACTCCGGCAGCTCCGGGTGCTCGAAGCAGGGGTTGGGCGCCGAGGCCACCCAGGCCACCACGCAGAAGTCGTCCAGCGTCCAGCCACCGAGCTCCAGGCCCGGGTCGCTGGAGATCTCGTACTTGATCTGGACCGAGCCGTCGGCGGCCTGCGCCGAGAGGTCGACGTCGTGGAAGCGCCACTCGCGGTCGCGGTGGTTCACGTCGCTGCCCTCGTCGCCCTTCATGCTGTCGAAGTTCGCCCAGACCGGCTGATCGTCGGCGTAGATGGTGGCGTGATCGAAGTGCGCGTCCTCGACGTTGAGCCAGCGTCGGTACTGCAGGCGCACCACCTCCTTGCCGGTGGTGTCGACGACCGGGCTGAGGCCGAAGTTCGTCCGGTCCGGCTTGTAGGAGCCGTTGAAGTTGTCGTGGCCGAGGTCGTTGCCGAAGACCTTGTCGCCGGAGAAGGCCGTGGTCGGGTCGCCGCTGCCGGCCTTGCCGGTGGGCTCGTCCCACTGCCAGTCGTCGGCACCCTCCTCGTCGACGCCGGCGGTGAGGCCGTGCGTCCAGCCCTCCGCCGCGGGGTCGGTATCGAACTTGGTGCAGTACAGCTCTTCGACCTGGCCGACGAAGAGCTGGTAGTACGGGTCGGCCGGGTTGTCGGGGAAGACCAGGACGCTGCCGTCACCGAGCGCCACCTCCACCTGGTACTCGACCAGGGTGCCGTCGGCCTGGCTGGGGATGGTGCCCGAGAGGAGCGAGCCCGCCTGGCTCATGGGCAGCGCGCCGCCCGCGCCGGGATCGGTGCGTGGCCGCCAGCGCAAGGTGGCGCTGTCCACGCTCTCGCCCGGGCAGCCGGGGAAGAAGCCGTCGACGGTGAGCGAGACGTCGAAGCCCTTCACGTCGGGCAGTGACACCGACAGGTCGCCGATGCTGGCCTCGATGGAGCGCAGCCCATGCGCGCCGAAGGTCTGCGCAATCTCGCAGGCGTTGGGGGTGCCGTTGGTGATGTCACCGTCGTCGTCGTCGGCGGCCAGCACCTCGGCGTACATGGTGGGGATGTCCACCGCGCGGCGGGTGGCCTCGTAGTAGAGGTGATCGGCCTGGGCCACACCCGGCGCCTCGCCCAGCTTCTCCACCAGCGCCTTGCGCAGGTCCCAGAGGGCGCCGGCGATGATCAGACCGGTGGCGTGCGGGTCGCCGCTGATGTCGTCCGGCCACACCGCCTCGCCGGCGGGGGGGTCGATCTCGCGCAGCGGCTCGTTGCTGAAGAAGAAGCCGCGCCCCATGCCGGAGTCGCCGGTGATCGTCGCCGCCAGATAGTCGCTGATGCCCTCGCTGAGCGCGGACTCGAACTCGCCCACGCCCTGCACGATGGAGTTGGCGTGCAGCGAGTGTCCGAACTCGTGGTAGACGACATCCGCCAGCCGGCCGGTGTTCTCGCAGCCCGAGCCGGAGAGGAAGAAGTTGATGCTGCTGCCGTCGGAGAAGGCGTTGCAGACATCGTTGATGTTCACCGTGGCCTGCACCTTGACGTTCAGCCACGGCAGCGCCGGAGCGAAGCCCTTGGCGTAGTCACGCACCTCGTGCGCGTGCACGAAGGCCGAGATCTGCGAGTCGATGATCTCGTCGTTGGCCGCGTTCCAGATGGCCGTGCCGCCCGGCGCCAGGGACAGGGTCTGAGACGCGTCCGGGCCGGCGTCATTCTGCACGCGCACGCGCGAGCCGCTGGTCGTGGCCACCACCGTGGCGGTGGTCTCCGTCGGCCAGCTCACCAGGCCGGCGGCGTCGGCGGTGAGCACCGCGCCGTCCACGGTCTGCTCCGCGAAGAGAGCGGGGAAGTCGAGGCGCTCGGCGCCAGGACGGCGCAGCGGCGCGTTGTAGAGGACGGTGCCGTTGGCGAAGCGGAGCGTCTGCTTGCGCGCCACCGGCGCGCCGCTCTGCGCATCGACCCACACCGACCAGCGCCCCAGCGGCGCCCTGGTGTCGACGGTGACCTCGAGCACGCGGCGGTAGTCGCGCACGCCGGTCTCGCCGATGAGCGGCAGCACGAGCGGGCCGACGACGGCACCGGGCTTGGCCACCGCGGCCGCACCCTGCATCCACGTCGCGGCCGAAGCGCGCGCCGCGTCCGGGGCGATCGAGGGCCCGGGTGTGCCGCTGCGCACGAAGGGCAGCGCCTCGCTGCCGAACATGAAGAGGCGGTCGGCCTTGAAGCGAAAGCCGAGCTGACCGCCGATGACCGGCACGCCGGCGCGCTGCTGGACGAATCCGACCGTGCGCATCCCGTCGGAGAGGTCGTTGCCGGCGATCACGAAGTCGTCGAGCGATGCGCCGGGGGCGAGCAGCTCCAGGTGGCGCGCCAGGAAGTCGCGGGCGAAGCGCGCCGCCAGATCGGCGTCGGCCACCGTGTCCGGCGCGGTCAGGCCCGGGCCCCACGCGCGGGCGGGGCCGCCCCCCGCGTCGTCCCACTGCGCCACCCAGCCCGCGCCGACCTCGGCCGCCAGCCGCATCCACGCCCGCTGAGCGCGCTGCGGGGGACGGCCGGTGCGCAGCGTGCGCTGCACGCGGACGGGCGCGCCGGCCGCGAGCTCGAGCTCGGGCTGGGCCGCGAGGTGCGCCGGCTGATCGAACGCCTTCGCGTCGTTCGCCGCGAGCACGGGAACGAGAGTGGCCGCCAGAGCGACCGCGAGGATACGCACGAGAAACCTCCTATCGAAGCGGTGCAGAGCAGCTACCGGAGAGGCGTCGGGCCGTCGAGCGATGTCCGCCGCGGGCGGCGAGGGAGGCGAGCACATGTAGGTCTATGTGGCGGCAACTCTGCGAATATCCTCGATGAACGCAGGGAATGGGCGGCCGCGCTGGCCCACAGATTGCCCATCTGGAAACGACACTTTCCAAACTGGAAACGGCTGGCGGGCCGCGCCGCCGGCCCATCTCCCGCGGCGCGGACCGGAGAGTGCCGCCGCCACGCGTTCGGGTCGGCCGCCAGGGAGGTGATGGGGGAGCACGATTCGCTCTTGGCGGCCAAGCTGGAGGGTGATAGGCCACCTCCACCCACATGAGAGCACACATCACCTCGCTTCTCGTTCTCGCCGCTGCCCTCGGTGGCTGTGCCTCCAGCCTGCCCGGCCCGCTCTCCGCGCGCAGTGAGCCCGAGCCGTCGGAGGAGTGGAGCGTGCTCGGTGACGCGGCCGCCCCCGAGGCGCCGGCCGACGAGAGCGCGGGCCGCGCGACCCCGCAGACCGCTGCCGGCGCGGGCGACTACGAGGTGAGCTTCGCCGAGACGGCCCCGCCGCCGAAGGCAACGCCGACCCCGCGGCATGGATTCGCCGCCCCGCCGATCTCCAGGAAGAACGGTCGCGTCGTCTCGCTGCAGAAGTAGCTGCGCCGGTCAGTGCCGCGACGAGCTCGCGGCCGACTCGGCCGGATCGTCGTCGGTCGAGGGGGGCAAGCTCTTCGTGGTCGGCGTCGGCTGCGGAGCCACCGCGCCGGTCGGCGTCTCGGCCTCCGGCATGCGCCGCGGCGGCGCCGCGGTGGCGGGCGCAGACGGGGCGGGTGATGTGCCCGAGGCAAGCGGGGACGACTGAACCGGCGGCGCGATGCGAGCCGCGGCGCCGCTCGCCGCCACGTTCGCGTTCTTCTTCTCCGGTCCCGGCTGCACCGCGGCGGTGGCGGTGGGCACGGGCAAGGGCAAGGGCACAGCGCTCGTCTCCGGCGGCGTGGCGATGGACTGCGCGGGCTGCGTGGAGGGCGCGTGGTCGTTGGCGGCCTGCGCCGTCGGATCACCGCCGCCGCGGGTGCTCGCGTTGCTCGTGCCCTCGGATCGCCACGACAGCCCGGCGCGGACCACCACGGCCACCCCGAGCACGCCGGCGACGGCAGCGACCAGCGGGACCCAGCGGCCGGCACCTCGGCGGCGCGGCGCGCGCGGTTGCAGGTCGGCGAGGTGGATGCGCCTGGAGGTGGTGGAGAAGCCCGGCTTCGGTGGCGGCGAGCCGCTGTCGTGGCGCGCAGGCAACGCCATCGGCGCGAAGCTCGGGGGCACGCTCTCCAGGCGCGGCCGGCGCGCGGAGTCTGCCGACGGCGGCGGCACGCTCGGTGGGGCCGCGCCCGCGCCGCCATGCACCGAGGCGCTCGCTGGATCGGGCCAGCTCGACGAGGGCACGCGGGCCGGCGCGGCCGAGGCGGGCTGCGGCGCGGAGGGCGGGCCCGAGGCGCTGGCCGGTGTGCCCAGCGCGGGCGTTGCCTGGGTCGGGAAGGCGGGCATGAGCAGCACACCGGAGTCGGTGGCCGGGTCGTTGCGGGGCGCCCAGGGGTTGACCACCCTCGACGAGCTGGTGTCGAGGAGCGTGGTGGCGACGCCCTCCTGATCGCGCGTGGCCGCGAGCGCCAGGCCGATGAGCCGGTCGGCCAGCTCGCGACCGGACTGGAAGCGCTCGTTGCGATCGCGCGCGAAGGCGCGCTCGAAGAACCCGTCGAGCTCGGGGGCCATGCCGGGCGCCACCTGCGACGGCAGCGGCAGCGGGTCCTTGCAGATGCGGCCCACGGTATCGCCGAAGCTCTTGCCGCCGAAGGGCTCGACGCCGGTGAGGGCGTAGAAGGCGACGACGCCCAGCGACCAGAGGTCGGTGCGCCAGTCGACGGTGCGCGGATCGCGCAGCTGCTCCGGGCTCATGTAGTTGAGCGTGCCCAGCAGCGCGCCGGTGACGGTCAGCTCCAGGCCGCGGCCGCCGCAATCCGACTTGGCGATGCCGAAGTCGAGGACCTTGACGATCTCCTCGTCGTGCACGTGCGCCAGGAAGACGTTGCTCGGCTTCAGATCGCGGTGCACCACGCCTGCCTCGTGCGCCAGGCGCAGCACACGCGCCACCTGGCCGGCGATGGCCGCCACCTCGCGCAGGCTGAGGCGCTGGCGCGCCTTGAGGCGCGCGCCGAGGTCCTCGCCCTCGAGCATCTCCATGACCATGTAGGGCGTGCCCTCGTCGACGCCCTGGTCGTGGACCTGCGCCACGTGCGGCGTGCGCAGGCGGGCGATGACGCGCGCCTCGCGCTCGAAGCGCGCGCGCGCCTCGTCGGAGTCGGGGTGACGCCGCTCCAGCAGCTTCACGGCCACCGACTGGCCAAGGGCCAGGTGGCGCGCACGCCACACCGAGCCCATGCCGCCTCGACCGAGCAGCTGCTCGAGGCGGTATTTCCCCTCCAGGATCCGGCCGGCCTTGGTCACGGCACCGCCCGGCCCGAAGCGTTTTCCCCACGCAACATGGCTCGGATACGTGGAGCACGTTCCACGCCATTGGGCGCCGCCGTGAAAAGCGCGCCGGTCTGCGCACATTGCGGCAGACACGGTGGCCGTCACAGCGGAGCGTGACGTACGTTGTTACGCCGCACGCGCGCCAGCCGAGCGCCGACCCACCGCAAGTCCCTACGCGTCGACCACGCGCCCGGCTCACACGGAGAACCACGATGACCGCACGTGTCCCGGCGACGGCCCTGTCCGCCGTCCTCGTCGCGCTGCTCGCCTGCGAGCCGACGCCGGTGCCCGCGGCCGCGCCTGCCGTACCTTCCGCTGCGGCACGCGCACCGGCGCAGCTGGCGCGTGGAGACGTCGCCGACGTGGCCGTGAGCGATGGCCGTGCCGCGGCGCGTCTGGCGGCGCCGTCCGGCGAGGAGCGCTTCCTGCTGGTCATCGGCTCGACGCGACTGGTCCCCGATCCGGGCTCGTACGCGTACCGCGTCGAGGCCGGCGCCCCGCGCCCGACCGCGCTGAGCCCGGCGCGTCAGACGTGCTCGCTGACCGCGGCGGAGGCGGGCGCCAATCGGCCGGCGGTCCCGGCCGATGTACCGCGCGCACGCGCCGGCAGCGCACCGGCCGTCGGCGCCACGCGCACCTTCCAGCTCCGGGCGCGCGGCGGCGGCTCGACCGCGGTGCCGACGCGCGCCGTGGCGGTGGGCGAGTCGAGCGTGGTCTGGGCCGACGCCTCCAGGGAGCACCCCGCCGTGCTCGACGCCGCCTTCGCCGCCGAGTTCCTGGCCGACTTCGAGAAGCTCATCCTGCCCCGCGCGCGCACGGTGTTCGGTGCCGAGAGCGACGTCGACGGCGACGGGCGCATCGCCCTCTTCTTCACGCCGCTCACCGCCGAGGCCGCCGTGGCCTTCTTCAGCGGATGCGACCTGGCGCCCGAGGGCACCTGCCCGAACAGCAACCGCGCCGAGGTCCTCTACCTCACGCCCCCCAACGCCATCCGCCCGCCGTACAACACGCCGCGCGCTGTGAAGGAGATCCTGGCGCACGAGCTCGAGCACCTCATCCACCACAACCGCAAGGTGGTGAAGAACGGCAGCCGCGAGGACCGCGACAGCGCCTACATGCTGGAGGGCTTCGGGGCCCTGGCCCAGGACGTGGTCGGCTTCCAGGCCGGGAACCTGTACGTCACCAAGGCCGGGCTCGACGACATCGACGACTTCTCGCTCGGCGCGGTGGTCTCCGAGGACGGCGAGTACGACAAGGCACGCGATGGGGCGCTGCGCGGCGGCGCGTACCTGTTCGTGCGCTGGCTCTACGACCATGCCGGCGGCGACCGCGTCTCGCCGGAGGGCGTCATCGAGGACCGCGGCGGCCCCTCGCTGGTGCGCGCCCTGCTCGACGCCCCGGCCCCCATCGCCGCCGAGCTGCCGCGCCGCGCCGGCGCCTCGATGAGCGACCTGATGATGGACTTCTACACCACGCTCGGCCACGACCCGCGCCTGCTGCCCAACCCGTGCTTCGCATACCTGCCCACCCGGAAGGATCCGCTGACCGAGCGCCAGCGCGGCGCCGACCCCTTCGCCTCGTTCCACGGGCAGCAGATGGAGGGCGCCGCCGCGCGCAAGCCGGGCGGCGACGGGAAGATCCGCGCCGGCGGCGTCGAGCTGGTTCCGCTGCCCCCGCCCGCCAAGGGCGAGGTGGCCTTCACGGTGGAGGTCGCGCCGGAGGCGGCGGCGCGCGTGCGGGTCATCCGGCTGCGCTAAATCCGCGTGCGCGATTCGAGGCACCGTTCGGTTGCCGAAGATTTTCCCTCACCCCCGTCCCCTCTCCCGGAGGGAGAGGGGAGCCGGAAACCAGCGGGATCGAGCCCCTCTCCCTCCGGGACAGGGGTTGGGGTGAGGGAAATGGATCTCTGATCCAGGCGTTCCAATGTCCGACAGTCGCGACCGGTCATTTAGCCGCTACGCCACGCTCGCTGGGCGGGACTCGGCGTGCACCGGCGGGGGAAACGCCTCGCGGAAGTCGCGGATGGTTCGGACCTCGTCGTACTCGTGCACGAAGCCCGTCTCCTTCCGGAAGGCGGTGGCGTCGACGACGATCGGGTACTTGATGTGGTCCAGCGCGGCCTTCGGCAGCTTGGGCAGGCCGAAGCGACCCAGCGCGCGCGAGAGCAGGAACTCGGGCAGCGGGATGACGGTGCGGCCCGTCTCGCGCGCCAGCACGGTGAGCGGCACCGGCTGCGGCCCGGCGACGTTGTAGATGCCCTTGAGCCGCTTCTGGATGGCGAGGACGATCGAGGTGGCCACGTCGCGCTCGTGCATGAACTGGAAGAGCGGATCGAAGCCCATCACGCAGGGCACGCGCGAGCCGCGCAGGAAGCTGGCCAGCGTGCCGCCGCCGGTGGGGCCGAGGGTGTAGCAGAGGCGCAGCACCGTGGTGCACAGCTCCGGGAAGCGCCACAGCGTCGTGGCAGCGTAGAGATCGGCGGCCACCAGGTCGGCCAGCTCGGGGAAGGCGTGGATGGCCATCGGCGGCTCGTCCTCGGAGTGGTAGAGCGGCGAGTCGGCGGCGGCGCCGTAGTACGTGTGGCGGCCGACGAAGATGGCGTGCTTCACGTCGTAGGCGCGGCAGTGATCGAAGACGGCGCGGGTGCCGCCGAGGTTGATGCGGTAGCGCTCCTCGCTGCGCTCGGTCAGATGGGTGACGGTGGCCATGTGCACCACCACGTCGGGGCGCACCTTGCGGAAGACCTCCTCGGCGGCGCGCTTGCGGATGTCGACCTGGTGCATCTCCACGCGCTCCGGTGGGTTCGGCCAGGGGCGGCGATCGATGCCGAAGACGTCGTGGCCGTCGTCGACCAGGCGGAGAGCCACCATGCGCGCGATGCCGCCGGAGATCCCGGGGATGAGGACCTTCATGCCTGCTCCCGCGGCGCTTCGACGCGCGCGCCGCCGGCGTTCTTGCGGCGCTCGACGCCGACGGCGATGAGGCCGGCGATGGTGTCCTTGATGCGGTCGACGTGCACCTGGATGTGCTCGTCGTCCTCGGAGCCGGTGCCCTCGAGCAGCACCGGCGCCGCATACTCCACCGAGAGGCGCACCGGCAGCGGCAGCGCAAACAGGTACGGGGTCACTGGCACGTAGGGCGCGCCGAAGAGGCGACCCAGCGCGTAGGCGTTGACCACGGTGGGGATGGCCTCGCCGCCGCCGACGAAGGCGAAGGGGACGATGGGCGTACGGGTCTTCATCGCCAGGCGCACGAAGCCCGTGCCGAACTGCACCAGCGAATGGCGCTCCGGATAGAGCTTGGCGGTGCCGCGCGCGCCCTCCGGGAACACCATGAGCAGCCGCTCGTCCTCGAGCAGGCGCGCCGCGTGCTCGGGCAGGCCGGTGAAGTGACCGAGGCGGTTGGAGAACTGCGAGAAGAACGGCACCTTGTTGAGGAACTTCTCGGCCATGGCCTGGGCCAGGCGAGGCGGATCCATCTCGAAGAACATGCTGGCGACGACCATGGCGGCGTCGAGCGCCACGCCGCCGGAGTGATTGCCGACGAGCATGGTGCGCCCGCGCGGCGGCACGTGCTCGATGCCATGCACCGACATGCGGAAGTACGTTCGGTAGAACCAGCGCGAGATGGTCATCACCCGCGCGATGTCCTTGCGCGAGACGCCGTAGGGGTCGACGCCGTACTGGTTGAAGGGGATCTCGAGCTCGCTGACGCGCTGCTCGGTCTCGCGATCGATGAACGGCAAGATGGGATCGGCCTCCGCGCGCGCCGCCCATGGCGCGAGCGGCCGAATGTTCGTCGAGACTGCCAGCAGGTACAAGGAGACCGTGCGCTCCGCGCCCGATCCCGCGCCATCGTCGCCCGTGAGGCCGCGTCAGCGGCGCCCGTGAACGTGAACGTGAACGTCCGTGCCGCCCGCGGCCTCAGCGAGCCGCGCCGAGCGCCGCCAGGGCGTCGCCCTCCAGGCGGCACGTCCACCAGGACGAGTGCACCTCGGCGCCGAGGCGCTTGTAGAAGCGCTGCGCGTCGACGTTCCAGTCGAGCACGCACCAGTCGAAGCGCGCGCAGCCGCGGTCGAGGGCCAGCGCGGCCAGGCGGCGGAGCAGCGCCTCTCCCAGGCCGCGACCGCGGGCATCGGGGTGGACGAAGAGGTCCTCGAGGTAGAGCGAGCGCTTGGCGAGAAAGGTCGAGTAGGTGGTGAAGTAGGCGGCGTAGGCGACCACCGCGCCGCTCGGGTCCTCGCCGACGAGCACGTGGAAGGGCGGATCGCCGGAGGTGGCGTCGCGGATCAAGCGTGCCGCCGCCTCGTCGTCGGGCGCGGGCAGCTTCTCGTAGTCGGCCAGCGCGCGCATCAGCGCCACCACCGACGGCAGGTCGCCCGGCAGCGCGGAGCGGACCTTGAAGCCTTCAGCTAGCGCGTTACGGGATTTTTCCGCCGGGGCGCTCGCCTGCCGGCCATCCGAGGTCGCCATGGGTCGACCCTAGCGGACTGTGGCCAGGACGGGTCTGCTAGCCTCGAAACCGTCGAAGCCCCCCAGGAGACAGACCCCATGACTTCGAAGTTGTTTTCCCTGCTCGTTGCGGCCAGCGCGACCCTGATCGCTGCCGACGCCGCCGCCCACATCGACCTGATGATCCCGGAGAGCCGGACCGGCAACGCCGACCAGGCGCAGAAGACCGGGCCGTGCGAGGGCGCCGGCCCCGGCACCCGCATGGATCTCACCGCCGGCGACCCGCTGATGGTCACCTGGGACGAGACCATCCAGCACCCGGGGCACTTCCGCATCGCCATCGACGAGGACGGCGAGGACGGCTTCTCGACGGCGGACACCCAGGCCGCCTTCGACGACATCATGGGCAACAACGGCATCATCCTGGTGGAGACCGTCGGCGACACGCCCGACCTCGGGTACGAGCACGAGATCACCGTGCCCAACGTCGACTGCGAAAACTGCACGCTTCAGCTGGTGCAGGTCATGGTCGACGGCGATCCCATCGACACCGCGGGGGACCTGTACTTCCGATGCGCCGACATCCGCATCACCGGCGCCACCGGTGAGGGCGGTGCCGGCGGCGGCTCGGGCAACGGTGGCTCGAGCTCGAACGGCAACGGTGGCTCGAGCTCCAACGGCAACGGCGGCTCGAGCGCGAACGGCAGCGGCGCCTCCGGGAGCGGGGAGGGCGGCGGCAGCAACTCGAACCCCTCCACGCCGAGCGGCGAGACACACGACTGCGCGGTGCGGGCCGTCGGCGCCAGCTCGCCCGGCTCCAGCCTGGCGATGGCGCTCGGCCTGGGGGCCATCGCCTCGCTGGCAGCAGCGCGGCGCCGCCGTCGGGCCTGAGCCGACGGGCGCAGCGCACGGCAGGGCGGCGCATCGCGGTCGACTGGACCGCCGGTGTGGCCGCCCTTGTCGCGTCCATCGCGCGCCGGGCTAGCGCTCGCCGGGCTTCTTCTTCTTCTTTTTCTTCTTCGGCGGCTTCGGTTTCTCGACGCGCGAGTCGCGCGCCGGCAACCAGCGCACGCGGTCCTCGACGGGCTTGACCTCGTCGCTGGGCAGATCGCGCTGGCCCTTGCGCTTCACCTCGAACGTCGAGCGGACCACCGTCTGCTTGTGGGCGCCGATGTTCGACGCGTCGCCCCGGCCTCCGATGCCGATGGGGATGCAGAAGCGCTTGCGCGGATCGAGGGTCGCCTCGCGGTCCTCGATGGGCGGCGCGCCGCCGGGGTCGACGACGCCTCGCCCGTCGCCCTTGGCCAGCTCCGCCATGCTCCTGGCCAACTGCTCGATGACCTCGTTGGCGCACACCGGCTGCACGTCGACCTTGTCCTTGGTGCCGGCGGGGTAGAGCTTCTTCGACTCCACCTTGACCACCACCTTGGCCGCCTCGCCCTTGGTGTCCAGGCCGCGCGCGGCCAGCGATCCGGCGGCCTCCTTGGCCACGCGCTGCCAGGTGGCGTCGCTGCCGGCGCTGAAGCTGACCACCTTGACCTTCTCGATCTTGCCGCTGGCGGAGACGTCGACCTCGAAGGTGGCGCGCGCCTCGTCGGCGATCTCCGCGGTGCGCGCGGCGGCGCCGATCACGCCGGCGACCACGCCGGCGGCGGGCACGTCGAGCCCGAGCTCCTTGTCGCGCTTGTCGAGCGTGCCCTCGAGCACCTTGCTCGCCACGTCGGAGTCGACGGGTCGCGCCGCACCGGGCGTGGTCGGCGCGGGGCGGGGGCGCTGGCCGGTGACCGCGCCGGGCACCGTCCACACCGGCGCCGCGCCCACGCCCGGCACGGCGACCACGTCCGGACCGGGAGGGCCCCCGTACTCGCCCGGGTCTCCCGGCGCGGGCGTGGCCCCGGGCGCCACACCCGGTGCGCCGGGCACCCCGGGCGGGGTGGCCGGCGCCTCGGCAACGCGCGCGGGCGCGGGCTCGGCTGCCGGCGCCGGCGCTGCGGCGGCGAGCGGCGCCGGCGGGGCGGCCGGCGGCTGGACGGGTTCCGGCGCCGCGGGCGGAGCGGCCGGCGCCGCGGCAGCCGCTGGCGGGGGCTCGGGTGCGGCCTCGGCCGCCGGTGGCTCCGCGGCTGCGGGCTCGGGCGCCGCGGGCGCGGCGGCGCGTGCCGCGGCGACGGGCTCCGGGGCCGCGGCAGGTCCCGGCTCTTCCTCGGGCTCCGGCTCGGCGGCGGGCGGCGGCGCCTCCGCAACCGCTGCAGGGGCGGGCGGCGTGGGCTCGATCTCGAGCGCGATCTCCCGCTCGGCCGGTGGGCCGGGCGCGTCGCTCCGCGGGGGCGGCGCGATCAACGCGCTCGCAAGCAGCCCGAGGTGGACGACCAGCGCACCGCCGGTCGCCGACCACTCGCGCAACCGAGCCCCACGCACGTCGAGGATCTAGCACGTGGCGGGCGGGACGCCGGGAATGCCCCAGGAACCAAAGGCGCCTTCACACTCCTTCACGTTGCCGCCCGGACGGCGCCACGCTGGCGCGAAATGCGCCCTGCCGGGCAACGCGCGCCGGCCTCACTTCGGCGCGTCGATCACCGGCACCCTGGGGTCGTTCCAGATGTACCGATCGAGGAAGCGGTCGGTGGTCTTGTAGGCCAGCAGGCGGTTGTCGTTCTTCGAGAAGCCGTGTCCCTCGCCGGGAATGACCACGTAGTGCACCGGCACCTTGCGCTTCTCGAGCGCGGCCACGATGCGGTCGGACTGGTCCTTCTTCACGCGCGCGTCGTTCTCGCCCTGGACCACCAGCAGCGGCCGCTGGATCTTGTCGACGTGGTTCAGCGGTGAGCGGTCGCGCTGGTACTGCGCGTGCGCCGGGTTCTTGGGGTCGCCGAACTTGTTGTAGATGAAGGTGGCGAAGGCCATCCAGTACGGCGGGAAGCTTTCCACCAGGGTCTTGAGATCGGAGACACCGAAGTAGTCCACGCTGGCCGCGAACTCGGTGGGGGTGAAGGTGCTCGCCGCCAGCGCCATGTATCCGCCGTACGAGCCGCCGAGGACGACTACCTTGTCCGGCGCCACCCTGGCGTTTTCGACCAGCCACTTCTTGCAGGCCACCACGTCCTTGAGCGGGCCGCCGCCGAGGTCCATGTTGTCGAGCTTGGTGTACGTCTTGCCGTAGCCCGTCGAGCCGCGGACGTTGGGCACCATGACCACGTAGCCCTTGCTGACCAGGTACTGGCGCAGCGGATCGAAGCGGCGCCGCGACTGGGCGGTGGGGCCGCCGTGCACGTCGATGACCGCGGGGAAGGGCCCGGCGCCGTCGGGCTTGTAGACGTACGCCGGCACCTTGCGGCCGTCGAACGAGGTGGCGAGGATCGAGGCCCCGCTGACCATCTTGCGCGCCTTGAGGGCCTCGGGCAGCACCTCGGTGAGCTTCGTCGCCTTCTTGTCCTTGAGGTCGAGGACCCAGATGGCGTTGGGCGCGTCGTCGCTGACCATCGCCGCGCCGACGAAGCGGTCGCTGCGGGAGAACGTGGTCGGCACCAGCGCGCCGGCGCCGTCGGGGGCAGGCAGCTTGACCTCGGCCTGGGTGGCGGCGTCACGCACCACCACCTTGGGCGTGCCGTCGACGTTGGTGTTGGTGACGACGTACTTCCAGCTCTTGGAGAAGCGAACCTCGTCGACGTCCCACTGCTCCTCGAGCGCCGCCCGGGGCTCCGCAGGAGCCCCTTTTGTCGGGTGAGCAGCGAGCTTCTTGTCCTTTGCGCCTGCGCCGGCGAGGTCCAGCGCGTACGCGCCCCGGAACTCGCGCCCGGCGTCGGCGGTGTAGAACACCGTCTTGCCATCCCGGGCGAAGGTGGCCGGCTCGTGCAGCACCTCGCCCTGGTGCGGGGTGAGCAGCACCTTGTCGCCCTTCTTGCCGCGCTCCACGAGGTAGAGGTTGGAGTCGGTGTCGGTGACCGTCTCCTGGACGATGAAGCGCTTGTGGTCGCGGCTGGCGATGCCGAAGGCGACCTTGCCGCTCGACTCCCAGAGCAGCTCGCCCTTCTTCTTGTCCAGCGAGTACTCGTAGAGGTCGAGGTACTGCGCGTCGCGCAGGTTGGACAGGTAGAGGAAGGTCTTGCCGTCCTCGGCCCAGCTCACGAAGTCGGTGCGACGGTCCGGCGGGTACTCGGCGGTCAGGTCCTTGGGCGGGCTGCCCTTGGAGTCGGTGAGGTAAATGTGCGGCAGCTCGTTGCCGCCGGCGTCCGATTCGTAGAGCAGCACGTCGGCGGTCGGCGAGAAGGCGAACGACTGCACGAAGCCGGAGACCTTGGTCAGCTGCACCGCCTTGCCGCCGCCCACCGGCTGCGCCCAGACGTCCATGCGGCCGCCCTCGTCGCTCATGTAGGCCACCGTCTTCTCGTCGTGCGAGAAGGAGGCGCCTCCCACGCGCCGCACCTTGAAGTACTCCTCGAGCGGCACCGGCGCGGTCGGCGCCTTGCCGGCAGGCGCCGCGGGCGCCGCGGCCACCGGAGCCTGCGGCGGCGGAGCGACCGGCGGCGGCCCCTCGGCAGTGGGCGCGGGCCCGCAGGCGGAGAGGACGACGACCATGCCGGCGAGGACGAAGGAGCGGATGCGCATGCGTCCGCATTGCCACGAGACACGCGCGGAGAAAATGCACGCGGCCCTCGGCGCGGGCGTATTTCGATCCGGCGCCGCGGTCCGGCACGTGCGCGCACGTGCGCGCACGCTGCGCCAGCTCGGGCGACTACGGGCCTTCGGAAGCGACCGGCATCGGGAGCGGGACCTCACCGCTGCCGATGCGCGTGGCGTTGCCGACGAAGCTGGTGTCCGGGGAGAACACGCACGTCATGGCATCGCCGCTGGGCGCCTCGTCCACGAGGAGCGACGAGCCATCCTGGACGTGCGCGCCGATGGCGTTGTTGGAGACGAACCCGCCGTTCACGTACGCCGACGAAGCGGCGATGATCAGGCCGACGTCCTGGTTGCCGGTGATCGTCGAGCCGAGCAGCTCGACGCGCCCGCCCAGCGCCGCCACCACGCCGATGGCCAGCACGTCTTCCGCACCGCGCGTGGTGTGGCCGATGGTCGAGTCGGTGAGGGTGACGAAGGAGCCGAAGGAGACCACGCCGACCTCCGTGCCCCGCAGCACGGCGGTCTGCACGGCGGCGAGCGAGGCGCCATCCTGAACGTTGATGCCGCGGCCGTACCCGTCGCCGGCGTCGTAGAGGGTGTCGGCGACGAGGACGCGATCGAGCGTCACCGCCGCGCCCTGACCGCGCACGAAGAGGCTCATCTCGCGGTTGCCCACGAAGGCCGTGTCCACCGCGTCGAGGCGCGTGCCGGGCAGCACCGCGGCGCCGATGCCGAAGTGCGCATCGCCGAAGAGGCTGCCACCGCGCGAGGGCAGGGTGCCCTGGACCAGCGACTCGCGCAGGGTCATGGCGCCGCCGAGGTGCATGTAGATGCCCATCACCCGGTTGCCGACGAACGCCGTGCGCTGGATGTCGGCCGTGGCACCGTCGCCGACGATGACGCCCGGCCCGCTGTCACCGCCGTCGTCGTCGATCGGGCCGCGCACCACCACGTCGGTGAGCCGGAGCGTCGTGCCCGGTTGCTCGGCGATGATCTGCGTCTCCTCGCTCTGGACCAGGGTCGAGTCCTCGACCACCAGCTCGGCCCCGTCGGCGGCCTCGACGGCCCGGGCGCCGCCAAGCGCGTTCATCGTCGTGCGCCCGACCACGCTCCGGGTGATGGTGGCCCGGGAGTAGACACCGCTGTAAGCGCTGGTCACGCCCAGGCCCGAGCTCTGGTTGTCGACGATGGCGCTCTCCACCACCGTCGCCTCGCTGCCCTTGGTGACCACCACCCCGTAACCCGCGATGCCGGCGTAAGGGCCGTCCGGCTCGGGCCGGGTGCCGCGGATGACGGAGCGCAGGACGGTGACCTGGCCGCCCTCGTCCGCGACCAGCGCGGCGTAGAGGTTGTCGGAGAGGACGCTGTCCTCGAGGGTGATGCGCGCCTGGCGCCCGGCGAGGACGCCGTGGGTGGGCCCGGGCTGGCTGCCGCGCGTCGTGTCGCGGACGACGCTGCGGCGCAGGACGATCTCGCCATCCTTCCACAGCGCGCCCACGGCGACCCAGCGGTTGCCGTCGATCACCACGTCCTCCAGGGTGAGGCGCGTGCCGTCGGCGATGACCGAGGCCTCGAAGCCCGCGATCGTCAGCCCGCGGACCATGAGGTCGGTGGCGCTGTCCAGGAACAGCGCGTCGGCGCTACCCGCCTCGCCCTGGATGCGCACCTCGGCGGCGCAGCGCCCGGCGATGGTCACGCCGTCCTCGACGACGACCAGCGAGTCGGGATAGACGCCGCTGTCGACGGCGATCACCTCGCCCGGCCCGGCCGCGGCGAGGGCGTCGACGATGGTCGCGAAATGCGTGGCATCCAGGTCCTGCGGGCCGTACGCCGCGCTCACGAAGAGGGTGGCGTCCGCGGGCGGGAAGGGGGCGTCGCAGTCGCCCACCGGCTGGCAGGTGGTCTCCCCGAGCACCTCGCGCGTGGCGCCGGCGCAGGAAGCCGCCGGCAGGACCTCCGCGCAGCCCCAGCCGAGCGGGTCGGGCGAGAAGCCTTGCGGGCAGGCGCTGACGCCGACCGGCAGGCAGGCGTCGCTGCCGATCGCCGGGCGCGTGCCGGTGGGGCAGGGGTCGGCGGCGAGGAGCGGCTCGCAGCCCACGCCGGGCACCTCGATGAACCCATCGGCGCAGGTGCCGGTGGGCTGATTGCAGATCTCGGCGTCGCAGCCGGTCCCGGTGGAGCCGTCGGACGCGTCGCCGCCGTCGCTGCAGGCGGCGAGCAGCGTCGCGGAGAGGAGGGCGGCGAGGCGGAGGTGCATCGGGCTCGGTGGGACGGCAACGGCCGGGCAGCGCACGGCGTCTGGGACGCCCGACGCCAGCCCGGCATTCACTTTCGGCGTCCGATCGATCAGGGAGGCGGGGGACACATGTTCGCAGCCCCAGGCGTGGGAGGCGTCAGCGCCAAGAAGGAGTTGCCGTTGCGGCGCCCGTCGAAGCAGCGCTGGATCGACTGGACCTCGGAGAGCGCCGCCATGGGACCCTCGTCGATCTGCAGCTGGCCGTTCATCACCAAGAGCACGCTCATCAGCCCCAGGTCATCGGCGTCGCCCGTGTCGTAGACCACAGCGTCGATGAGGCCGGTCGCGGTGACCAGGGTGTTGCCCGGGAAGGCGGCCGGCAACGCCTGGTAGAGGGCCACCGCGTCCTGACCATTCTGGAGGTTGTTGTTGGCGAAGGTCAGCGGCGGGAGCGGCAGCGTGGCCGTGCCGGTGACGAGGAGGAAGCCGTTCGCGTCCGTGGTGCCAGCGAGCTCGATCGCCACGTACGACTGGTCGTTGGACCCGTTGTAGAAGACCACCGTGTAACCGGCGAGGCTCACGCCCGGAACGCCGGTGGCGATCTCGACGAACTCGGCCGTGTCGCCGCCCGGCGTGTCGCTATCGACCTCGTTGATGACGAGCTTGATCACCGTCAGCGCGAACGGCGCCGTGCTTCCGCCCGGCCCCGTGACGACCAGGCTCTGCGCCGCGATGGGGGTGAGGTCGGTGACGGCCGCGATGGTGATCTGCGTGTCGCTGTCGACCGCGAAGGCCTGCGCCTCGCCGCCGATGGTCACGGCGGTGGTGCCGGTGAACCCGACGCCGCTGATGACCAGCTTGCCGCCGTGAGCGATGACCGGGTAGTCGACGGCGTTGATGCCCGACATCAGGCACGCCGGGTCGACGGCGCAGTCGGTGTCGGCGCAGTCGAGGTTGCCGTCGCAGTCGTTGTCGGCCGCGTCGCCGCAGGTGGTCTCCACGATACCGCCCGGGCAGACGCAAGCGCCGCCTGTGCACACGTTGCCCAGACCGTTGCAGGCCTGCGCGTCGCAGCTGGCCTCCGCGCAGTCGCTCAGGCCATTGCCGTTGTCGTCGACCCCGAAGTTGTCGCAGATCTCGACGCCGATCACGACGTTGGCTGCACCCGGGGTCACCGTCCCGGTGGCCACCCAGTCGACCGAGTCGTTGCCCGTGGAAGAGCCGTTGGGGTTGCGGACCAGCGACTGCGGCTCGCTGTCCAGGTCCACGGCCGCGGTCGCGGTGCCGTGCACCAGGTCGAAAGTTTTGGCGCCGATGACGAACGCGTTGATGGCGCCCTCGTAGGAGAGCGAATCGATCATCTGTTCGGTGCCGGAGTCATAGAGGAGCACGCCGTCCGGCGCGCCGTTCTGGAGCGCAACGCCACCCTTGGAAATGAATGCCGCCGCCGGATCGATGGCCAGGCCATCCGCGCCGACCACGAGGTACTGGCCGGCGGCGAGCGTGCCGAATAGCGCGACCTCCCCGATCGACATCGAGTTGTTTCCGTTGACCGAATATAGATAGAGGCCGTCGAGCGTCACCGGGCCCGATCCCATGTTGAGAATCTCGACGAACTCGCCCGGATCGTTCGGCTCGGGCTGGTCGTAGTCGACCTCGTTGATCACCAGGTCGCCGCAGACGGCCGCCTGCGCACAGTCGCTGTCCGCGCAATCGACGAGGGTGTCGCCATCGTCGTCGAAGCCGTTGTCGCAGTTCTCAATCAGCGGCGGGGCACCGCCGGCGCCGCCCTGGCCACCGGCACCGCCGGGACCCGCACCGCCGGGACCCGCACCGCCGGGACCCGCGCCGCCGGGACCCGCGCCACCCGGACCCGCACCGCCTTCGCCGCCCACCGCGCCCGAGCCGCCCTGCGCACCGGTCGACGCGCTCGACGAGGTGCTGGCACCGGACGCGCTGCTCGACGACGAGGTCGAGGCCCCCGTACCGCCGGTGCCTCCGGTCCCCCGCGGGTCGTCGTCGCTGCAGGCAACGAGCAAAGAAAGGGCGAAGGCAGGAAGAGCAAGCGTGCGCAAGCGCATGGGTACGACTCCAGGGTTACGGCCAGAATGACAGGCGCGCGCACCCTAGCACACCTTGTGGGCCGCGCGGTCGGCGCGTCGTGGTCCGGAGGTCGGAGTGGCCGGAGCGGTCCTGCGGCCACCGCCGCTACGCCCCTCGGTCTCGATGCGCACCAGCTTGGTCCGCCCCGAGGCGCCACTCAGGATGCGGACCGCCGAGCGGGGGCAGCCGAAGTGCCTGGCGACCAGCGCCACGAGCTCCTCGTTCGCCTTGCCGTCGACCGGTGGCGACCGCAACTGCGCGCGCCAGGAGCCATCGGGCTGCGGATCGAGCGCGCTGGTGCGCGCGTTCGGCTTGACCTTGATCTGCAGCGTGGTGGCCACGAAAGTGGCTGGATACAAGACGTTGCGCCCAGGATCTCAAGCTCT
>JBBJMR010000074.1:0-31036 GCA_037720395.1 Polyangiaceae bacterium
GGGCGTGCCGCCCCTGAAACCCCGCAGGATGGTGATTGCGGCGTTCGCGCTGCTCTCGCCAGCGGAGGGCAGCGGTCTCGGGCTGCTGCTCGAGCGGTCTCGGGCCTTGCTTGCTGGAGCGGTCCGAGTCCGAGCGCGCCGCCGGCCCCGTGCCGATCGAGCGCTGGCCTCTGATCTCGGGTTGTGCTTGACACGCCGAGGTGGATCCGTAACTTACGCGACCCCGCGGCCTTCGGGCCGCCAGGAGAAATCCGATGCGCGACATCATCAAGATGACGTGCGCCAACTGCGGGCGCGCGAACTACCACACCACCAAGAACAAGCGCACGATGACGGATAAGTTCGTCATCAAGAAGTTCTGCCCCGTGTGCCGGAAGCATTTCGAGCACAAGGAAGGCAAGATCTCCAAGGGCTGAGCGGCCTCGGCCTGGTCTGTCGCCGGGCCCGCGCTCCACTCTCTGCGCTGCGCGTCGGGCGCTCGTGCGCCCGCGGGCGATCTCTCGTCCGCGGCTCCGCTCCGCCCATTTTGTCGCCGCGGGGCCTCGTTCGTCCGGGGTCGCGGCGCGCACGTCGACTGGATCGACGCGGCGCGTAGTGACTATTTGCTCATGCAATCCACGGCTTGCCGTGGCTGACCGGGCGAGCTCCGCCGTCGCGGCGCGAATTGCGCGCACCGGGGCCGCGTGGTATCGAGGCCTACCCCGTCGCGGGGTAGCATCCGCCTCGTCCCGCATGGGACGCCGCTCCGCCCCGCGCCGGCCGGCAAGAAGCGCTGGGACCGCACCTCGTCCCGTGACCCGACCGCTTCCGGTCGTATCCGCCTGAACCTCGAGCGAAACCCCCCCGTGCCCGGTCTAGGTCAAGTCGCGTCGCACCTCCGAGCGGAACGGCCGCTCCACGCGTCATGATCTTCGACTGGCTCTACGGCCTGTTCTCGAACGACCTGGCCATCGACCTGGGTACGGCGACCACGCTGATCTACGTCAAGGGCAAGGGCATCGTCTCCTGCGAGCCCTCCGTGGTCGCGGTGCAGCGCGATAGCCGCGGCGGCAAGAAGGTCCTCGCAGTCGGGCGCGAGGCCAAGGAGATGCTCGGTCGCACTCCGCACAACATCCAGGCGGTGCGTCCGCTGCGCGATGGAGTCATCGCCGACTTCGAGATCACCGAGGCGATGCTGCGGTACTTCATCGCCCGCGCCCACAACCGGCGCACGCTGGTCAAGCCGCGCATCATCATCTGCGTCCCCTTCGGCATCACCGAAGTCGAGAAGCGCGCGGTGAAGGAGAGCGCCGAGGGCGCCGGCGCGCGCGAGGTCTACCTCATCGAGGAGCCCATGGCCGCGGCCATCGGCGCCGGCCTGCCCATCACCGAGCCCAGCGGCAACATGGTCGTCGACATCGGCGGCGGCACCACCGAGGTCGCGGTCATCTCCCTGGCCGGCATCGTCTACTCGCAGAGCGTGCGCGTCGGCGGCGACAAGATGGACGAGTCGATCATGGCGTACATCAAGCGCAAGTACAACATGGCCATCGGCGAGCAGACCGCGGAGCGCATCAAGATCACCATCGGCAACGCCTATCCGCTCGAGCAGCAGCTCACCATGGAGGTCAAGGGCCGCGACATGGTGGCCGGCATCCCCAAGACGGTGGTCGTCAACAGCGACGAGATCCGCGACTCGCTCGCCGAGCCCACCAACGCCATCGTCGAGGCGGTGCTCATCGCCCTGGAGCGCACCCCGCCCGAGCTGGCCGCCGACATCGTGGACAAGGGCATCGTGCTCACCGGCGGCGGCGCGCTCCTCAAGAACCTGGACGTCCTGCTCCGCGAGGAGACCGGGCTACCGGTGATGGTCTGCGACGACCCGATCAGCGCCGTCGTGCTCGGCAGCGGCAAGGCGCTCGACCATCTCGAGCTCCTCAAGGAAGTGACCATCAGCTGAGCGCTCGTACACGTCAGAGGCAGGCCGGAGGCAGGCCTGAGGCATGAATTTCAAGAAGTACCGCGACATCGTGATCGTACTCCTCGCGCTGGCGGTGCCCTTCTGGTTCCTGCGCGCCAGCATGCGCGACCCGAAGCAGCTCTCCGGGCCGGATCGCTTCATCGTCGGCATCGCCACCCCGGTGCAGTGGGCGGCGGCCACCCTGGCGCGCGGCGTCTCCAACCTCTGGGGGGACTACATCTATCTGGTGGACGTCAAGGAGGACAACGCGCGCTTGCGCAGCGAGAACGCGCGCCTCCGCGACAAGTCCCGCAAGCTGGAGACCAACGAGGAAGAGAACCGGCGCCTCAAGCGGCTGCTCGACCTCAAGACCACGGTCAAGGCGGACACGGTGAGCGCGCAGGTCATCGGCAAGAACACCAACGAGTTCTTCCGGGTCATGCGGGTCACCCTGGATCGCGAGGTGGGCGACGTGGGGCCCAACCTGCCGGTCATCTCCGCGGACGGCGTGGTGGGCGTCACCCTGAAGAGCGCCGGCGATGCGGTCGACGTGCGCCTGGTGGTCGATGCCGGCAGCAACGTCGACGTGGTGGTGCAGCGTACCGGCGCGCGCGGCTTCATCCGCGGTGCCGGCGACGAGAGCAAGTACCTGTGCAAGGTGGAGTACGTGCAGCGCACCGACGAGGTCGAGGTTGGCGACCTGCTGGTGACCAGCGGCGTCGGGCGGCGCTTCCCCAAGGGCGTCGCCGTGGCCACGGTCACCGCCGTCACCAAGCGCGACTTCGGCATCTATCAACAGGTGGAGGCGGTCCCCACCGTGGACTTCTCGCGCCTCGAGGAGGTGCTGATCGTCATCAGCCCGCCCACCGAAGACTCCCAGGCGCAGAAGGGCGCACCCGGCGCGGCCCCGGCAGGGAAGCGTTGAGCCATGCGCAACACCGCCTTCCTGGCCATCGGCATCGGGCTGCTCATCGTGCAGTCCAACCTCTTCCGGATCATCGGCCGCATCCATGTGGCCGGGATCACCCCCAGCCTGCTCTTGCCGCTCATCGTCTTCATGGGCGTGCACGAGTATTCGATGGCCCGCGGGGCGGCGCTGGCGTTCCTGCTCGGGTACCTGCTCGATCTCTTCGCCGCGGCGCCGGTCGGGCTCTTCACCTTCATCACCGTGGCCACCTTCGTGGTGGCCCGCGCCGCTGGCGTGCGGCTCTCGGCGCAGACCATCCTCACCAAGGTCGCGCTGGCCTTCGTCTTCGCCCTGCTCGAGGGCGTGCTCATCGTCATCCTCACCGCCATCTTCGGCGGTGACGCCGCGCGGCCGCGCGCGCTGGCGCTGCTTGTCGCTCCGCACGCGCTGACCACCGCGGCCCTGGCGCCGCTTGTCTTCGCGCTGGCCGAGAAGGTGCACACTTTGACCATCACCGTCCCGCGCCCCGGGGAAGGGGCCGCTCGATGAGCCTCGGGCTGACCGACACCGTCCCGCGCCCCGGGGAAGGGGCCGCTCGATGAGCCTCGGGCTGACCGACACCGTCCCGCGCCCCGGGGAAGGGGCCGCTCGATGAGCCTCGGGCTGACCGACACCGTCCCGCGCCCCGGGGAAGGGGCCGCTCGATGAGCCTCGGGCTGACCATCGCCGCGCCGCGTCCGGGTGAGGGGAGCGCGCGATGACCATGGGCCTGTGGCCGGGCGTGCCCGGCGGCGGCTCCCCGGGCCGCTCCGACGTCAGCGAGTTCCGGCGCCGCTTCCGCTGGATCGGCCTGGGCATGGTGGTGCTGTTCCTCGGGCTCCTCGGCCGCCTCTTCCAGCTCCAGGTGCTGGACGCCGAGGAGAACAAGGCCATCGCCCACGAGAACATCGTGCGCCGCGTGACCCTGGCCACCACGCGCGGCATCGTCCGCGATCGCAACGGCAAGGTGCTGTCTGCCAGCCGCCCGGCGTACAACGTCTACGTCGTGCCCGAGCGGCTCGACATGCAGAGCACCTGGCCCAAGCTCGTCGACTACCTGGGCATCGGCGTCGACGAGCGCGCTCGCCTCGAGGCGCACCTCACCGCCCTGCGCGCGGACGACGGCGTGCGCAAGCGCCAGCAGATCTTGCTCAAGGAGGACATCTCCCGCGACGCGGTGGCCATCCTCGCCACCCACGACGCCGAGTTGACCGGCGTCGAGGTCGTGCCCGTGCCGGTGCGTTACTACCCGTTCGAGGAGATCGGCGCGCACGTGCTGGGCTACATGGCCGAGGTCGACGCCGAACGCCTGACCACCCTGCGCAGCGCCGGGTACGTCGAGGGGGATCGCATCGGGGCCACCGGCGTGGAGCGCGCCTGGGAGAGCTACCTGCGCGGCTCGCGCGGCTGGGAGAAGGTCCTCGTCGACGCCAAGGGTCGGCGCAAACAGGGCGGGGCGGGGATCATCGAGGAGCCGCGGCGTGTCGACCCCATCCCCGGCCGCGACCTACGCGTCACGCTCGACGCCGACATGCAACGCGCCATCGAGAAGGCCATGCGCGGCGAGCTGGCCGGCGGAGTGGCCCTGATCGACGTGCGCAGCGGCCGCATCCTCGGCCTCTACTCCAAGCCGAGCTACGACCCCAACGCGCTCTCCGGCGGCAGCGGCAAACAGGTCATCCGCGACGCCTTCCGCCGTCTCTACTCCGACCCGCTCAAGCCGGCGCTCGACAAGACCGTCTCCGGCGCCTATCCGCCGGGCTCCACCTTCAAGCCCTTCACCGCGCTGGCGGCGCTGGAGAAGGGGCTCATCGACCCGCGCGCCACCGTGCAGTGCAAGGGCTTCCTCAGCTTCGGCAAGCGCACCTTCCGCTGCACCCACGTCCACGGCGCCGTCGACCTCCACGAGGCGCTGGCCGAGTCGTGCAACGTCTACTTCTATCGCCTGGCCGCCGAGTACGGCGTGGGCATGGACCTCATCGCCGAGCTCGGCCAGCGGTATGGCTTCGGCGCCCGCCCCGGGCTGGGCATCAACGCCGAGGCCAGCGGGCGCATGCCCACACGTGCCTGGATGACCCTGCGCAACAAGGGACAGTTCCGCCTCGGCTACGGCCTCAACGCGGCCATCGGGCAGGGCGCGACCACGGTCACCGTGCTGCAGCTGGCGTTGGCCTACGCCGCGCTGGCCAACGGCGGCACCCTGTATCAGCCGCAGATCGTGCGCGCCGTGGAAACCAGCGCCGGCACCGTGGTGCAGGAGTTCACGCCGCGCGTGCGGCGGCAGATCGAGATCCGGCCCGAGAACCTGGCGCTGGTGCAAAAGGCGCTCACCGCCGGCGTCAACGAGGCGGGCGGCACCGCCTACAAGGCGCGGCTGGCCGGCGTGGAGATGGCCGGCAAGACGGGCACCGCCCAGGTGTCGCACAAGGTGACGCGCGGCGCCGAGGCCGAGCGGGTCTGGTACTTCAACCGCGAGCACGCCTGGTTCGCCGCCTACGCGCCGACGAAGAGCCCCGAGGTGGCGGTGGTGGTGCTCGTCGAGCACGGCGGGGCCGGTGGCAAGCACGCCGCGCCGGTGGCCTTCGAGGTGATCCGCGCCTACCAGGAGCTGATGCACGCGCAGAAGTCGACGGCGGCCAGCAGCACCCGCGGCGCCGCCGGCGCCCGCTCCGGCCAGGGGCGCGCCGCCAGCAAGCCGGACCCGGGAGGGGGGCGGCCCTAGGCCGCGGGTGCGCCGATGCTGATGCGCAGCGAGCTGTCGCGCGAGCGCGATCACTTCGACTGGCCGCTCTTCATCTGCGCGGCGATCATCGCCGTGCTCGGCGTGGTCAATCTCTACAGCGCGACCAGCGTCTACCAGGGTGCGCGCGCCGAGCTCTACATCAGCCAGGTCTACTGGCTGGTGCTGGGAGGCATCCTCGGCGGCATCCTCATCGCCGTCGACTATCGCCATCTGGAGCGCCTGGGCTACGTCCTCTACACGTTCGGGGTCTTCACGCTGGTGCTGGTCTTCGTGCTGGCGCGCGACGTGCGTGGCTCGGCGCGCTGGATCGAGTTCGGCTCGTTCCGATTCCAGCCCAGCGAGTTCATGAAGATCTTCCTGGTCATCGCGCTGGCCAAGTACCTGCACGACGACCCGCGCAGCGAGGGGCGCAGCCTGCGCGAGCTGGCGGTGCCGGCCATCCTGACCTTCGTGCCCGCGCTGCTCATCCTCAAGCAGCCGGACCTGGGCACAGCGACCATCCTCACCCTCATCTTCCTCAGCGTGGTGGCGCTGACGCGCGTGCGGCTGAAGAGCGTGCTCGCGGTGCTGGCCACCGCCGGGGCGGCGGCGCCCATCGTCTGGACCTACGTGCTCCTGCCCTACCAGCGGGCGCGGGTGACGACCTTCCTCGACCCGGAGCAGGATCTCCTCCACCGCGGGTGGCACGCGCATCACGCGCGCGTGGCCATCGGCAACGGTGGCCTGCTCGGCAACGGGTTCATGCACGGCACCCAGAACCAGTTCTTCTTCATCCCCGACCAGCACACCGACTTCCCGTTCCCCGTCTACGCCGAGGAGTGGGGCTTCCTGGGCAGCGTGCTCCTGGTGCTCCTCTACGGCTTCCTGGCCGTCTGGGGGGTGCGGGTGGCCTCGCTGGCCAAGGACCGCTTCGGCGCCGTGCTCGGGGTGGGGGCCAGCGCGCTCATCTTCTGGCACGCGCTCATCAACCTCGGCATGGCCAGCGGCGTCATGCCCGTGGTCGGCGTCACCCTGCCGCTCTTTTCGTACGGCGGCTCGAGCGTGACCACCATGTTGCTGGCGGTGGCGTTGCTCATGAACGTCTCCATGCGCCGGCACGCCGGGGTCCCCAGTCGGTTGTGACCTGGCGCGGTCAGCCGCGCAGCATGGTCACCACGGCGGCGGCGGCGAGGACGAGCAGCCCCAGGGTGGTGCCGATGGCCCCACCGCGACGGCGCGGGGGACCGCGCCCTGCGGCCGATGTCCACGTGCGTGGCCTCGAAGACCACCGCCATGCCGCCCTGGCCGACGACGCGCTCGATGCGATACTTGCCGGCGATGTGCGCGCCGGGCGCGGCGGCAGCGGGGGCGCTCATGGCGGGACCTGCCGCGCGCTCCCGCTCAGACCGAGCTGCGCGCGATGCGCGCCTCGATCACGAACGCGTAAGCGGCGAGCGCGGCCCGCTCGTCGACGAGGTGACCGCTGCGCGCCTCGCGCACCGTGGCGCGGAAGCCGAGATAACGACGCCCGTCGAGGCCGAGCAACACCGGCACCAGCACCGGGTCACGCGGCGCCTCCGCCGACCCGAAGAGGCCGGCGGCGCTGGCGAAGATGCGGCTGACCAGCGCGTCGCAGAGCTCCATGGCGCGCGGGAAGCGCCGCGCCGCCAGGGCGCCCTCGACCTCTCGCACCGTGTCCTGCTCGGCGTCGGGCCAGAGGTCCGCGAAGGAGACGCCACTGCGCCGTGGCCCGAGGCTGCGGCGCGGGCCGGCCGAGGTGCGACCGTGCTGGATGTCGCCGTCGGCGTCGATGCCTTGCCCGCGCGTCGCCCAGGAGGGATCGCCGTTCCCGCGCGGCGAGTCACCCTGCGCCGGGCGCGGGAGGTCCGGCAGCGGCCGGGCCTCGGCGGCGGGCTGGAAGATCTCCTCTGGGCTGGCAGGAGGAAGCTCCGCCAGGAGATCGCGCGCCTGTCGAGGCTCGCCGACCGCGTACGGCGCCTGGCTCGGATAGCGCCCGCTCGGCGGCGGCGCCTCCTCGGCCTCGGCGTGGGCGTCGGCGTCGGCCGCGCCCTCCGTCTCGGCGCGGCCGACGCCGGGCGTGGCGTCGGCGCCGAGCGTCGGGCCGGCGAGGGCATCCGGCGCGTCCGCGGCGGCGCGGTCCTCGATGTGCGCAGCGGCGCCGTGCCGCTGGCAGGCATGACCCCGCTGTGTCGCTCGCCGTCGCTCTCGTCTGCGCCGTGGCGATCGCCCTTGCTCTCCTCGGTCCCGGGCGGGCTCGCGTTGCCCGGCGGCATCGTGTGCCAGGCGGCCGTCTCGCTGGAGATGCGGGCCACCACCGCCGGAGCCACCGGGCCGGGGGAGGCGTCGCGCAGGGCGGAGACCAGCCCGCCCTCGATCGCCGACAGGCCCGCCTCGAGCGCCCTGCCCACCCCGTGCCCGAGGTTGCCCTGGAAGGACTCGAGCACGCGCGTGCTGATCCGCTCCAGGGCCTCGTACACGCCGTCGCCGCGCTTGGCGCAGCTGGCGAAGGCCGGCGCATCGAAGGGGTTGAGCATGGCGTCGAGCTCGCTCATCGGCAGCACTTCGGCGAGGTCGCGCTTGTTGTGCTGGAAGACCAGCGGCACCTTGCCCAGCTCACGGCCCTGGTCGGCCAGGTTCTCGCGTAGGTTCTCGAGGCTCTCCAGGTTGGCGTCGGCGCGACCGGCCTGCGAGTCGCTGACGAAGACCACGCCGTCGGCGCCGGTGAGCACCAGCTTGCGCGTGGCGTTGAAGTACACCTGCCCGGGCACGGTGAAGAGCTGCAGCCGCACCGCGTGGCCGCGCACGGGCGGCAGGCGCATCGGGAGGAAATCGAAGTACAGGGTGCGGTCGACGGGCGTGGCCAGGCTCACCAGCTTGCCGCGATGCTCGGGCCGCGCGGTGGCGTGCAGGTGCTCGAGCGTGGTCGTCTTGCCGCCCAGGCCCGGACCGTAATAGACGATCTTGAAGACCAGCTCGCGCGAGAGCGGGTTGACCGATGCCATGCCTTCGTCGCCCGCCGGCAAGAATCGCCCGTGTCGGCAGGTACGGGAAGCGGAAAGAGCCGTCGCGGCGCGGCTCCGAGCAGGGCTGCGCGCCCCGTTCGCGGCCGGGGGGGGCGGTCAGCGCGCGCCGGTGAGCAGCTCGTCCCTGCCGGAGGTCACCAGGAAGAGCTGAAGCGCCACCGGGCCCTTGGCCTGGAAGTAATCGAGCCGCAGGTCGTGTGAGCCGGCCTTGAGCCTGGCCTCGCCGGTGACCGTCTTGACGGTGTGCAGGCCATCGTTGTCGACCACCTTGGTGCCGTCCACGAAGACAACGGCGCCGTCGTCGGAGACGAGCTTGAAGGTGTAGCTCCCCTCGGCCGGCACCTGGAACTTGCCGGTGTAACGGATGGCGAAGTTCTCGACCTGTCCATCGAGCGCCCCGGGGAAACCCGTCTGGAAGGGCTGCGAGGCGACGTCGAAGCGGTCGGTGTGGAGCTGCGCGAACGGCACCAGCGACGCGAAGTCGGGCATCTTGGCGGTGTCCGCCGGGATGACGTACGCCAGGCCGCGGAAGGCGGCCGCGGCCGGCCCGCCGAAGGGCGTCGTGGTGGTGACCTTGGTGGCGGAGCCGCCTGCCCCGCCGATCGGCCGGGTGGGGCGACCCGCCGGCCGCCGGCCCGGGTTCGTCGCCGTACCTCCCTGGTTGGGCTGACTTCCGGCTGTCGGCAGGGCGCCCGGCGGCGGGGGCGGCACAGGATCCTTGTACGACGTGATGGTGCAGCCGATTCCGAACAGGGCGACCAGGCCGAGGGCCATGGAACGAGCGACGGTGGTCATGGAGTCTCCGAGGAGGGGCCGGCGGGGAAAGGGCGACCCTGGCCGGCAATGGGCCGCGAGGGCGATGCAAGCGGCGAGGCGAGCGGTGCGGCGAGGGGTTAGACGGTCCTACGCCCTGCGGCAATCAGCGTTCCGGCGCCGAGCCTGGCTGCGCCTCGCCGGCGCGCAGGGGCCGGGCGTGGCCTGGGCAGGGAACCCGGGGGCGATTGTCCGTAAGCTCCGCGCCCTTGGGGCCGTTGTCCCGGCGTGACCGGCGCGGCCCTCCTCCACATCCCCCTCGGCCCCCGGGCGGCCCTGCCGCCGCCCTGGCCGCCCGCTGCCGCCTGGCGGCGCTGGCCCGCCCCCCCCGCCGCCGCAGCCGAGCGCCGGGTGCCGCTCGGGGACGTTCGTGTTCTCCCTCGCCCCTGCGGGGCTCGGTCGAGCCGTATCGTCCCCTTCGCGCCCGGGTGCGCCGGACACTGGCCCTCCGTGATTCGGGTTATCGTCGGCGCCGTGGCGGTCGCGCGTCCGGACCTGGAGGCAGAGCGGGAGCTGTGCGCCAGCGCAGCCACCGGTGACCGCGCCGCGCTCGGGGCCCTCCTCCGCAAGTACGGCCCCATCCTTTACCGCTCGGTGCTCGTCCCCCGGCTGGGCTCCGAGGCCGCAGCGCAGGACGCGCTGAGCGAGACCTACCAGCGCGTGGTGGAGCGCTTCTCCCAGTTCCAGTGGCAGAGCTGCGGCATCTACCCGTGGCTGCGCGTCATCGCCATCCGCATCGCGCTCGACCAGCTCCGCTCGCGCAAGCGCGAGTCGCTCTACGAGCCCGACGATCTGCAGCGCGAGATCGACGCCGCCGAGAAGGAGCCTGCGGCGACCGGCGAGGCCGAGCTCTGCGAGAAGCGCGACCTGGCGGAGGCACGTGCGCGCGTCGAGGGGGCGCTGGCGCGCATCAACCCGCGCTATGCCGAGGCCATTCGCCAGCGCGTTCTCGAGGAGCGCACGCGCGAGCAGGTGGCAGCGGCGCTCGGCGTCAGCGTGGCTACCTTCGATGTCGTGTTGCATCGCGCCCTGACCGCGCTCAAAAAGGCACTGGCGGCGAGCGCCGTGGAGCCGTCATGAGCGACAAAGGACCCAAGCTCCGTCTCATCGTGTCGCCCGAGCGCGAGCGGGCCAGCGAGCCGGACGCAGCGGGGCCGGCGACGTTCGGTCCCGGTGGCGGACCCGGCAACCGCGCCCTCGACAGCAGCGATCTCTCCGGCCCGACCGCAGACAGCAGCGAGGCTTCGCGGAGCCTCGACGATCCCTTCACCGAGGAGGAGCTACGCGAGGCGGCGCAGACGCGCGCCTTGCTCGAGGCGGGCAACGAGCCCGTGTCCAGCTCCCTTCGCGCTGCCTTCCAGCCGGCGACCTTCGACGACGCCGACCACGAGGCGCTGCTGGCGCGCGCGCTCGGAGACCCGCTGGCCGCTCCGACGCGGGTGGAGCGGGCCGTGGCCGAGCGCCTTCGCCACCGCCTCGACCCACCGGCGAGCGGAGCACCGGTCGATGGCGGTGCCGCGCCGCCCGCGCCGGCCCCTTCCGGAGCCGGCGACGCGGCGGAGCGCTCGGCGGAGCTGGCCGGGGCGCTGCGTGCCGCCTGGCGTCCGCCGGTGCTGGCGCCGCTGCGCAACGAGGCGCTCATCGCGCGCGCGCTCTCCGGCACCCGCCGCCGCGGGCGCGCCCGCGAGGTGGTCGCCGCGGCCGTCGGGCTGCTCGCCCTCGCCGCCGGCCTGGCGCTCATCTTCCGGCAGACGGGCGCCACGGTGCCTGGTCGCGGCGACGGCGCCCCGGCCGCGGTCGCCATGATCGCGCCGCGCTCGACCATGGACCTCTTCGACGTCGGCACGCCCTTCCCGCGCAGCGGTGAGGAGACGGCGCGCATCGATCGCATCGCCGCGTCGCGCGCTGCCGATCTGCGCCACAACCGCTACTCGCAGTGGGGGGTGCGGTGATCCGATCGCCTCGCCCCCCCGCCGGCGAGCCGTCGAGGTGGCCGCTGTGCTGGCGCGCGCCCGTGGGCCTGCTGCCCTTCACGTTCGGTGTGCTCCTGGCCGCCGGGCTGGCGGCGGGCATCTCGTGCTCGCAGGTCGGCGAGACCGACGGCGCCACGGGCTGCCCGTGCGACGGTCCGGTGGTCGACCCCACGCTGCTCGCGTTCCTCTCCAAGGCGCGCGCCGCCCACCACGAGGCGGACGTGGCCATGGCCGGCGGTGACCAGCGGGTCGCCATGGCCGCCCTGGAGCGTCTGGTGCGTGGCCCGCTGCCGCCGTCCCAGGATGGCGTCGTGGCGCCCGAGGTGAGCGAGGTGCTGGCCGACACGCGCGCCCGCCTCGCCGACCTGCGCAGCGCCGCCGGCGACTTCGAGCAGGCGAAGAAGGATGTCGACGACGGGCTCCGTCTGGCCACCACGCCCACCCATTTTCGCGGCCACCTGGTGGAGATGCGCGGCGTGGTCGAGGAGCGTCGCGCCGCGGCCCTCGGCGATCGCGGCGACACGGCCGGCGCCGCCGAGGCGCGCCGCGCGGCGATCGCGGCCTTCACGGAAGCGATCGACATCCAGGACGAGGTGATCCAGCGCGCCCTCGGTGACGGCGGCCCATCGACAGGGGCGGGGTCTGTGGACGGAGCCCCGCGGCCCGAGCCGCTTCCGTGAGCGCGGCCGGTGCCGCCTCGCCTCTCGCCGACCTGCGCGAGGGAGGCACATGGTCACGCCGGCAGCGATGGAAGAACGACCTCATCTGGGCGCTGGCCAGCGGCGCGCTGCGCATGGCGCAGTTCCTTCCTGCCAGCGTGCAGCGGACGCTCTGCGTCGCGGTGGCCTGCGCCGTGTGGGCGGCCAGCGGACGGCTGCGGCGGCGCGTGCGCGCCTCGCTCGAGGCCGGCCTTGCCCGGACGCCGACAGGCCACGAGGTGCGGGCGGTCTTCGCGCGCACAGGCGAGACCCTGGCCGATACCCTCGCCCTCCTCGACGGGGCCGAGCCCGCCGGACGCACCCTGCGCCTCGACGAGGAGTCGCGAAGGGTGTTCGCGGCGGCGCTCGCCGAAGGGCGCGGCGTGGTGTTCGTCACCGCCCACCTCGGACCCTGGGAGCGGATGGCCGCGGTGCTCGCCGGCGCGGGCTTCCCGGTGGCCGCAGTGGCGCGACAGAGCTACGACCCGCGCTTCACCGCGCTCTACGAACGCGTGCGCGCCCCTCGCGGGGTGAAGAGCATCTACCGGGGTCCCCACGCCGCCCGCCACGTGGTGCGCGAGCTGCGGCGCGGCGGCGCGGTCGGTTTCCTCGCCGATCTGCCGGGCCGCTCCCCGAGCCGGGAGGCGACCCTCTTCGGACGCCTTCGCGCCGTCTCCACCGGGCCGGCCTCGCTGGCGGCTGCCACCGGGGCCGCCCTGGTGGTGGGGACGCCGCAGCGCGCCTGGGACGGAGCGCTGGCGGTGCAGGTGCGGCGCGTGGACGTCGCCGGGGCCAGCGATGTGCACGAGCTGCTGGCCGTGGAGCTCGGGCGACGCATCGCCGCCGACCCCGCGTCCTGGCTCGGCCACTTCCACGCCGAATTGCAGCACTGCGAAGATCGTCGCTAGACTCGGCAGCAGGCCCGGCTCCGCGTGCGCGGCGCAGCGGGCAGCGCCTTTCATGTCCCGAATCGCCAGGCAACTGCCGGGGTGCGACATCCGCGCCCTCCCGCTCAAGCCGTCGGAGGCCTATGTCCTCTCGCGCCTCGACGCGGCCATCGACGAGCGCGAGCTGTCCTTGCTGACCGGCCTGCCGCCGGAAGAGGTGGCCTCGGCGCTGGACCGCCTGCATTCGCTGGGTGCGATCGAGTTCGTCGGCCAGCAGGTGTCCCTGCGACCGGGGTCGCATCCCGTCTCCTCCGGCCCGGTGACGCCGGGGAGCCAGGTCCAGGAGACGCGCAAGGTGGCGACCCCGCCGGGCGGCACCGCCGTCCACCCGCTCGGCCGGAGCGCCCTGGACCACGCTTCGGGCTCGCCGCCGCTCTACGACCCGGCCGAGCTCGACGAGGACGTGGAGATCGACGCCGAGAAGCGCCGCCGCATCCTCGACCTGTACTACCGGCTCGACGCCTTCACCTACTACGAGCTGCTCGGTATCACCGACCAGGCCGACAAGAAGCAGATCAAGAGCGCCTACTACGTCATCGCCCCCGAGGTGCACCCGGACCGCTTCTTCCGCAAGCGGCTGGGCTCCTACAAGTCGAAGATCGAGGCGCTCTTCACGCGTATGACGCTGGCGCACGACGTTCTCACCAACCGCGAGCGCCGCGCCGAGTACGACGAGTATCTGGAGCAGACGCACAAGAACCGCACCATGGTGGCGCTGCTCGAGCAGACCTCACGTGACATCGCAGCGGTGGAGAGCGCCGTCGACGAGTCGGCGGCGGCGATGGCCTCGCTCGACGCCTCCACGCCCGGGCGTTACGTCGACACGCGCCCGGCCGAGACGATGCAGTCGCGGCGAGAGACGCTGGCCCGCAAGCTCGGTGTGCGCTTCGGTGGCCCGCCCCCGACGACACCCGAGGCGCATCGCCCGGCCAACGCCGAAGGGCTGCGCGCGCGCTACATGGCGGCGCGCAACGAGGCCAAGCGACAGCAGATCGCGCGCTTCGTGGAGTCGGGCAAGACCGCGCTCGACAAGAAGGACTTCGCCGCGGCGGCGAACGCCTACCGCATCGCGGCCTCCCTCGCCCCGGAGGACGCCGAGCTGGCGCGCACCACCGCCGACGTCTCGCAGCAGGCCGCCGTTGCCCTGGCGGCGGGCTTCGTGAAGCAAGCGGAGTACGAGTCGTCGTACGCGCGCTGGCACGAGGCGGCGATGAGCTACGCCAAGGCGGCCACCGGCATGCCCGACAACGGGCGCATCCACGAGCGGGTGGCCTTCACCACGCTGAAGAGCTCGGGCAACGCGCGCCGGGCCATCGAGTTCGCGCGTCGGGCGGTCGAGCTGGCCCCGAAGGAGGCCGAGTTCCACGTGACGCTGGCCCGCTCCTACTTCGCCGCCGGTCTGGACAAGAGCGCCCAGGGGGAGCTCGACCGGGCAGTGGAGCTCGCCCCGAAGGACGCCCGCATCAAGGAGCTGGTCCGCCTGGCGCGCGAAGAGCCCCAGCCAAACGGTTGAAAAATGGCGTAATCTCCGGGCACACTGATTTGCTGCGATCGATGGGGTCCGCAGCGGGGTCGTGCCTGGCCGGACGGCCACCCGCCTGGCCCCCCTACAGAGTCCGGGCGGGATGCCGTTCGGAAGAGGTTTCCGGGCGAAACAGCGATTGGACAGATTCACGAACCGAACGGCCGCTGCGACCGGGTTTCCGGCCGAGCGGCCACTCGACAGGATTTCCGAGCGGGACGGCCGCTCGATAGGGTTCCGAGCGGAACAGCCGCTCGATAGGGTTTCCGAGCGGGTCGGCCGCTCGAGCCGGGAGCAAGCATGGAGCGCGTGATCGGAATTGACCTCGGCACCACGAACTCGTGTGTGGCCATCGTCGAGGACGGCGTACCGACGGTCATCCCGAACCGTGGAGGCTACAAGACCACGCCGTCGATGGTGGCCATCACCGAGGCCGGCAAGCGCCTCTGCGGCCACATCGCCAAGCGCCAGGCCATCACCAACGCCGAGAACACCGTCTACGCAGCCAAGCGCCTCATCGGCAGGAAGTGGTCGTCGCCGCAGGTCAAGAATGCGGTGCTCACCGCCTCCTACAAGATCGTCGAGGGCCCGCACGGGGACGTTCGCATCCAGCTCCGCGACAAGACGTATTCGGTGCCCGAAACGAGCGCCATGATCCTCCAGGAGATGAAGCTCTTCGCGGAGGACTATCTCTCCGAGACGGTGACCAAGGCGGTCATCACCGTGCCGGCGTACTTCAACGACAGCCAGCGCCAGGCGACCAAGGACGCCGGGACCATCGCCGGGCTGGACGTCATCCGCATCGTCAACGAACCCACCGCGGCCGCTCTGGCCTACGGCTTCGGCAAGAACCTGGAGACGGTGATCGCCGTCTTCGACCTCGGCGGCGGCACCTTCGACATCTCGGTGCTGGAGATCGGGCACGGCGGCGTCTTCAAGGTCATCGCCACCGCCGGCGACACGTTCCTCGGCGGCGAGGACTTCGACGCTCGCATCATCGACTGGCTGGTGCAGGGCTTCAAAGACCAGCACGGGGTCGACCTGCGCCAGGACCGCATGGCCCTGCAGCGCCTCAAGGACGCCGCCGAGAAGGCGAAGTGCGAGCTGTCGACCGTGCTGGAGACGGAGATCAACCTACCCTTCATCATCTCCAGCGGCCGCAACGAGGCCCTCCACCTGCAGCGGACGTTATCCCGCGCGACCCTGGAGTCTCTGTGCGAGGACCTGGTGGAGCGCTGCATCGAGATCTGCAAGCAGACCCTCGACGATGCGCGCCTCGACCGCGACGAGATCGAGGATGTGGTGCTGGTTGGCGGCATGACCCGCATGCCCAAGGTGCAGGAGGCGGTGAAGGAGTTCTTCGCCCGCGAGCCGTGCAAGGGCGTGCACCCCGACGAGGTGGTGGCCCTGGGAGCGGCGGTTCAGGGCGCGGCGCTGGTCGACGAGACCAAGCAGATGATCCTCCTCGACGTGACCCCGCACTCGCTGGGGATCATGACCTTCGGCTCGAACTTCGAGGAGCTCATCCCTCAGAACACCACCGTGCCCACCAGCCGCGCCAAGATCTTCACCACCAGCCGGGACAACCAGACGGCGGTGAAGATCCTGGTCATGCAGGGTGAGCACCAGAAGGCCACCGACAACGAGCTGCTCGGGGAGTTCATCCTCACCGGCCTGCGCCGCGCCCCCAAGGGGCAGGTGGAGATCGAGGTGCAGTTCGAGATCAACAGCGACGGCATCGTCTCCGTCTCCGCCAAGGACCTGGAGAACGGCCAGCAGCAGTCGATCCAGGTGACCGCCTCCAGCGGCCTGACCAAGGAGGAGGTCGGCCAGATGATGGAAGACGCCAAGGATTACCTGGTCGATCGGCGCAGCAGCGACGAGTTCGAGTCGGCCAAGCAAGAGGCCGAGAAGTACGTGAACGAGATCGAGAAGATGTTCCCCCAGGTCGAGCAGATCGTGGCCGCCAGCGACTTCGGCCGCGACGCCATCGGCAAGGCGCGCGGCATCGTCGACAAGGCGCGCCAGGCGATGAGCAAGAAGGACCTGGTGGCGATGCGTGAGCACCTCGAAGCGCTGGCGCGTACCCACCGCATGTTCAAGGGCGTGGTCTCGCGCCCCCACTGACCTCCCACAGGTGCGAGGTTTCCTGACGCAGCATCCACAGGTGCGAGGTCTCCTGACGGAGCCTCGTGCAGATGCGAGGTCTCCCGACGGAGCCTCGCGCAGGTGCCAGGTCTCCTCACGGAGCTTCGATCCCGCCCGCTGAAGACGATGGCCGAAGACGACTCCGGACAATCCGAGCGGAGCAGCCGCAGCGGCGATGATCCGAGCGGTGACGATGTCGACGCCGGCTGGGACGACGGCGTCGTGGAGCTCGGCGACGAGGAGCTGATCGAGGAGGCGCCCTCGACGAAGACCGTCGACTCGCTGGAGATGCGGCGCCTTGCGTCCAAGCGCAGCGGCCCACCGCCTGCGGCTGCCACGTCGCCGCGCGAGGCCGGGCAGGGGTCCAGCGCGCCGCCGCCGCGCGCAGAGCTGATGGCCACCGTGCCGCCGCCGGTGCCGACCGCGGAGTACGTGGCGCAGATGATGGATGGCCACGACGACGACGCGCCGGAGTCGGGCCTGCGCACCCCGCCCCGGTACCCCAAGCTGCCCTCGATCGCCGAGCGGCACCGAGCCATCCTGGAGACGCTCTACGAGGAAGACCCGCTGCGCTTCGATTTCGACGACGTGAGCGCCGGCCCGCGCTCGGCGCCGCCGCCCATCTCCGCGCCGGCGCCGAGCTCCGCGCCGTGGATCGAGACGGAGGATGTCTCCAGCGACGATCTCGACCCCGAGCTGCTCAAGGACACACCGGTGCCGCAGCATCCGCCTGGTGGAGGGGACCTGGACGAGCTCGACGAGCTGCCGGTGGAGCAGATGCTCGCCGGGCTCTCCTTGCCAGCCCAGCGCAAGGTCGCGCCGGGCATCTTCGCGCGCCGGGGCGAGGCGCACGTGCCGACCATGAACGAGTTCCCGCCGCTTCCCGGCGCTCTCGGCGCGCCAGTAGCCGCGCCAGCGGCCGCGCCGACCGGCGGTGATGCGCACGAGCGGGCCACGCTGCCGGGCTTCGACCCGGACGACCCCATCGATCTCCTCCACGACCGCTTCGTGGCCGGTGACTACGACGGGGCGCTCACCCTCGCCGAGGGCATCCTCGAGGTCGAGCCCGGCCACGTCGAGGCGCAGCGATACGCGGAGAGCTGCCGCGACATGTTGCGCCAGATGTATCTTTGTCGCGTGGGCGGCGGCGAACAGGTGCCGCGTGTGGTCATGTCGCCGGAGCAGCTGCGCTGGCTCACGCTCGACCATCGCAGCGGTTTCCTCCTCTCCTGCGTCGACGGTCAGAGCTCGATCGACGAGATCCTCGATGTCTGCGGGATGCCCGGCCTGGACGCGGTGCGCATCCTCTTCGACCTCTTCGAGAAGGGCGTCGTCGAGATGCGCACGCACTGAGCGACGGAGGTCGCGCCGGGCTGCGGACGTCCTGCTACCGTAGCGCCGTGCGGCGCCTCTTGGAGATCCTCGCAGGGCTGGCGCTGCTGCTCCTCGCCGGAGAGATCCTGGCCCGCGCTCGCCAGCCGCAGCCTGCTGGCAGCCCGCCCGACGCCGGCGTGCTCGATGGCGGCGCTCCGCTGGCCGGCGACGCCGGCGCCGACGCGGGCCTGGGCGATGGAGGTGTCTCCGCGGACGCCGGCGCTGCCGCTGTGGCGCCCGACGGCGGGCTACCCGTCACGCCAGGCCCGGTGGTGGCGCCCGAGCCGGTCGGTCCGCGCTACGACCAAGACGCCGCGTTGCCGGCGCACGCGGCCCCGGTGGCGAGCTACACCTGGCGCGTCGCGCTCGACCCGGTGAAGCACGAGCTCTCCGGCAAGGGGCAGATCGTCTGGAAGAATGCGTCCAGCGTGCCCCAGCGCGAGCTGTGGCTGCACCTCTACCTCAACGCCTTCAAGAACGAGGGCACCGTCATGCGGAGCACGCCGGCCAGCGGCTTCCGCGGCGCGCAGCCCCTGTCCGACTGGGGGTGGATCTCGCTGCGTCGCCTGCACGCGCGCGAGCTGGACGCCGATCTGCTGGCCACCGCGGACAAGCACTCTCCCGGCGAGCCCGGCGACGAGACCGACATCCGCGTGCCGCTCCCGCGCGAGGTCGCGCCCGGGGCAACGCTCACCCTGGACGTGGAGTTCGAGGCCCACCTGCCGTCGGTGACCATCCGCACCGGCTGGAGCGGCAGCTTCCACATGGCGGCGCAGTGGTTCCCCAAGCTGGCGCGCCTCGATCCAGACGGCACCTGGTCGCACTTCCCCTTCCACCGCTTCACCGAGTTCTCCGCGAACTTCGGCAGCTACGACGTGACCATCGACGTGCCCGAGGCCTACGTCGTCGGCGCCACCGGCCACCTGGACTCCGAGAGCCGGGCCGACGGCAAGGTGACACGGCGATACCTGCAGGAGGACGTCCACGACTTCGCCTTCACCGCATGGGACCGCTTCCAGGAGAAGAGCGAGACCATGGAGGGCGTGCAGGTGCGCTGCCTCTATCCCCCCGGCTACGACGCGGCCGCGCGTGTGCAGATGGACGTGGTCGGCAAGAGCCTGGTCCACTTCAACGCCGCCTTCGGGCGCTACCCGTACGGCACGCTGACCGTGGTCCACCCTCCCGACTCCGCCGCCGAGGCCGGCGGGATGGAGTACCCGACGCTGATCACCACCGGCGGGGCGTGGTGGGCCGTCCACTCGGGCACGCGGTCGGTCGAGATCGTGGCGGCGCACGAGCTCGGGCACCAGTGGTTCTACGGGCTGGTGGCGACCGACGAGATGCGCTTCCCGTTCCTCGACGAGGGCATCAACTCCTGGGCCGAGGTCGACGCCATGGAGGCCATCTTCCCGCGCACCTCGGCGGCGGGCCTGCCGGGGCTGCGCATCGGGCTCGACGCCGTCTATCGAGGTTTTTCGCTGGCGGTCGATCGTGACGAGATCATCGCGCGCTCCGCCCCCGAGTTCCCGCGCGGCGTCGACTACGGCGCGCTGGTCTACGCGCGCACCGCCACCGTCCTTCAGTCGCTGGGCAACGTCTACGGCCAGGCGGAGATGCGCAAGGCCGTCGGTCGTTACGCGCGCCGGTATCGGTTCGAGCACCCGCGCCCGGAGCACTTCATCGCCGCCCTGGGCGAGGTGCTCGGCGCCGAGGCCGCCGCCGCATCACGGAGCGCGCTGCTCGAGGGCGGGTGGGTCGACTATGCCGTCGAGGAGGCGACCACCTGGCCGGGCAGCGCGACGCGAGGCCTGTTCGGCGAGCCGCCGACGGAGAAGGTGGACTCGGCGACCCACGCGCCATGGTCGGGCCAGGCGGTGCTGCGTCGCCACGGCGCGGTGGCGCTGCCCGTGGACGTGGACCTGGTCGGCAGCGACGGCACGCGGCAGCGGACACGGTGGGAGGCGGGCGAGGCAACGCTCCGCGTGTCGTGGAGCGGGACCTCCGCGCTCGGCTGGGTGGTGGTCGATCCCGAGCATCGAGTCCTGCTCGACCTCGACCTGACCAACAACGGCCGCGCGGTGGAGCGCGCCGGCACCACGCTGCGCGCGCTCGACCGCGCCAGCTTCTTCGCCGGCGCGCTGCTGCACGCGGTGATGCCGTGATCTTCTCGGGCCGGGAGCTCGAGCCGCGCGCGGCGGCGCAGATGCAGGCCTGGCGGCGCCCCGGCTGGGTGGTCGCGGTCTGGGGCTTCCGGACCCTGCTGGCGCTGCTGGTGGCCGGGCCGGTGGCCGGTGCGGCCGGCGCCCTGGTGAGCGGATATCCGCGGGGTGACGCGGAGCTCTTCGACGGCGGCGCGGTCATGCTCGTCGAGCTGGCGCGCGTCGCGGCGCCGCTCGTTCCGGCTTTGACCGCCCAGGCCGGCGCCATCTTCGCCCTGGCGGCGGTGGTCGGTCTGGTGCCCATGGCCGCGCTGGTGGTGGCCATCGGCCACCGTGGACCGCTGCGGATCGGCGCCGTCCTCGGGCGCGCTGCGGAGCGGATGGGAGCGCTGGCCCTCCTGCTCGGCGTGGCGCTGCTGGTGCAGGCCTTCTGCCTGGTGGCGCCGGTGCTCGGCGCCGAGTCCGTCATCGGCCACATGGGCTGGGCGCCGCCGCGCGAGGACGTGGCACGCACGGTAGGCATCGTGGTCGGGGTCGCCCTGGCGCTGGTCGCCGGCGTCGTGCACGACCTGGCGCGGGTGGCGGCGGTGCAGCGACGGCTCGGGTTCTACGACGCCGTCGCCATGGGCTTGAAGACCTTCGGCCGATCGTTCGGCCGCGCGCTCGGCGGCTACGCGGGGCGTGCCGCGCTCACCGGCCTCGTCCTGGCGCTCGGGTACGACCTGGTGACGCGGCTGCCCATCGAAGGGCGAGGTACGGTGGCCATGCCCTGGGTGCTGCATCAGGTCGCGCTGCTCCTGGCCGTGGCCCTGCGCGCCTCGTGGCTGGCGGCGGCGCTGCGCCTGGTGGAGGCGCGCGCGCCGCGCCTCAGCGAGCTCGATCTGATGCCACTCGACGAGGCCGACCTGGAGCCGGCCACCGCAGAGGAGCTGGCGGCGGCGTCGTCCCGGCGGCCCGGCACGGCGTGAGCGCTGCCGCGGCGCGCGCGGCGGCCGTGCCCAGCATGCGGCGCGCGCGCACGACCGCCGTGCTCTCAGCGCGCGTGCGGCATTGCGGAGTCGGCTGCCGTGGATTAAGGTCTCGCCGCCTTCGCCCAGGTAGCTCAGTTGGTAGAGCAGAGGATTGAAAATCCTCGTGTCGGCGGTTCGATTCCGTCCCTGGGCACGAAGAACGCAGGGGTTTCGCGTCCACCACGCGTCCCTCGGTCCGCACGGATGCGTTGGGCTGGCACACCGGTGTCACACGCGGCGAGTGCGCCGGCGCCGAGGCGCTGACGGGGCGCGCAAGGCCCGGGCGGCGAGCACGACGCCGAGCCCGTCTCGCCAAGGCGGGCGCGCAGCGAGGCACCCAGCGCGTCCGGCGCGCGCCTGCCGTAGATGCGCTCGACCATGCGGGTGTCCGTGTGCCGGAGCATCCCGGAGAGGTCCTGGTTGCTGACGCCCTGCACCGCCAGCCAGGTCGAGTGCGTGCGGCGGAGGTCGTTCGGCGTCAGGTGCTCGAGCCCGGCGCTCGCGCACGACGCGCCGAGCTCGCGCCAGACGTTCGTCCAGGGTCGGCAGAGTGGCCCGCCACCCCCGCCGAGGACGGCGAGGACGTGTTCGAGGAGCGGGCGCATCCACGCGACGATCGGGAGAGTCGCCGCCGCGGCCTTCGTCTTGGTGCCACGGATGCGCACGAAGCCGGCGCCGAGGTCGATGTCGCTGGAGCGGAGGCGCAGGGACTCCGCCATCCGGCATCCGGTGGCGACGAGGAGGCAGAGGTGCGCGCCGCGGTCTGGAGCGAGCGCATCGACCAGGCGCTGCAGGTCAGCGGCGCTCCGCACCACGGCGGCGCGGGGCTGGTAGTCGTTCGACCACCCGACGGGCATGACTTCGGCGATGTCGCCGGTGAACTCGCCGCGGCGCTTGGCAACCTTGAGAGCGGACCGCAGGGTGGTCAGCTCCTTGCCGATGGTGTTGCGCTTCGCGCCGTCCTCGAGCCGGGTCGCGATGAACCGGTCGACGGCGGTCGCGTCGATCTGCGCGAGCGGTGTCTCGCCGCCCAGGACTCGGGTCAGCTGCCCGCCCTTGGTGACGTACATGCTGACCGTCCCCGCGGCTCGCCCTCGTCCCTCTCGGTCGGCGACTAGCCGGTCGATGGCGGTGCGGAGCGTGGTCGCGTTCGCGGCTGCACGTCGCGGATCCGCGTCGTCGCGCTCGAATCGGTGCCCCGTCGTGGTTGCGGCGCGTTGGTCAGTGCACCTCGTGCTGCGCCGGACCCGCCGGCCCGCGGCGTCGTAGTAGCTGCACCAGTACGTGTCGCCGCGCTTGTAGAGTCGCATCCGGGTACCTCGCGCCGGCGGAGCCAAGCATCGAACGCCGCGCGCGTCACGCGTAGGCACCGACGCCCGGCCTCCAGGTGGGGGATCTCATGCATGATCTCGTAGGCCTTCGAGCGGCTGACCTGCAGCTCGTCGACGATGTCGTCCGCGGTGAGGTGCCGCGACGGGGCAGGGGAGGGCCGGCTCACGGGCGCCTCCCTCTCGGCACAACCCGAAGCCCGAGCAGTCGCGCCGGATGACTCCTCGTAGAGCCAGGCAGTCCAGCGGCTATGTCGACGAGCTCGCGCACCGGCAGAAACCATTCGCGACCGATTCGTGCGCCATGGAGTGCACGGTGGATGTCGCGCTCTAGCTCCAGGTCGCCAAACATCGTCGCCAACAGGCACAGACTGACCGGGGAGCCTGCTTGCAGCGCAAAGAGCCGCGCGCTGGGGCGCTTGGAGAAGCCGACCTTGATCGGGCCGCCGGTGACAGCCTGGATGAAGTAGATGCGGCCTCGGTAGTCCGCGATGCGGTGGAACGCTGCGGAGGCGGCGTCAACGAGCGCCTGCGCGCAGCCAACCGCGGAGACCTGGAGGCGCGCGCCGGCCTGCTTGGGGGTCAGAACGTCGGTCACGGCTGCGGCCCGGCCTTGGCGGCCCTCCGCCGCTCCATCCGCCACCGCGCCTGCTCGCGCCCTGACACCTCGACGGCGCCGGCCGCCACAGCTGCAGCCCGCTTCGCTGGCGTCAGGTCGTAGTGCGGCGCCGTCGGATGGTCCTGGAACCACGCACGGCGCATGCCGATGCGCGCGGCGAAGGCGTGCAGCTCCTCTAGGTCGCCGTCCGTGGTGAGGTGGCAGGAGCCGGCCTTGAAGCACCGGTGCTGCGCGTGCGGCCAGACCTGCAGCTCGTCGACCATGATGGTCATGGCCGGGACCCCTCTGGGTACTGGCGCACCCTCAACTCCTCGGGCCACTCGGCCATGTCGCCGCCCTTGCGGTCGCCCAGGTGGAGCCCGCACTGCGCGCCCCACTCGGGCGGCGTGTGCACGGGCACGGCGCCGAGCTGCTTCACGAAGCACGGCACGCCCGCCGCCTTGCAGTCGGCGACGACCTTGCGAGCCCAGTCGAGGTGGAACGGCCGCGCGCCGGGGCCGCTTTCACCGCCGACTACCACCCAGTCGATGGTCGGCCCCTTGGGCTTCAGCACCGTAACGCCGCGCTGCGACCAGCTTGCTGGCGTCGGCTGCCAGTGCAGCCCGCAGAGCGGCTTGATGATGCCGCCGGCATGGTCGTAGAGGTCTGCGAGAGAGACCCGCTCCAGTAGCGGCTCGGCGCTCACCCATCGCACCGCCGCCGGGGTATCTAGCAGTAGCGGGATGCGCTCGTTGGCGCGCGCCTGGTCCTCGACCGACACGCCGATCCACACGTTCCGCAGGGGCCACGCCTCCACGTCGCGATTTCGTGCCTCTCGGTCGCGCTCCCACGCGGCATCCAGCGCCGGGTGCTTACCCAGGTACTCCACTGCCGCGCGCAGCGTCGTCTGGTGGACAGCCGGTGCGGCCGCGATGGCTCGGTTGTCGTCAGCCAATCGCGGCATCACCTCGCGCAGGAACGCACGCATCCGCTCCGGCCTCTTGGTGAGGATCTGGAAGGTGTGCTGCGGCGCCGCGGCCATGACCCCGAACACCGCTGCGATCTGCTCGTCGGTCACGTCCTCGTGAAACAGGTCGGACATGCTGTTGACGAAGACGCGCTGCGGCTTCTTCCATCGAAACGGCTCCTCGAGCGCCCAGGGGATGAACAGCGCCTCGCCGGTCCACACGGGCCCGTGCTTGGTAAGCCGCGTCAGGCCATCGTAGGGCTTGCCGGCGCCGCTGAAGCGATGCGCGAACTTCATGGCGTAGCAGTTGGTGCAGCCGGGACTCACAAGCGCGCAGCCCCTGACGGGGTTCCAGCTCTTGTCGGTCCACTCGATGGACGTGGTCGCGCTCACCGCCGCCTCCGCAGCCACCGCACCGCCCCGTAGACGTGCGCGGTGACCGACATGGCGACCACGGCGGCGAGCCAGACGGCGCGCTCGCGCAGGGTGTGGCGGCGGTAGGTCACGGCTGAACCGTCGCGTCCTCGGTGAACGCCGCCCCGATCGGGCAGTCGCCGTGCTCGGCGGCGGAGAGGCCGTGGAGCGGCATCACCACCCCGCGCCAGTCGTCTCCCCACAGCACCAGCGCCTCGTGGTCCTGGCCCAGGACAGGCCACAGCCCCGCGCGCACCTGCTCCGGAGCGAGCGCCAGCAGCGCCGGGACCAGGTTTCGGTTGTAGACGCGGCCGAGCAGGTGCCGCGGGTCCTTCTCCGCCGGCACCCGCCCGCCGACGCAATCGCAGTCGAGGCGGCCGGTGCCGGCGCACTCCTCGCAGTCGACGTCGTGCGACGCCGCCCCGCAGTCGCAGGCGCATTCGACGCCCCCGGTGCCGCGGCACTCGTCGCACTTCACGGCCTTGCCATCGCAATCGCAAGGGCGGGTGTCCGCGGCGCCCTTAGCCCACGCCCGCAGCACATCCGTCCGCACCTCGACCGAGGTGGAGGGGAGCGCCAGCATCTCGTGGGCGTTGGTGATCTTCCCGTTCGATGGGCGCGCTCCCTCGACGTGTCCGCGCACCGCGACCAGGCGATGACCATCCGTCGCCACCGTCCACGGCTCGCCGTCGACGAGCAGGTGCCACGGCGCGTGCATGTTCGCCCGCGCAGGGTTCCGGATGCACACCAGCGCCAGCTTCTCTAGTTCCACGTCGTCACCTCCTCGAAGCGCACCACCACGCACCGGGCCCACGGCCAGGCGCGTCGGAACATCCAGAACCGCAGCAGGTCCGGCGCCGGCGGTGGCGGGGCCACGAGCACGCACGGGCGTGCGCGCAGGGAGAGCTCGACCACCACCGACACCAGACCGGCGAGGTCCATCAGAACGGGTCCGGATCGTCGCTGGCGTTGCCCTGGGCTCCGCGCTTCTCCCCGTTGCCGCCGCCGTCGCAGAGGGTCAGCGAGTCCACGCGCACGTCGAGCGAGAAGCCCGCGCCGTTGCGACCCTCGTAGGCGCGCGCGTTGAGGTCGCCCGCGACCGCAACCTTCTTCCCCTTGGTGAGGTACTGGGCGACGGCGACGCCGCGCTGCCCCCAGAAGCTGCAGCGGTACCACGCCGTCGATTCCTCGCCCTTGTCCTTCCTGTTCACCGCCACCGAGAACTCGACGACCGTTTGGTCCCCGACTGCCTTCTGCTCGGCGCCGCCACCGAGGTTGCCCACGATCATGACCTTCTGCATCACGCACCGTCCTTCGCCGGCAGCGCCGGCTTTCTGAACTCGAAGTCTTCGTATTGCGTCGTCTTGATGGCCCCGGCGTCGCGCAGCGCGTCCAGGACCTTGGTCTTCAGCTTCCCGAGCTCGCCGCGCTTGCCGCTGGTTGCGACGCGCACCGCACGCTCGATGGCCTCTTTCGACGTCTTCACCGTCAGGGCCCGCTCGGTGTGCTCGCCCAACACGACGCGCATCACCTCCAGCGCGCCTGGCACATCGAGCCGGATGCTCTCGCGCTTATTGATCGTGGCCAGGTACACGCGGCCGTCGCTCATCCGAATGCCGCCGGTGGCGAGGGCTCTGCGCCGTACGGCCGCCCTCCGGTCATTGCACCAAGCCTCCAGCATCGGTAGCCCCTGCAGAAGGCGCTCGGCATCCTCGTCGGTCTCGATCTCCCCAGTGAGCGCCAAGGGGCGCGCGGCAGGGATTTCCTGCAGCGTGGCGACGGTGACCGGGCACGCGGCGACCTCGGGGCAGAAGCTGCCGAGGCAGTGCTCCCCCGGGTTCGGCTCCGACGTCGGCACCCCGGCGGCCAAGGCGCGGAGACGCGCCTCAACGTCGGCCAGATCGAACTCGTCGAGGTCTGTGTCGCCGCGGGTCTCGTCCACCACGACCCCGGAGCCGGTGACGTGGGCAATGGCGATGCGCACGCGGTCGAGGCCGTGGGTGCGCGCCACGGCCAGGGCGCCGAGCTCGAGCTGCTCCCGGTAAGCCGCGACCGTCTTGTTCTTCCATCCGGTCTTCAGGTCCAGGACGGTGGGGACGCCATCGAGCGACACCGCGTCGACCGTGGCGCAGTACTCGGTCTCGGTCGCCGCGGAGTAGTCCCGGTGGCCCTCCGAGGGGAGGATGCGGCCGCGGCCCGTCGCGACGTCGTAGGCGTACGGCGCCTCCTTCTGCCAGGCGCGCCCCTCGGAGTAGCCCGGCCACCACTCCTGCCACTCCGCCACCAGCGCGGCGAGGGCGTCGGGGTCGAAGCCGCCCTCCTGGGCCACATCGGCGTAGTCCCTCCCCTCGGCGACGGCGTGGAGGGCGGTGCCGAGCTCGGCGGCCACGCTGGGCGGCCCCTCGGGCGGCAGCTCGACGTCGGGGCGCGCCCAGTATGCGCAGCGCGCCGCGAGGCCGAGCTTTGAAGCAGAGATGCGCACGGCTACGCCGCGGCCCCCGCCACCCGCGCGCTCGTCTCCTTCACCAGCGGCAGCAGTGCCGTCCGGCGCGGGCTGTTCTTCTCCAGCCTGAGCGGGAGGATCTCGCGCTCGACGATGGCGTCGACGTCCGCCTTTGCGGCGGCGGCCTGGAGCGCCACGCGGATGCGCTCGTCCACCAGGGCGGCCGCAGCGGCAGCGTCGGCGACGGCCTGCGCAGCGGCCGCGGTGTCCGCGGGGGGCATCCGAGGCTCTTCGCGGCGGGGCTCGGCTGCGGCCGGCACCTCGTCCGCCCTGTCGTTGAGGGCTGCACCGGTGATCGCCAGGGCGGCGGCCACGTCCTCCGCGCTGGCGGCCGGCGCGTCGTCCTCCGCGTCGATGCGGGCAGCCGACAGCATCCCCTGCGCCCGCGAGAGGACCGACGACAGCGCCGCCGGCGTCTTGGCCAAGGCCATGTCGGCCTCTACGGCGGCGCGGTCTGCGTCGCCGAGCTGAGGAAGCAGTGCGGCGAGCTGGGCGCGAAGCCGTGCATCGTTCGCGGGCACCCCCGCCGCCATGGCCCTCTGCAGGTCTGGCCACGTCGCCGGCAGGACCGGCGGCAGGTTCGCGCGGTTCTTGGCGTAGTGGCTCGGCGTCTCCCTGGTGCGCAGGATCCGCGACTTGAAGCGTCCGACGCTCCTCTTGCCGATGCTCCCCTTGGTGACGTCGGCGTCCCAGTCGATGAAGAGCACGTGGTCGGCCCACCCGCGCCACAGCTGGCGGAGCGCGCCGAGAGAGTCGCCGCTCCCTTGCAGCGCAAGGTCCCAGGTCTGGAACATGTCCCCGTCGATGGTGCTGGTCTTAGTCTCCTGGCCGTGAGCGATGAGCCAGACGTGCACCCCCGCCTCGTCGCGCAGCAAGTCGAGCTCGTTCTGCACCCGCTGCCAGATCGGCATCGCGGCGGTCCACAACTTTTTGAAATCTTTTGCCTCCATATGGGCGACGTTCTCAAGCTGGCAGACCTTGAGGTTGATCAGCCGCTCGACGCCGGACAGCGAGTCCGTCACCACGTGACGGATGCCATCGCCGCGTGCCACTGCGCGCACCTCGGCAAGCATCTCCAGGTACTCGGCGAGGCTCTTCGGCCGCTCGAAGCGCGGCAGCGTCGCGACGTGATCCGGCGACGCGCCCTTGAGTCCCTGCTCGACGCAGATGAAGAACGCGCCGGGGATGGTGCTGGCCAAGTGGGTCTTGCCGATGCCACTCCGGCCCGTGAGAATGGTTGCGTGGGGCCTTTGCTCCACGCCTCGAACGATTGAAAACTTACCCATGTGATTCCTCCGCCCCACGGACCGGTCGCGAACCGGATCGGTCTCTTCGACTCGCGGGCACCTGTCCAACAGGCGTATGGACTGCTTCTTCTGGTGACCAGCCGCGCCGCATGCGCATGACGGCTGTCATGTACTTGATACCGACCTGCTCGCACGCGGCGACTAGCGCCAGGTCGGCGTCACCGCAACGAACGAGCTTGTTGCTGCGCTTGTTGCGCTGCTGCTCCTTGACCGTGGCCCAGCGACAGTTGGCGGCGGCTCCGCGCGCCACGCATTCTGCGCAGCGTCCGCACTGGTAGCCTTGCTCGTTATCGATGCGATCGATCGAGTGAGCCGCGGTCGGCTTGCGCCCCATATCCGCCAGGAACGCGTTGAACGACGCCCACCCAGCACAGATGCTGATGCCTCGACCCCCGTAATTCTCGTAACCCTTGTCGGCTGGGTTCTCGCACCGGGTCCTCATCTGTCTCCACGTGCGATACTCGTTCGTGCTTCCCGAGCGGGGGGCCTCGCCGTGAGTGCGAATTGTCTCCCGGAGCCGGTCGAGGCGGTGGCAGCCGCACGACTGGGTGTGACCGGTCACGAGGCTGTTGCTCAACGCGGTGGAGACGGTCCCGCAGTCGCATCGGACCTCCCAGATCGCGCGTCCGCGCTTGTTCATGCCGATGTGGCGGAGCGCGGTGTAGCGCCCGAACCGCTGGCCGGCGATGTCTCTGAAGGCGCCCATGGCTATCGCAGCACCTGAAACAGGTCCTCGTAGGCCGCCTGCCGCTCCTGCGGACTCTCCTCCACGACATGCTGCTCTGCCTGGCCCGGCGGCATCCAGGTGCGCTGCACCATCTGCAGGCCCCGCCCGCCGCAGTAGCGGTCGGCGGCGTCGTAGGCGTCCTCGACGCAGGTGGCCTCGACACGGATGCGCGCGGGGCGCGCCGGCGCGCGGCGGAGGTCCTCCTTCGAGGAGACTACGGGCGCGTGGAGGTGCCAGGTGGTCACGGGTAGTCACCCGTCAGAGAGAGGCAATGGACGCAGCTCGCGCGACCTCCCTTCATCCCGAAGAGCATCGTCCCCAGCCAGCGCCCGCAGGCCGAGTAGCCTCGAGCGCCGAGATAGTGCACGCGCCCCCCGGATGCCGCACGCACGGCGATCCGCGTGTCGTTCGCGGGGGTGGCGGTGGACGACACCTCGAGCAAGTCGATGGCGCTCACGCTGCCTCCTTGACGACGCAGACGACGCGCCAGCCCTCTTCGAGGAAGCGGGTGGTCCACGTCGCGAGGCACTCGGCGGGGACGGGCACGGTGATGCTCCAGTCGCTGCGGGCGAGGGTTACGAGGTAGGTCACTCCGCAGCCTCCACTTCCAGGTCGTCGTCCTCGCGGTCCCCGTCCTCGCGGTCGCAGTCGTTGTCGAAGTCGGCGGCGGACTCCTCGGCCGCGTCCTGGCACTCGAAGTAGTGGTCGTTGCAGAGCTCGACGCCCTCAAAGGCGTCCACGCTGTGCTCGCGGCAGCCGTTGACCTGGCAGACTGGGAAGGCGGGGTCGCGGTGCAGCTCATCCAGGTTCGTGTCGAAGACGGGGTCGTTCACGCGGCCCTCCCATCGGCGATCCCTTCGAGGACCGCCTCGACCGTTGCCGCCGCGTAGGCGAGCACCACGGCCCGGGCGATGCGCGCGATGGCGCCCGGGGTGGACAGCAGCTCCACCATCTCGTCGCGCTCGGGACTCTGCGGCACCGCCACCCCGGGGGTGAGTCGCCGGTGGAGGGACGCCGCCACCTCGCCGACGTTCATGTCGGCTGCGTCGACCATCGCCAAGTTGCGGCACAGCTCGTCGGCGTGGCGCGGGAGCATCCCGGCGCGCTCCGCGGCGAGCGACATGCGCGCCACCACCGACATGCCGGCGGCGGTCACAGCTGCACCGCCTTGTCGGCCTTCGCCGCGGCGCGCCGAGCCGCATGCTGGCTGTCGTAGCCATCAGCGCGCAGACCGTGCTCCGTGTCGAACCCAGTGCGCGACTCGAACACCCACCAGCGCCAACCGGCGTCGAGGTGGACGAAGCGCACCGCGAAGCGACCCACGCGGGTGGAGGTGGTCACAGCGCGCTCCTGGCCGCCTCGGCGAGCACCTCGGCCAGCGGCCGGTGCTGGATGGCCAGCTCCGGGCAGAAGGCCTCGGGCAGGACGGGCGGCGGGGCGCGGCGGGTCTTGGTGGCGGCGTTCATCGGTGAACCAAAGCTATAGCGTTAGCTATGACGGCGCAAGGGGCTCGTGTGACTTTTCCGGGGCCGGTCATTTCCAGGCCCTGGGCACGACTTTCCCCACTCGCGCGCCCTACAGCGGAGGCCTCATGGTGGGGCCCATGGGGTTGGGGGAGATAGCGAGGGCGCTCTACGAGGAGGCTGGGATGGACCCCGCATCACCGCCGCGCGGCGGCGCGGTCGCGCTGGCAATCCAGATCCACGGCCGGCACGTCATCTACCGCCAGCCGCGAGCCATCGCGGAGGCAACGCTGGCGCGCATCCATGGCGTGCAGCGCATCGTCCTGCGCGCCTCGTGTACGCCGCGCCGCGCCAACTTCCTGGTGGGAATGATGCTCGCGCGCATCGCAGGCGCAGCGCCGGAAGTTGTCAACGTGTTTGAGACACCGCGTCGT
>JBBJMR010000075.1:0-31018 GCA_037720395.1 Polyangiaceae bacterium
GCTACGACTCCGACGGCGGCTACGACTCCGACGGCGGCTACGACTCCGACGGCGGCTACGACTCCGACGGCGGAGGCGACGGTGGGTACGACTACGACTGGGTGTAGCCAGCCGCTCGACCGACGTCGTCACCGCGATCAGTAGCCGCCTTCGGGCGTCCCCGGGCGCATGGCGCGCAGCCAGCCCAGCTCGTCTCCGCGCGACAGGCGCTTCGGCGGCCACGGCGTCGTGCCGTGGATGTGCGCGCGGGCCCATCCCCACTCGCCATCCGGCTGGCTGGCCAGCTCCTCGCGCAATTCCTTGCGGATATGACGTTCACGGATGGCGTCGAGGTCGCTTCTCATGGCTGCGCTGCCTCCTTCGGCGGCTGCCGGGCGCGTCGCCGGCGGCCGGGTGGTTCCTTCCACGTGGAGGCCAACACGGCCGGCCGCGGCACCATTCCCACCAAACCACCGGCGACCACCGCCACCGACAACCCCCGGTTTGCGTGAGCAAATCGCGGTTGGCCTGCCACGGCCGCCGCGGCCCCCAAGCCCCCATTATTCGAAGGCTTCTGTGGGCGGGACGGGTGGCGTGCCGCTTGCTCGAAGGGCGGCCATGGCTGGCCTGCGAAGCGGACCGGGCGCGAGCTGCGACCTGCGATGCCGAGCTGCTGGCCTAACCGCGCTCCGGATCGCCGAGCCAGTCCAGGGCCGTCATCGAGGGCAGGAAGAAGTACCCGCCGCCGCGCATGGTGACGAAGCGCGGCAGCCCACGGATGCGCCGCGGCGACGGGCTGCCTGGCAGCGTGAAAGACGCCGCGTTTCGGCGCTGTCCCACCAGCGGGTCGTCCTCGTCGTAGAGGCCGTCGAACTTGGTGCTGTTCATCCAGGTCTGCTGCACGAACTCGAACTGCCGGGCGATGTTGGTGTTGATGACCGCGAAGATTAGGCCTCGGTCCACGCCATCGTCATCGCGTGCCCCGCGGGGGTCGTCGAGCGGGGCACCATAGGGGCGGCCGCGCCGCAGCAGCCGGTGGCGCTGCAGCGTCTTGGTGGCGCGCTCCAGCTCCCTGGCCTGCTCGCGCGGGTCGCGGAGCTCGCGGGCCAGGGCGGCGCGCGGGTTGGCGCGCCGGATGTGGGCGCCGATCGGGCACCTGTCGCCGGCGACGTCATCGGAGAAGTCGAAGTCGTTGGGACGCATGTTGGGGCGCCCCTCGAGCGGCGGGCCGTCGGCCTTGCGACCGACGATGCGCTCCCCCAGGCTGGCGGCGCCCTCCTCGCCGCCGTGCTCGCGCATGGCGTTCCAGAAGACGGAGACGTGCTGCTGCAGCTTGCGGAGCACCAGGTAGCTGCCGTTCTTGCCCAGGTCGTGGCGCGAGTCGGCCGCGTGCGCCAGCGGCGGCAGGGCGTCGGCGCCGGGATGACCGCGGTGCACGGATGGGGACAGAGGCAGCTGCTGGTACTCGTTCGGGTAACCGAGCACGAACTCTCCCGCCGCGACTGCGGGCCCGCTCTGGTACTCGGCGTCGCGCGTGGAGACCGGCATGCCGAGCACGTGCGGCTGCGACAGCCCGTCGCGAAAGCCGAAGTGCTCGCGCCCGTCCCCGATCCTCTGGCTTTCGATGCAGGTGGCCACGCTCGCCCCGGAGCGTGCCTGGTCCTCCAGCCCCAGCGAGACGGCGGTGTCGGCCACCTCGGCGGCGGAGCGGCCGTAGACCAGCGCCACTGCGTGGAGCTCGGTCCCTGCCGGGCCGCCGAGCTCCCAGCGCGTGGGTGCGCTCTCCTCCTCGTCGCCGAGGACCAGGGCGCGCTCCTCGTCGGCCATGGTCTGCTGCATCTCGCGCGGGAAGGTGCAGAGCGTATCCTCGTCCACGCCCAGCGCTCGCAGGCCGGCCACGGTGAAGCCGAGGTTGAGCGCGGTGTGCCAGTCGCGGTGGTCGTCGCCGGCGTGGCGCACGCGCTTGCGGCTCTCGCGCAGCCAGCGCCGCGCCTGCGCCGCGTCCTCGATGTGCAGGAAGTAGAAGCGCGCGCTGGGCAGCGAGCCGTAGCCGAAGAGCACGATGCCCTGGATGTCCTTGCGCTCGAGCGGTGGGTTCACAGCGATCTCAGCCATGCGGCGGCGTCCTCCTCGCTCCCCTCGCGCAAGAGCCCTTCGCGCATGCGAGCGTTGTCACCGATGTTGCGAACGCTGAGATCCTTGTAGGCGCTGTACCAGCACAGCGTGGGCACCTGGTACTCCAGCGTCCAGCGCTTGAAGTCCTCCTCGTGCGACGCGCCCTCCCAGAGCAGCAGCTTGGTGGGCGGGAAGTGGCGTGTGCTCGTCCATACCGCGGTGAGCTGCGGGGCCTGCACATCGATGAAGTCGCCGAGGTACGCCTCCCAGCTGCCGTCGTAGTTGGAGAAGAAGAGCAGGCGTCCACGGGGCAGATACACCCAGCGCGCGAAATGGATGGTGGTCAGGTTCCCGAGGGCCCCCTCGACGTACCAGAGGCGCGCCAGCCAGCTGATGGCCCAGAGCACCACGCGCAGGATGATCGGTCGCAGGAGGCCAGGCTTGACGACGCTCAGGTGGGTGAGGGGGTTCTGCGGGTGTCGGTTCTCGCGCATGCGAATGGCACGCATGCGCGGGCTATCGGGGATCGGATAGACCTTGGGCGCGGGCGGCACGGTGCGGTCCTCGTGCATCTCGAGCAGGCGCACCACGGCCACGATGGCGATCACCGCCAGCGCCAGCGAGGCCGTCACCTGGCCCAGGCGCGGCACGCCGCTCCAGCCGTGGATCAGGAGCCAGGCGCCGAGCAGGCCGCCCACCATCACCGCCACCAGGCCGAGCACCGCCTTGACACGCGCACGGCTGATGGGGTGCGGCGCCACCGGCGCGAGATCGATGTCGGGGTGCTGGGTCCGGATGCGATCGCGCAGGACCCGGCGCGCTTCGTCGGCGCGCTCCGGCAGGGCGCCGGCCTGGATCAGCGTCTCCAGCTCGGCGCGGAGGCGGGTGCGCAGCTCGTGGTCGGAGCGGATGCGGCGCGCCGAGAGCCCAGGGTGGGCGACGTGGCCGGCCGCGGTGGGCAAGGCGTGCCCGCAAAGGTACGCGCGCCGCGCCGCCGGCGTGCGCGCGCCCTCCGCCGGGTAGTCGGTGCAGTGCTGGTAGATGGCGTCGATGCCCGCGCTGGCGTGCTCGAGCAGCTCGTCGAGGTGCTCGTCGTCGCTGCCGTCGTAGTTGCTCTCGTAGGCCAGCTCCACCTCGTGCTTCCCGCCGAGGACGGTGGCCGCCTTGTCCTGAGCGTCGAGGATCACCCAGCGCATGAAGTGCACGTGCTCCAGGCGCGCGAAGGGGACCAGGTCGTTTTCCTTGACCTGATCGCCGATGCTCTTCTCGAGCAGGTCGCAGAGGGCTTGCTCGTGCCCGGGGAGCACCTGGCACACCACCGTGGTCATGCCCTGGCGCACGCTAGCCATCGGCGAACCCCGGCGCGGTCATGGCTGCGCAGCGCGCCGGGTTGCGCACGCCCTGCTCGGCGAAGTACCGCGCGGAGTCCGCGGCGGCGGCGCTCTGCGGCTCCAGCTCGCCCAGCCGGCGGCGGAGGCAGGCGGCGAGGTAGCCCAGGTCGGCCTCGACCAGGCCGGCCAGGGCGTGGCGCAGGGCGCGCGCGGCGTCGCTCTGGCGGCCGCGCGCGGCGTGGATGCAGGCGCGCAGGTGCATGGCCATGCCGCGCGCGTAGAGCGTGTCCTCGCGGGCCAACCGCTCGGCGTCACGCTCGGCGTCGACGAGCAGCCGCGCCTCCAGGCCTCGACGAAGGCCGCCACCGCGGAGATGCCACGCTCGAAGTGGGCGAAGACGCGGATAGCCTGCACGCGCAGCGGTGCGAGGCATCGAGCGCGATCCAGTCGCGCTCCAGCCGCGCCAGCGCGGCGCGCCCGCGGCCACGGTAGCGGAGCAGGCCGACCTCGGAGATGAGCGTGCTCCAGTGGGCGGAGGTGAAGCCACCGCTGCTCCAGGCGGGTACGGTGGCGATGGCCTGCTGGGCCCCGCTGGTGTCGTCGACCACGAGGCGCGCCACGGTGGCGGCGTAGACCATGTGGGCCAGGGTGTAGCGGTCGCCGCGCTGGGTGGCCTCGTCGAGGATGGACGGCACCCGCCGCGCCAGCTCGGCCTGGTCGCCGCAGTGGTTGAGCGTGTTGCACGACCAGTACCGCGCGCTGGCTATCTCGAAGGCCACCCCGCGGCAGCGGTCGCGGAGCATGGTCACCACCTCGTCGAGCTCGCGCCGCGCGGTGCGCCAGCGCCCGAGGAAGAACGGCGCGGCGCTCTCGGTGAGCTTGGCCAGCGCCACCACCTCGGGGTCGTCGAGGCGCCGCGCCAGGTCACGCGCGGCGCGCGCCAGCCTCCGCGATCGCTTCTGCCCCGCCTCGCCAATGGCCGCGGCGCCGGCCGCCTCCAGGGCGAGGCCGCGGCAGATCCGGAAGGGCACGCCGCTCTCCAGCGCCAGCCGCAGGTGCAGCGCGGAGAAGGCGGCGCCGCGCACCGGGTCGGTGAGCGAGAACCCGACGGCGCCGGTGAAGGCCACGTCGGCGCGGCCGCGCAGCGCCGCTTCGAGCTCGCTCTCGGTGCGCTCGCGGAAGCGCTCGCGTGTGAGCTCCAGCCGGGCCAGGTGTTAGACGAGCGCGGCCAGCGCTGCCTGCGCGGAGCCAGGGAAGAAGAGGCCCACCTCCCCGCAGACCTCGCGCAGCAGGCGCGTGCCGGCCACCTCGTCTCCGCTCTTCAGCAGCTGCTCCGCGGCCAGGCGCCGATCCTCGGTGGCAGCGCCATCCGGTGCGGCGCGGCTGGCCGCGAGCCAGGCGGCGCCCGCCTCGCGACCACGGCCTGCGAAGGAGAGCGCCTCGGCGTGCGCACGCAGCAGCGGCCAGGGCGCGTCACCGCCGCGCAGCTCGATGGCCACCGCGTAGAGGCGCGCGGCGCGATCGAAGGCCAGGCTCTCCTGGGCCTTGTCGGCGGCGGTGCGCGCGAAGGCCGCGCCGCGCTCCGGGTCGCCGGCGGCCAGGAATTGCTCGAGCACCGTCTCGGCGTCGGCACCGCTCGCCGCCAGCTCCACCGCCAGGTGCCCGGCCAGCTCGCGGCGCGCGCGCTCGGCGAGGTTGTCGGCGACCGTCTCGCGGATGCGGTCGTGGAAGGGCTCGATCTCCGTGCCCAGGCCACGCGCGTGGGTGCGCGCCAGCTTGACGGCTCGCAGCGCCGCCAGCGAGGCCGGACCGGTGATCTCCAGCCCGGCCGCGCGCATGGCCACCGCCAGCGGCAGCGGGCCGCCGGCGATGCACAGGGTCTCCAGCAGCCGGCGCGCGTCGTCGGGCAGGCGCGACACGCGGGTGAGCAGCACCTGCTCCAGCGACACGGCGCGGCGGCTGGGCGGGTCGCCGGCGGCGTGGCGCTCGTCGCGCTCCTCCTCGTAGCGCACCAGCTCGGTCAGGAAGAACGGGCTGCCCCGCGCCTCGCGGGCGATGGATGCTGCCTGCGCTTCGAGCCGCGGGCGACCGCCGAGGAGATGATGCGCGATCTCCAGCGCCTCGGCGTCGCCGATCTCGCCCAGCTCCAGGTGGCGCGTGCCGGCGCGACCCGCGCGCAGGTGCCGGGTGCCGGCGAGGAGCGGGCTGTCCTCGGCGTGCTCGCTGCGGAACACCAGCAGCAGCAGCAGACGTGGCCGCGGCGACAGCGGGTCCTCCGAGAGCAGCGCCGAGAGCAGGGTGGCGCTCTCGGCGTCACCCCACTGCACGTCGTCGACGTGCAGCACCATCGGCCGGCGCGCGCCGAGCGCGGCGAAGAGCTCGCGCAGCGCAGCGAAGGCGCGGCGGCGCAGCTCGTGGGGCTCGAGCGCATCGTGCTCCCCGCCGCCGGCGCGGGCCTCCACGCTGGGGACAGAGCGGAGCACCGGGAAGAGCATGGACAGCTCGCGGATGTGACGCGGCAAGAGGTCGCCGAGCTCCTCGGTGGGCAGCTGGGCGAGGTGGCGGCTCACCGCGTCCACCAGGCTGTCGAAGGCCTTGTACGGCACCGACTCGCGCTCGTAGCAGCGACCGGAGAGCACCAGCATCCCGCCGCGCCGCGCCTCGCCGAGGAAGCGCTCCACCAGCGCCGTCTTTCCCATCCCCGATCGCCCGCTGACCCACATCGCAAGCGGCTCGCCGAGCATCGTCTGCTCCGCCGCCTTGCGCAGGGTCTCCAGCTCCGGCGCGCGCCCGATGAAGAGCTCGTCGGCGGTGCGCGGCGTGGTGGGCCGCGACTGGCTCACCGGTGGGGGCGCGCTGCCGGTGAGCATGGCCTTGACCTGCGGCCCCGCCGGGCGCGCGGCCGCGTCGCGTGCCAGCAGCGACATGCACAGCTCGTCGAGATCCCCGGGCACGCCGGGCGCCACCTCACGGGGGCGCGGCGGGGCGCCGCGCTGCTTGGCGAGCATGATCGACAGCGGCGCGCCCTCGAAGGGGAGGCGCCCGGTGAGCGCTTCGTAGAGCATCACCCCCACCGAGTACCAGTCGCTGGCCGGCGACGAGGCCATGTACATGGCCTGCTCCGGCGCCATGTACTCGGGCGTGCCGCGCAGGGACTCGGGCGCCGCCGCGCGACCGGGCGTCCAGTCCATGGAGATCCCGAAGTCGAGGATGACCACCCGCCCGCCGCCGACGAGGACATTGCTCGGCTTGATGTCGCAGTGCAGCTTGCCGGCAGCGTGGATGGCGGAGAGGCCGTCGGCGAGCTGCACCACCGCGGCGCGCAGGTCGGCGAAGTCGCTGGCGATGGTGGCTGGCGGAACCGAGCGGGGGCGCGGCGGCGGAGCCGATGAGGCGATGGCGTCACGGAGCACGGCGGTGCGCAGCGGGTGGCGTCCAGGGTCTGGGCGTTGGGCGCGTGCCTCGGCGTGTGGCGCTCGGTGTGCGCGGTCGTCGAGGCTCCGTCAGGAGATCTCGCGCCCGAGGCCAGCGCCGGTACGGTGTCGGCGGCGGCGCCGGCGCCGAGCACCGCGTCGACGAAGGGCACGCCGTCGACGAGCTCCCATGGTGAAGAACCAGTGCCCGTCCGCGCACACCAGCTCGTAGAGCTGGACCACGTTGGGGTGCACCAGGTCGGCGAGCCCGCGGAACTCCTTCTTGAGCTGGTAGATGGCGGAGGCGCTGGCGCGGGTCAGCGTCTTCAGCGCCACCACCACGTCGCGCTCGCGATCGTGGGCACGGTAGACGACGCCCATCCCACCCTCGCCGACTCGATCGAGGAGGGCGAAACGGTCGGTGCCGCGGAAGGTGGCGGGCGAAGCTTCCATCGGGCGCGGCGTGTCGTTCCTCTCCTGTCGGCCGCGGTTCCCCCGCGCCGTCCCTGCTCCGAAACGGTAACGAGCTGCACCGAGCCTCGCCAACGATTTCGCGGGTGGGCTCCGGCGCCCGTATGCTGGACGCATGGCGGACGGGGGTACTGGAGCGCGCCGGGACTACACCGCTCTGCAGCGACACGTGGCCTACTTCGACGGCGACGACGACGGCCTGGTCGGGTGGCGGGAGACGTACCGCGGCATCCGCGCGCTCGGCGCGGGCGTCGGCTGGAGCGCGTCGCTGGCGGCGATCATCGTCCTCGCGCTGGGCAAGCTCACCGGCGGCGGCTGGACGACGGTGCGCGTCGCCAACATCCATCGCGGCAAGCACCCCTCCGACACCGGCGTCTTCGATGCCGCCGGGGAGCTGATTTTGCCGCGTTTCCAGGCGCTTTTTGCGTCGGTGGCGCAGAGCTCGGCGGCGGACCGCATCAGCTTCGCCGAGTTTCGTGCCTTCATGAAGCTCGGCCCACAGTCGGCGCTGGGAAGCTTCTTCTCCTGGGCCGAGGCCAAGCTCTTCTTCTGTGTCGCCGCCGATTGCACGAAGCGACAAGGCGCTGGCGATGTCCCGGCGATCCGCGAGCGCACCTTGCTCCGCTTCTATCGAGGTGAGCTGGTGCCGCGCATCGCGCGCCTCCGCAAGCTGCGCGCCGAACGCGCCGCTCGCCGCGGCGACGCCGGACGTGACCGCTCGCAGTCGAAGAATTGACCATCGAGGAACTGCTCATGCCCATCGATTCGCCCAGGGGTGCCGTGGTGCTGATCACCGGCGCGGCGGAGGGGATCGGCCGCGCCACCGCCCTGGCCTTCGCCGCGCGTGGCGCGCGCCTGTGGCTCGTCGACGGCGCCGAGCCTGCGCTGGAGCGCACCGCGGCAGAGGCGCGTGGCGCCGGCGCTGGCACCACCACCCGGAGGGTCGACGTCTCCGACGCGCCGGCGCTGGACGCGCTGGCCGCCGACGTGCACGCCGAGCACGGGGCGCTGGACGTGCTCGTCAACAACGCCGGCGTCGGCCTGGCCGGTGGGTTCCTGGACACCGAGCTCGCCGACTGGAAGTGGATCCTCGACGTCAACCTCTGGGGCGTGATCCACGGCTGCCGCGCCTTCGTGCCGAGCATGAAGGCCCGTGGCCGCGGTCAGGTGGTCAACATCGCCTCGGCCGCGGCGTTCCACAACCTGGCAGCGATGGCTGCCTACGGCACCAGCAAGTACGCGGTGCTCGGCCTGAGCGAGGCGCTGCGCGAGGAGCTGGCGCCGCACGGCGTGGGGGTGAGCGCCATCTGTCCCGGGCTGGTGCGCACCCGGATCGTGGAGACCATGCGCACCCGTGGGGCGCGCTTCGACGACGATGCTGCCCGCAAGCGCGTCGTCGACCTCTACGCGCGCCGCGACTACGCGCCGGAGCGGGTGGCAGAGGTGATCCTCGATGCCGTGCGACGCAACCGCGCGGTGGTGCCGGTGACCGCCGAGGCCTGGGCCATCCATATCGCCAAGCGCCTGGCGCCGGGCGCCACGCGGCGCGTGCTGCGCTGGACGAACCGCCTCGTCGATCGCTAGCTGCGAGATGGCGCTCCTGGACCGCGGCCAGTGTCGGCCTACCCGTCTTGCGCGCGCTGACAAAACGCCACCGGGCGCGCCCGTGAGGGACGCGCCCGGTGGCGGATGGGATGCAGCGCGCCTCGCCCGGAGCGAGGCGCGCTCGTCAGCTCAGGGGCAAGCGACGCCGCAGGAGCCCACCGCTCCGACGCTGCCGTCGCCGAAGAGGCAGTCGGACACGGCGATGAGGTCGTTCAGGCCGGCGGCGTAGGTCACCTGGCACTGATCCTGGCAAGCCATGTTCGGCCCGCATCCGTCGAAACAGGTAAGGAGGTCGGTGCAGGCGACGTTGGCGAAGCAGGTGCTGGCCACGGCCTCGCAGCAGCCGCCGATGTCGGTCTCCGTCGTCTGGCAGTCGTCGCAGGTCGCAAACTCGGGGCCGCCGTCATCGCACGAGGCGGCGGAGACGCAGACGGTGCCGCAGGCGCCCGGCGTGGCGCCGTCACCGAACGTGCACTCCACTAGCGCCGTGAAGTCGGCGACGCCGTTGGGGTTGGCGTTGAAGCACGCGTCCACGCAGGCGTCGTCCGCGCAGGGCTGGAGGCAGGTGTTGATCGCGACGCAGTCGGCGTTGCCCGCGCAGGTCGTGGCCTCCGCCTCGCAGCAGCCGCCGGCGGACAGCTCCGCGTTCTGGCAGTCGTCGCAGCTGGCGTGGTCGGTGCCGCCATCCGTGCAGGAGGCGTCGTCGACGCACACCAGGCCGCAGGCGCCCGGGTCCTGCGGCGTCTGGGCGCCGAACATGCAGTCGATGACGTCCAGATAGAGGTTCACGCCGTTCGGGTAGGCGTTGGCGCACTCCTGCACGCAGGCGTCGTTCTCGCACGCCTGCGCGCACATGGCGAAGGCCACGCAATCGGGGCTGCCCAGGCAGGTGTCGTAGGGAGCCTCGCAGCATCCGCCGGCCGTCGTGATCTCGGCGTTCTGACACGCGTCGCAGTCGGCGTACCGCGTGCCGCCGTCGTCGCAGCCCGCCGGGCCACCACCCTGACCCGCCCCACCCTGACCTGCGCCGCCCTGACCCGCGCCGCCCTGGCCGGGACCCGCGCCGCCCTGGACGGGACCTGCGCCGCCCTGACCGGGACCCGCGCCGCCCTGGCCGGGACCCGCACCGCCCTGGCCGGGACCCGCGCCGCCCTGGCCGGGACCGGCCGCGCCCTCGGCGCCGCTGCCGCCGTCGTTGCCGGAGCTCCTCCCGTCGTCGGAGTCGCTGCCACAGCCCCTGAGCCCCACACCACCGGCGACCCACACGGCGCCGGCAACCAAGAATCGGATCTTCATCGAACGTCCTCCAAGGCGGGCAGGTCGCCCGCCAAGCTGTCGAGCCTTTTACCCGGAGGTAGGCCAGCGGCTTCCCTCCGCCCACACCGGGGCACGAAGTCGACATGGGGTGCGCGAGCGAAGGCCGGGATTCAGCCCGTTCACACGGCCGCCTGGGCGGAATCTTGCGCTGTCACGGCACCCGGCCCCGCGCCGGGGCCTTCCGGCGCGCCGATCGGGAGCCCGAGGGCGTGCCGGCAGAGGTGGGCTCGGGGGCGAGCCTTCGCGTGCGCCGGCTGCCATGGCAAGCGGTGGCGATGGCGGCGAGCGCGCGCATCCACCTCCACGTGGCCGGCGTGGACACGCTCGCGCTCTCGGCGCTGTGTGGCGCGTGTCCCCAGGGGCCGCGGGGCTGCTGCGCGGCGCCGCCGGTGTTCACCTGGTCGGACATCGCGCGCATCCTCGATCACGGCGGGCGCGACTGGCTGCGCGCCGAGACGACCGCAGGCCGGCTGGTGCCCAACCGGCGCGGCCTGGCGGTGGCGCGCGTCGAGGGCGAAGGCGGCGCACGGTGCGCGTTCCACGGCACGCGCGGCTGCACCCTCGATCCGACGCAGCGCTCGACGACCTGCAACGACTACCTGTGCGACGACGCGCTGGCCGACGGTGCGCGCGCGAGCCCGTGGCTGGCCCGGCGTGCCGGTGCGGCTCACCGGGAGCTGGCGGCCATCTATGCGCGCTGGGACGAGGAGATCGGCGCCGCCATCGGCGCGCCTTGCTGGGATGGCGCCGCCGGCGAGGAGGCCATGCTGGCGACCCTCGCCGCGCATGGACGGCAGCTGCGCGCCTCGCTCCCGCCGCGCCTGGCCGGCTAGCGCGACGATCGCGCGCGCGAGCGCGGTCGCCCTGACGGAGGCGCAGGCTGCGGGGAGCCCCGGCGCTTCGGCGCTGGTGCGGCGGTCGTCTCCGCAGCCGGTGCCGCGCGCCCCGTGCTCGACGCAGGGGCGCCGGCCAGGCTGGGTGCGAGGCCGGGAGCGATGGCACGCATCAGCACGCTCACCAGGAGATCGGAGAAGGCCGCTCCCTCCGGCATCCCTGCCAGAGGCAGACGGCCCGCGGCGGCGCGGCGGATGAGCTGCGGAGGTCCGGCCAGGGCGAGGACGACCATCATCCCCAGCGCGGGGTGGAGGCGGCCGTCGACCGCGCCCTCGCGCACTCCGTCGCCCAGCGCGGCCAGCACCAGGGCCAGGTGGCCGCGGCGGAAGCGATCCACGAGGCGGGCGAGGCGCGGGGAGGAGGTCATCGCCTCGCGGGCGATGAGCAGCGCCGTGGTCAGCTCCACCTCGCTCATCGCCCCGATGCGCCGGTAGAGCCGCCGCATGCGCTCCTCGAACGAGGCGCCGGCCTCGAGCGCTTCGCCGAGCTCGGCCAGCAGAGTCGCGTACACCTCCTCGACCACGGCGAAGAAGAGGTCGTCCTTGCTCGGGTAGTAGTAGTAGACCATCCCGATGCTGGTGCCGGCGTCGGCGGCGATGGTCCGCAGCGCCGCGGCGTCGACGCCGGAGCTGGCGAAGCGTGCCCGCGCCGCGTGCAGGATGCGCGTGGAGATGTCGCTGCGCGGCCGGGCCATCAGGCGATCTTCTTCTCGAAGCGCAGCGAGGCCATCGCCACCAGCGCCACCAGCAGGCCGCTCATCCAGGCCAGCTCGCCGGCGGTGTCGGCCACGCCGCTGCCCTTGAGCACGATGCCGCGCACGATGCGCAGGAAGTGGGTCAGCGGCAGCGCCTGCGCCAGCCACTGCGCCGGCGCGGGCATGGCCTCGAAGGGGAACATGAACCCCGAGAGCAGGATGTTGGGCAGGAGGAAGAAGAACGACATCTGCATCGCTTGCTGCTGGGTGGCGGCCAGGGTGGAGAAGAGGAGGCCGAGCGCCAGGTTGGCGGCGATGAACACGAACGACAGCCCGTAGAGCAGCGGCAGCGAGCCGGCGAAGGGCACGTCGAAGACCAGGCGACCGGCCGCCAGGATGAGGGTGATCTGCACGTACCCGATGGCCACGTACGGCAGGATCTTGCCCACCACCAGCTCCACGTTGCGCACCGGGGAGACGATGAGCTGCTCCAGGGTGCCGCGCTCGCGCTCGCGCACGATGGCCATCGAGGTGAGCATGACCATGGTCATGGTGAGGATGACGCCGACCAGGCCGGGCACGATGAACACCGCCGTGCGCAGCTCGGGGTTGTACCAGGTCGCCGGCTCCACCGAGAGCGGCATGCCCTCGAGGCCGCTGCCCGGGCCGAGCCGGCGCAGCAGCAGCTCGGTGGAGCGCGCCGCGGCCAGCGACGCGGCGGTGTTGGTGGCGCTGGCCACCGTCTGCGGATCGGAGCCGTCGATGACCAGCTGCACGTGGGTCGGCACGCCGCGCGCCAGGTCCGACGCGTAGCGCGGGGGGATGACCAGGGCCACCTTGGCCTGGCCGCTGCGCATGACGGCCTCGATGGTCGCGTAGTCCGGGACATGCCCCACCACGTCGTAGAACGTGGTGGCCTCCATGCTGCGGTAGAGGTCGCGCGACTGCGCGCTGTGGTCCTGGTCGTAGACCACGGTGGGGATGTGGCGGACGTCGGTGTCGATGGCGTAGCCGAAGAGGAGGAGCTGCAGGATGGGCAACGCCACCATCATCGCCAGCGTCAGGCGATCGCGGTGCAGCTGCCGCAGCTCCTTCCAGGCGATGATCGCCGCCCTCACGCGCGCGCCTCCCCGGGTGCCGGCCCCGGCCGGGGTGCACGCGCCTCGTCGCGAACCATGGCCACGAAGGCGTCCTCCACCGTCGGGCGTGCCTCGCGGTAGCCGCGACCCTCGATGCCCAGCGCCAGCAGGGTGCTGTCGATGACCTGCCGCGGATCGACGCCGCCGCGCGTGGCCACACGCAGCTCGTTTCCGTAGTGCGCCACCTCGTCGACGGCGGCGTGTGCGCGCAGCGCCTCGGCGGCCTCCGTGGAGCGCGCCACCTCGATCTCGGCCACGCGCAGGTGGCGGCGGGCCACGATCTCCGCCGGCGTGCCGGTGTCGAGCAGCTCGCCGCGGAAGACGAAGGCCAGTCGGTGACAGCGCTCCGCCTCGTCCATGTAGTGGGTGGTCATGAGCACCGTGGTCCCGGCGGAGGCGATGCGGTGGATCTGGTCCCAGAACTCGCGGCGGCTGACCGGATCGACGCCGGCGGTCGGCTCGTCGAGGAAGAGCAGCGGCGGCTCGTGGATGGTGGCGCTGGCCAGGGCCACGCGCTGCTTCCAGCCACGAGGGTGCGTGCCGGCCAGCTGCTTGTGCCGCTCGCCGAGGCCGCTCTGCTCGATGACCTGCGCCACCCGCGCGCGGCGGCGTGCCCGCGGCACGCCGTAGATGCCGGCGAAGAACCAGAGGTTCTCGAAGACGGTCAGGTCCTCGTAGAGGCTGAAGCGCTGGGTCATGTACCCGATGCGCTCCTTGATCTTCTCCGCCTCGCGGCCGATGTCGAAGCCGACCACCGTGCCGCGCCCGCCGCTGGGGTCGAGGATCCCGCACAGCATGCGGATGGTCGTCGACTTGCCGGCGCCGTTCGGGCCCAGCACGCCGAAGACCTCGCCGCGCTCCACCCGCAGCGAGACGTCGCGCACCGCCCACAGCGCTCCGAAGCGCCGCGACAGGTGCTCGGCCTCGATGATCGCCGTCACCTCGACCCCGCGTCGGCGCCGGCTGCCTGTCGGGCGTCGGCGGCGAGGCGTTCGATGTGCACGAAGGCCGGCACCCCGGCGGCGAGCTTCTCCCCGGGGTCGTCCACGCGCACCCGCACGCGCAGCACCAGGTTGGCGCGCTCGCGATCGCTGAACACGAAGCGCGGCGTGAACTCGGTGCGACGTGCGACGTGCTCCACCCGTCCGCCGAGGCGAGTCGCGCCGGCGTCGACGCGGACCGTCGCTGGCGCGCCCACGCGGATGCCCTCCATGCTGCCCTGGGGGACGAAGACGTCCACGAAGGGCCGGGTGGTGTCGGCGAGGGTCACCACCGGCGTGCCGGCGCCGACGATCTCGCCGGGCTCGACGGGCACGTCGAGGACGCTGCCGTCGCGCGAGGCGCGCAGCTCGTGGCGCTCGATGCGCTCCGCCGAGAGCTCGATGGCGCTCCCGGCCGCGGCCGCCTGCGCCTCGGCCGTGTCCACCTCCTGTCGGCGTGCCCCGCTCTTCGCCTCGCGCAGCCGCTGCTCGAGCGCCTCGCGCGAGGCAGTGGCCGCCGCCAGCGCCGCCTCCGTCTGATCGCGGCTGGCCTGCGGGAGCGCGCCGCCGCCGACCAGCATCCGGTCGCGTGCCGCCGTCTTGAGGAGGAGCGACTCGTTGGCCTCGGCAGCGCGCACCTCGGCGGTCAGCGCGCGCAGCTCCTCGGGCCGGCTGCCGGCGCGCAGCAGCGCCACGCGAGCGCGCGCCGCGTCGGCCTCGGCCTGTCGCCCCTCGCGAGTGGTGCGCTCCATGGAGTCGTCGAGCGCGGCCAGCAGGTCGCCGGCGCGCACCGTGGCGCCGCGGTCGACCGGGATGGCGCTGACCCGGCCGGGCGTCTCGAAGCCCAGGACGCGCTCCTCGTGCTCGATCACACCTTGCCAGGTGTCTGGCTCCGTCTCGCGCTGCCGGCATCCGCCAGCGCCCACCGCGCAGGCCAGGAGCAGCGTCGCCCGTGCCGCGCCTCCCCGTGCCCGACACCGCGAGCGCCTGGGCCGATTATTTATCATACGACCAATAATAGAGGCGGCGGGGCCGCAGGCAAGGCCGGTTGACGCGCAGGCGGACAGGGCGCGAGCCTGCCGCCCCATGGCCGAGCCCGACTACCAGCTCCACTACTGGCCGAGCATCCAGGGCCGCGGCGAGTTCGTGCGCCTGGCGCTCGAGGACGCCGCCGTGCCGTATGTCGACGTGGCCCGCCTGCCCAGTAAGGAGGGCGGTGGCGGCGAGGCGCTGATGAAGACCCTGCGCGCCGCACGGCCCGAGCCCTTCGCGCCGCCGTTCCTCGTCTACCCGGGCGGCGTGGTCTCCCAGACCGCGGCCATCCTCGCCTTCCTCGGCCCGCGCCACGGGTTGGTGCCCGCCGACGAGGGCGCCCGGGCCAGCGCGCTCCAGCTACAGCTGACGGTGATGGACGTGGCCGCCGAGGCGCACGACACGCACCACCCCATCGGCACCACCCTCTACTACGAGGACCAGAAGCCGGAGGCCGTGCGCCGCGCCACGGGCTTCGTCGAGCAACGCCTCCCCAAGTTCCTCGGCTGGTTCGAGCGCTGGCTGGTTGCGGCCGGCGGCAAGCACCTCGTCGGCGGCATCTCCACGTACGCCGACCTGTCCGTGTTCCAGATGATGGATGGCCTGGAGTACGCCTTCCCCCGCGCCATGAAGCGCATCGCCAGCCAGGTGCCGGCGCTGCTGGCGCTGCGCGACGCAGTGCGCGCGCGGCCCAACATCGCGGCCTATCTGGCCTCACCGCGCCGCATCCCCTTCAACGAGGACGGCATCTTCCGGCGCTACCCCGAGCTCGACGCGGGGGGAGAGTGAGCCGGAGAGGAGTTGCGAACGCAGTGAGCTCCGACGCGCAGGCCCAGCGAGGGGCGAGCGAAGCGAGTCCCGCAGCATGAACCCCGCCGTCCAGGAGTGGCTGAACGTCTTGGTGCGTGGCGCGCACGTCGTCGCCGCCATCATGTGGATCGGCGACTCGTTCCTCTTCATGTGGCTCGACAGCCAGCTGCGCAAACCGGAGCGCGAGCTGCAGGGCGAGGTCGTCGGCGAGCTGTGGATGGCCCACAGCGGCGGCTTTTACGAGGTCATCAAGCGCAAGAGCCTCACCGCGCTGCCGCGTGAGCTGCACTGGTTCAAGTGGGAGTCGTACACCACCTGGGTCACCGGCTTCCTGCTGCTGATCATCGTCTACTGGGCCGGCGGGCGGGCGATGATGGTCGACGCCGCTTCCCCGCTCTCGCAGACGCAAGCGGTGCTGCTCAGCGGCGCGCTCATCGTCGGCGGGCTGGTGGTCTACGACGTGCTCTGCCGCACCCCGCTGGCGCGGGATGGGCGGATCTTCGGGGTGGTGGGCCTGGCGCTCGTCGGCGCCGTCTCCTGGTACACGACGCGCACCTTCGCCCCGCGCGCGGCCTTCATCCTGGTCGGCGCCATGCTCGGCACGATCATGGCGTCCAACGTCTTCCTGCGCATCATCCCAGCGCAGAAGCACATGCTGGCGGCGACGCGCGAAGGCCGCCCGGTGGACACCTCGTACGGCGCGCGCGCCAAGGTGCGCTCGACGCACAACCACTACCTGACGTTCCCGGTGCTGCTGACCATGCTCAGCAACCACTTTCCGTCGCTCTTCGGCAACGCGCGGGCGTGGGTGGTGCTGCTGCTCCTCTTCGTGGCCGGGGCGGGGCTCAAGTACGTGATGAACTTCCGCAGCCGGACGCACCCGGTGGTGGCGCTCGGCACGCTGCTCTCGTTCGGCGCCATCGTCGTCCTCACCGCGCCGCAGGCGGTGGCCATCGACCCGGCCCTGGCCGCCGGGCCCAAGGTCTCGTTCGCCACCGCGCAGGCCATCGTCCAGACGCGCTGCGTGACCTGCCACTCGCCCACGCCCACCAACCCCACCGTGAGCAGCGCGCCGTCCGGGGTCATGCTCGACACGCCGGACCGCATCGGCGCCTTCGCCGAGCGCATCTACGTGCGCAGCGTGCACACCAGGACCATGCCGCTCGGCAACGTCACCGGCATGAGCGACGAGGAGCGGCACGCGCTCGGGGCCTGGATCGCGCAGGGTGCCGACATCCACGCGCCCGGGCCGGCCGACGTGCCCACCGCCACCGCCAAGGTCTACGCCAATTCCGCCGAAGCAGCGCGGAGCATCTTCGGCGAGCGCTGCATGCCATGCCACGGCGCCGAGGGGCGCGGCGACGGGCCCTCCGCGTCGGCGCTCAACCCCAAGCCGCGCAACTACCAGGACGAGGCGTGGCAGGCGCAGGCCACCGACCCCGGCATCGCCAAGGCCATCCTCGAGGGCGGGGCCGCGGTCGGGAAGAGCCCGGTCATGCCCGGCAACCCCGATCTGAAGACACAGCCGGATGTGGTGGCCGAGCTGGTCAAGGTGGTGCGGGGCTTCCGCAAGCACTGAAGCATGGTCATGGCCGAGCTCTGCATCCGCGCCCACCGCGTGCTCTTGCCGGATGGCATCCGTCCGGCTTCGGTGCACATCGATGGGGGCGTCGTCCGCGCCGTCGGCGGCTACGACGAGGTGGGCGAGCCGGCGCGGCTGGTTTCGCTGGAGGCAGAGGAGCTGCTCTCGCCGGGCGTGGTCGACACGCACGTGCACATCAACGAGCCGGGCCGCACGGAGTGGGAGGGCTTCGCCAGCGCCACCGCGGCTGCGGCCGCCGGGGGCATCACCACCGTGGTCGACATGCCCCTCAACTGCGTCCCCGCCACCACCAGCCGCGCCGCCGCCGAGGCCAAGCTGGCCGCGCTCGACGGCAAGCTGCACGTGGACGTCGCCTTCTGGGGCGGCGTTGTCCCCGGCAACGCCGCCGAGCTCGCCGGCCTCGCCGACTTCGGGGTCGCTGGCGCCAAGTGCTTCCTCTGCCCCTCCGGCGTCGACGAGTTCCCGCACGTCGGGCGCGCCGATCTGGAGCTGGCCATGCCGCGCATGCGCGACCTGGGGCTGACGCTGCTGGTGCACGCCGAGCTGCCCGCGCCGCTCGCCGCCGCCGAGGCGGAGCTGGCGCGCGAGCACGCCGATCCACGCCGCTACCAGACCTACCTGCGCTCGCGCCCGAACGCCGCCGAGGACGAGGCCATCGCCATGATCATCGGCCTGGTCCGCAAGCATCGCTGCGCGGCGCACATCGTCCACCTCTCCAGCGCCAGCGCGCTGCCGCTCCTGCGCGCTGCGCGCGACGAGGGGCTGCCGGTCACCGCCGAGACGTGCCTGCACTACCTGACCTTCGCCGCCGAGGAGATCGACGACGGTGCGACGGCCTTCAAGTGTGCGCCACCCATCCGCGAGCGCGCCAATCGCGAGGCGCTCTGGGAGGCCCTGGCAGACGACACCCTGACCATGGTCGTCTCCGATCACTCGCCCTGCACGCCGGCGCTCAAGCGGGCCGAGAGCGGCGACTTCCTGGCGGCGTGGGGGGGGATCTCCGGGCTGCAGCTCGGCCTCTCGGCGCTGTACACCGGCGCGGCGGCGCGTGGACACGACCTGCGCCGCATCGCCGCCTGGAACACGGAGAACACCGCGCGCCTGGCCGGCCTCGCCGAGCGCAAGGGACGCATCGCGCCGGGCTTCGACGCCGACCTGGTCGCCTGGGACGACAGCGCCGAGCACGTCGTGCACGCAAGCGCCTTGCGCCACCGTCATCCGGTGACGCCGTGGGTCGGGCGGACGCTGCAGGGTGTCGTCCGGATGACCTGGCTCCGCGGTCAGGAGGTCTTCGACGCGCGCTCGGGCGATGCCCAGCGCGTGGCCCATCCGTCACCGCGCGGACGCCTGCTGCGCGTCGCGCGCTGAGCGGCAAGAAGTCGGCAGCTCCCCCCCGGCGGGGAGGAGCTGCCAGAGATGGCGCGAAGGCCGGCGTCAGTTGGCGCAGAGGCTGACCGGGTCGCCGGCCGGGGAGGTGCCGTAGTCGGTGCAGGTGCCGCCGGCCACGCAGTCGGTGTCGTCGCAGCAGAAGGCCAGGCACATGTTGCCGCCGCCGCTCGTCTCGGCGCAGGTGGTGTTGTCGCCGCAGTCGTCGGCCGATGCGCAGGGCTGGTTGGCGCCGACGGTGCCGTCCCCGTAGCAGGCGTAGCCGGCCTGACCGAAGTCGCAGGTCATCCCCGCGCCGCACGAACCGGCCACGGTGGGATCGCACGCGCCCTGCCCGTCGTAACAGGACCCGCCACCGCCGAAGAGGCAGTCCTGCAGGGCCGTCCCCTCGGTGTCGCAGCCGGCGATGTCGGGCTTGCCGTCCGAGCCGCAGGTGATGGTGCCGGTGTTGGCGGCGCAGGTGTTGTAGGCGTCGAACTCGGCGTCGCACTTCGGCAGCGCGGTCTCGCACTGGGTGGGGCAGTTGGCGGGCTCGCAGCCGGCGGCCGCCGCCTTGCCGCAGAGCTTCTCGCAGTCGGTGCCGCCGGGGCCTCCGCCACTGCCCGGGCCTCCGCCGGATCCCGCTCCGCCGGAGCCTGCGCCGCCGGCGCCGCTCAGCAGACACTGGCGAAAGTCGGCGTCCTCGTCCTCGCAGCCTTCGCCGAGCAGCCCCTCGCCACAGTAGAGCGAGGAGGCGTTGGCGTTGCACGAGACGAGCTCGTCGAACTCGGCGTCGCACTTGGGCAGCTCGGTCTCGCAGTCCTCCACGCAGTCGTCGCCGCCGCAGTTGATCTTCTCGGCGCGCGCGCAGAGCTTCTCGCAGTCCGAGCCGCCGCTGCTGCCGCCGGCGCCGCTGCCGTCGCCGGCCCCGTCGCTGGAGCAGGCGCCGAAGAGCGCCAGTGAGCTGCCGATACCCGCGAGAAGAAGAAGCTTGATGGAAGCACGCATTGGAAAATCCTCCGAGAACAGTGGGCCGGACCCGGCCGAGGCCGGGCCACGCGCGAGCGCCGGCGGCGCACCGTGGCGGCGGCCGCTGCGTCGCGTGCTGTCGGTGAAGCGGGCGGATCGATCCGCCCCGCCCGGCGAGCATTTCGCCGGCACGCCACCCGCGCCGCGTTGGAGACGACGCGCGGGCAGGGACCGGAACCAGCTCCGGTCGCCGGGTCAGTGCGCGCAGGGGCCCACGGTTATGAAGAAAAGATCGTCACCGGTCGGCGGGAAGATGCGCAGTTTCGCGGGCGTATGCCGCGGCCCGGGTCGCCACCAGCGCCACGTGGTACCGCGGCGACTGCGCGGCGCGCCCTAGAGGAAGGAATAGCCGACGAACGCCATCAGCCGCACCCGCGGCTCGTAGGCGAAGAACACATCGCCCTGCCACCCGAGCACCAGGTTGGGCGGCAGCGCCGACCACTCCTTGCCGATGTGCAACCCGAGCTCGGGCGAGACAGAGGCACGCGGCAGCCCGTCCGGCCAGAGCTCGCACGTGCTCCCGACGCCGAAGTACGGCACGACCGGTCGACCTTCGTGCAGCAATCGATATCGGTATCCAATGCGCGCATCGAATGTTGCCGAAACGACTTCTCCGCTGCGCGGCGCCTGCTGGTCGCCAATCGCGAAGCGAAAGGATGCCACCACCCGGTGTCGCATCAGCGGATGGCCCGCCGTGCACGTGCTGTAGAGAGAGGGCGGGTCGTTGATCCAGCAGATCGGCAACTGATAGGACCAGCCGACACGCAAGCGCGGATCGGCGGCACGGTCACCGAGCGCCACGTCTCCACCGACCTCGCTCGGCAAAATACCCACGAGGAGCCCACCGCGGCTGAGCCACGACGCCACACCGTCGCCGTGCGCATCCTGGGCCTGCGCCTCACGGGAGAAGAGGGCGATGAGCACGCCCACCATCGCGCCTCCTCTCATGGACTTGCAGCGTACAACGATGTGACCAGGTCGGCGCTCGCTGGCTCGACCGACGCCACGTGCGGTCCCTCCTGCGGCGACTTCACCTGGACGCCGTCGGGCGGCTGCGTCTCGATGTGCGACCCGGGCGGGGGTCGGCGAGTACACCGGCATCGAGACCGCCACCGACGTCACCCAGCGGGTGTGCGTCGACTCCTCGCCCGGCGCTGGTCGCCTGGCCGAGTTTCGCCGGCATATCCGGCCGCCCGGGTCGCCGGGAGTCCCCCCGTTTGAGCGCCCGGCGGCGGCGTAGTACGACCCCGACCGCCTTGCCCCACCACGTCGCGCCGCCCGAAGCCTTCGCCCACCTCGTCGACCTGGCCGCCGATCTCACCGGCGCCTTCGCGCTGCACACCAGCGACGACTACTTCGCGGAGAAGGAGAACCTCCTCAGGCCCGGCCCGGCGGTCTGGAAGGAGGACGCGTACACCGACAAGGGCAAGTGGATGGACGGCTGGGAGTCCCAGCGCCGGCGCGAGCCCGGTCACGACACCTGCATCATCCGCCTCGGCACGCCGGGCGCGGTGCACGGCCTGCTCGTCGACACCACCCACTTCAAGGGCAACGCGCCGCAGGAGATCTCGCTCGAAGGGCTGGCCGCCGCCGACACCACCGGCGTGCGCGCGCTGCTCGGCCACCCGGGCTGGCAGGAGCTGGTGCCGCGTACGGCGGTGCGCCCCGATGCGCGCAACGAGATCTCGCTGGCCACCGTCTCGCCGCGCGTCACCCACGTGCGCCTGCACATCCACCCCGACGGTGGGGTGGCGCGCCTGCGTGTCTACGGGGTGGTGATGCCCGACCCCATGCTCTTTCGCGAGGCGGGATCGATCGACCTCGCCGCCGTGGAGAACGGCGGCACCATCGCCGCGGTCAGCGACCAGTTCTTCGGCCCGCCGTCGAACCTGCTCCTCCCCGGGCGCGGCGTGAACATGGGCGACGGCTGGGAGACGAAGCGCCGGCGCACGCCGGGATCGGACTGGTGCGTCATCCGCCTGGCGCGACGGGGCCGCGTGCATCGCATCGAGCTCGACACCCACTTCTTCAAGGGCAACGCGCCGCAGGCCACGCGCATCGAGGCGCTCGATCTGTCCGCCGCCGACGAGGCCCACGCCGGCCATGGGGCGCGCCTGCGCGCCGCGGAGGGCTGGCGCGTGCTCGTCGATCACCACCCGCTGGTGCAGCACCGGCGCCACCTCATCGCCCCCGATCGGCCGATGGAGGTCACCCATCTGCGCGTGCACATCTTCCCGCACGGCGGCGTCAACCGGCTGCGCGTGTGGGGCGAGGCGCTCGACGACGCCGGCGAGCAGCGCGCGCTGGCCACGCTGGCCGCCATGCCCGAGACCGAGGCGCGCGCGCTCTTTCTGTCCTTCGCCGGCTCGGCGCGGTTCGCCGAGGCGCTGGTCGCGCGGCGTCCCTTCGGCCGCACCCGTGATCTGTTCGCAGCTGCGACCGACGGCTGGTGGGCGCTCGACGAGGCGGACTGGCTGGAGGCCTTCGCCGCCCACCCGCGGCTGGGCGAGCGCAAGGCGGCGCCCACCCAGGGCGAGCGCTCCGCGGCCTGGTCGCGCGGCGAGCAATCGGCGCTCTCCGCCGTGGCCGCGGACACGGCCAACGAGCTGACCGCGCAGAATGCCCGCTACCTGGAGCGCTTCGGCTTCATCTTCATCCTCTGCGCCACCGGCCGCGACGCTGGCGACGTGCTGGCGGCGCTCGAGGCGCGCATCGGTCACGATCGCGCCACCGAGGTCGAGCTCGCCGCGCGCGAGCAGGCGAAGATCACGCGGCTGCGCATCGCCAGGTGGCTGAGCGCGGGCGGCTAGGCGCCTGCGGGCGCGACGAGGAAGCATGACAATCAGCACGCACATCCTGGATACGACGCGCGGTCGGCCGGCGGCCGGCGTGGAGGTCACCCTGGAGCGCGCCGGCGACGCCGGCTGGAGCGCCATCGGGCGTGGTCGCACCGACGACGACGGGCGGGTCAAGGCGCTGATGAGCGAGAGCCCGGCGCCCGGCACGTATCGCATCACCTTCGCCGTCGGCGCCTGGTTCGAGGCCCAGCAGGTGGAGGCGTTCTACCCCGAGGTGATCATCGCCTTCCGGGTGGCACGCGGCGGCGAGCACTTCCACGTGCCGCTCCTGCTCAACCCGTTCGGCTTCACCACCTACCGCGGCTCGTGAGCTCCGCGCGCACGGTCCTCGCGGTCCGCGTCACGCGCGCGGCCTTCCAGCGCTGGGGCGACGTGGTGACCAGCGGCGAGGGCGAGGGCGCGCCGTGCAACCAGGGCAGCGCGCGGCGCTACGACTGGGCGGCGCGCCTGGAGAGCACGCGCCCCGGCGCGCGACCCAATCTGGCGGTCTTCCGCTCCGAAGCGCGCCAGCTGCCGATCGAGGTCGCCTTGCTCGAGCGGCACCCCGCCTCGAGCCAGACCTTCCTGCCCATGCGCTGCAGGCGGTTGCTGGTGTGCGTGGCGCCACCGCTGGGCGACGGCGCGCCGGACGTGGAGGGCCTGGAGGCCTTCCTCTTCGAGGAGGGCGAGGGCGTCAGCTACCTGCCCGGCGTGTGGCACCACCCCATCGTCGCCCTCGATGCGTCGGCGGACCTGGCCATGCTCGCCTGGGAGGACGGCACCGCGCGCGACTGCGTCGAGCACCCGCTCGCCGCGGCAGTGCGCGTCGTCGGCTGACCGGCACGCGTCGCGACGCATCGGTCCGCAGCGCGCCCTCGGATCGCGGCGGCTTCGGCTTCGGCGTGCTGGCGCTGGCCGCGCACCCCGGGCTGGCCAGCCTGGGCAAGCTGGCCCTGGTCGGGCTGACGGTGAACTGGCTGGTGTGCATCGTGCTGCTGCCGGCGGCGCTGGCGCTCTTGCCGCTGGTCGGCAATGCGCGCCGCCAGGCATCGCCGTCGAGCTGGCTCGCGACCGCAGGCGGCGCCGGGTGGAGCCCGGTGGCGCCGGGGACGATCGGTGCGCTGGTGGCCTTGCCCCTGGCGTGGCTCATCCGCCACGCCGGCCCCGGCCTGCGCGTGCTGGCGGCGCTGGTGGTCTCGGTGGGGGCAATCGCCGTGACCGCGCGCTACCCTCCGCGAGCGTGGCTCGCCCAAGGATCCGCAGGAGATCGTGGTCGACGAGCTGGCGGGTTGCTTCGTGGCGCTGTGCTTCGTGCCCTTCGAGCTGCCCTGGGTCATCGGCGCCCTCGTGCTCTTCCGCGCCTTCGACATCTTCAAGCCCGGCCCGGTGCGCTGGGCGGAGCGCAGGCTGCCCGGCTCCTACGGCGTGGTCGTCGACGACCTGGTGGCCGGGGCCATGGCCGGGGCGCTGCTCTTCCTGGTGGGGCGTGCGCTGGCCTGATCGCGCGCGCCGCTTGTCGCCGCGGCGATAGAGGGGCAAGCGTCGCCGCGGAGGTCGCTTTGGGCAGCAAGGGCAAGCCGTACCGCACCATCCGCCTCGACGGCTGGGAGGTCCTCGTCGGGCGCGGCGACGAGGACAACGACTACCTGACGTTCCAGGTCGGCGAGCCGCACGACCTCTGGCTGCACGTCGCCGGCGGCACGCCCGGGAGCCACGTGGTGGTGCGCAACCCGGACAGGGCGAGGTGCGCGCGATGTGGTCGAGCGCGCGGCCGGCGGCGGCCTGGTACTCGAAGTCGCGTGGGGCGTCGCGCGTCGAGGTGCACGTCTGCCGCGTCTCCGACGTGAGCAAGCCACGCGGGGCGCCCACCGGGCTGGTGGAGCTGAAGCGGTGGAAGAGCGTGAAGGTCGCGCCGGCCATCCCCGCTGGCGGAGAGAGCTGAGGCCTGCGCACGCGCGCGCAGCGACTCCGCGCCGCCCGCTGCGTCCGGCCTCGGTTGGGCGCGCATCTCGGCGCCCTCCGGCACGCAGCGACATGGCCCGGGGCGTCCGTCACACCCAGCGCAGTAGCTTGCCCAGCCGCTCACCCTCCAGCGTTCGGCGTGGGTCGAGCAGCACCGCCACCTCGCCGCCCTCGGCCACCACGCGCTTCAGTTCGGTGGCCAGCACGCGCACCCGGTCGTAGCGCGCGGCGTCGAAACAGCATTGCCGCTCGCGCCAGCGTCGCGGCTCCTCCGGCGCCCGGATGGCCTCGCCCTCCTCCACGTCGCGGCTGAGCACCGACTGCCCCGCGGCGTGCACCAGCAGCCGCCGCTTGTCGGCGCCGGCCTCGCGGAAGCAGACCGCGCCGTCGGCCAGCAGGCACAGCCAGCGCGCGCGCCGCAGCAGCAGCGCCGATGCGGCGACGGCGCGCTCCAGGTGACGCCGCACGCGGTCCACGGTCCACGGGCGCTCGCCGCTGTCGTCGGGCTCGCCCTCCTCGAGGCCGACGTCGCTCATCTGACGCAGCAGCGTGCGGGAGGCCTTACGCACCGTGCCCCAGGCGCTGCGCGATCGCGCCGGCGCGAGCTGCTGCTCCACGAACGCCGCCCAGCCGGCGGCGAACATCTCCGGCTCGGGCGCCCAGCGCGGGTTGGCAATGCCCAGCGCCCGCGCGCGCAGCTCGGGCGTGGCCTGGGCACCGGCGTGCAGATCGCGGACGGCGCCGAGCGGCAGCACCGCGCGCCGTGACGGGAGCGGGCCCCAGCGGAAGTGGTCATCGGGGCTCGGGGCGGCGTCGTCGAGCTCGATGGACGAGAACCAGGCCGCGCGACCGTGCTCGCGCAGCTGCACGTTGTACGGCGGGTCGTGGAGCTTGATCTCGTCGGTCTCCAGCAGCGCGGCCTCCAGCGCGCTGGCCGTCGGTGTCACCCGCACCTCGCGCGCCTGGGTGAGCATCTCCAGCGACCGGTCGTTGGCGCGCGCCACCGAGGTGGCCTGCGTGTAGTGGGAGCTGACGCGCTTCTTCAGGCTCGCCGCCTTGCCCACGTAGAGGATGTCGCCGTTGGAGCGCAGGAACCGGTACACGCCCGGCGCGTCGGGCAGCTCCAGGCGGCGCGCGCGCGGCAACGGGAAGGCGCGCCGCTGGCGCGAGACCGGGGACCGGTCCTCGAGCCACGTCGCGAGCTCCGCCCAGGTGGTGATGCCGCGTGTGGCGAGATCGCCGACCAGGTGCCGCCACACGAACGCCGTGGCCTCGGCGTGCCCGCGCGAGCGCCGGAAGAGGTGCAGCCCGTGCCCGTAGTAGCCAGCCAGGGCGCGCAGGTTGCGGCGCGGCAGCTCGGGCATGAGCCGGCGCGCGATGTCGTGCGCGCACACGATCTCCAGCGGGAAGGCGCCCTCGCCGGCGCGCTGGTGCACGTCGCGCAGGAAGCGCTGCTCGAAGTGAGCGAAGTGGATGACCGTCGGCACCAGCCCGTCGCCGAGGGCGAGGGCCCTTGCCAGCGCCGCGGCCTCGGCCCGCAGCCCTGCCCAGGCCTCCGCGTCACCGATGGCGCCGGTCATGTCCGCGTCGGTGATGCCGGTGACGCGGCTGACGATGGGCGGCACGTGTTGCCCTGCGGGCAGGGCGATGGTGTGGCTGCGCACCTCGACCGGCGCGCCCGGGCGAGCGACCGCCCACGCCAGCTCGAGCAGGGACCCGTGCGCGGGCGTGGCGCCGGTGGCCTGGCAGTCGGCGACGAGGACGGAGAGCTCGGCGAGCAGCACCAACGCACGCGGTACGCTGCGCAGGCGTTCCGGTCAACCGGGCGAGCCCGCTCGGGGTCGCGCGCGTGGCGGAGGGTCGCTCGGTCGACCGTCCGGCGGCCGTTCCATCGGCCGTCAGGGGACGCGGAGGCGGCGCGAATCGCTCAGCGTGCTGCGCGCCAGAACGCGAACGCCTCGTCGAGGTACACCTCGCGCGCCCCGTGCGGCACGTCGTGCTCGGCCACCTGCACCGGCCACTTCGCGGCGCGCAGCGCGTCACCGAGCGCGCGCGCCTTGGGCCCCACGTTGTCCCCGCGGCCGAAGCCAACGTAGAACGGCCGCGGCGGCAGGCCGGCCAGCTCCGGCGTCGGCCCGCCCGAGCCGCCGGACATGGCGCCGTACCCGTCGGCCGGGAGCGCGCCGTGCAGCGCCAGCGCCGCCGCGTAGTAGGCGCCGGAAGACGAACCGGCGACCCACACGCGCTCGAACCGCGCCCCGGTCAGCGCCTCGAGCCTGCCGCGCAGCTCCGCCACGCGCGCCACGAACGTCGGGGTGCGCTGGCGGAAGGTGCCGGGGTTGGTGGGCCACGCCCACCACTTCGCGATGCGCTTCGGGGCCACGTCGTTCCAGCCGCGCGGCATGATGGCCGCCACCCCGGCGCGGCGCGAGGCGTTGGCGACGACGCTCTCGAAGTTGGTCTTCTGCCGGCTGTCGCGCCCGGGCGGCACCACGCCGTGCAGGTAGACGAGCAGGTCGCGCGTCGGCCGCTCCGGCAGCACGTAGCAGCAGTCGGCGTCGAGCGGGGTCACCAGGTCGATGCACCAGTCGGTGGTCACGCCGCCCGGCGGCGCCGGCGGCCACGGTCCGGTGGCGGCGCTCGCGTCGGCGGCCGTGTCGGCGCCACCGGCCGTGACCGGCGCAGAGGGTCCGGCTGGCGCGGGCGCCGAGCTCGTCGCGCCGGGCGCGGCGTCGAATGCGCTTTGACGGCCGGCGGCCGCCGCCGGCGTGGCCTCGGTCGCGCACGCCGGTGCGGCCATGGCCATCAGCAGCGGCGCGGCGCGCGCCATCAGCATCAGCGCTCTTCGTGGGCTCGCGGTGCGCGCGTGGTCCAGCAAGTCGAGCGCATCCTAGAGCACCGAACGGTTTGAAACCCTGCTACGAGCGCCGATCAGGCAGCGTGCCCGTGCCGCGAGAGCAGGTCGGGCAGCCCCTGGCGCCGCGTGTTCGGCATCTCCTCGGCGACGAAGTCGGCGATGCGCTGGACCACCACGGCATCGCGCAGGATGCGCATGTGCCCCAGGCCGCGCGTCACCTCCAGGTTCGAGCCGGGCCAGGCATCGGCTAGGGCCTGCCCGCAGCGCAGCGGCACCTCGCGGTCCTCCTCGTCGTGGATGACCAGCAGCGGCGCCTGCAGCGAGGGCGCGATGGTCAGCGCGTCGAGGTCCGCCAGCGGCACGCCGAACCGCGCCTCGATGTGCGCGCGCAGCGCCCCGCTGGCGGTCACGCCGATCCCCGTGCGCCGCTCGAAGCCGCGCACGAAGTCGCGCGCGTCGATGGGCGGGGCCAGGAAGACGAAGCGGCGGACCGGCAGGTTTGTCTCCCGCAGCGCCCGCTCCAGGCCTGCGTTCGGCGCCCGCTGTCGGCGGCCCATGGCGTACGTGGTGGCCGCGCCGCCCATGGAGTGGGCCACCACCGCGTGCACCAGGCCGAAGGGCGGACGCACCTCGTCGAGCACCGCGTCGAGCGCGTCGGCGAAATGGATCATCGACGACTCGTGGCCCGGCGAGGCGCCGTGGCCGGGCGCGTCGAAGCTCACCACGCGGTAGCCGGCCTCGAGCAGCGGGCCGACCATGGGGCCGAGCTGGGCGGCGTGCCCGTTCCAGCCGTGCACCAGCACCACCGTGGGCCCGGCGCCCCAGGCGTAGGCGCGCACCCGGCCGGCCCGCGACAGGACGTCGAACGTCTCGGCGGTGGCCAGCAGATCGCGCTCCGTGGCGCGCAGCTGGCGGCGATGGGTGCGGAACATGAGCCGGGCCGAGACCACCGCGCCGGCGGCGGGCCACGTCTCGGAGAGCACGCGTAGCCCGGCGACCACGGCGACCTCCGCCGGTGACGGCCTGCGGGCCCGCCGCGGCGCCTGGCGCGCCCCCTCGCGGGGCCCGGCGACGGCGATCACGGTCTCCACCGCCGTCGGTGTGACGACCTCCCCAGCAGCCTCGGCGCTGTCCGCGGTGAGGTCGGGTTTTCGGGCCGAACGTTCGTGCTATTGCGGGTCGCGACAAATGGCGGTGGCTCATGGTTCGTCTCTCCGTCGGGGGCCGCGCGGCGGCGTGGCTCGGTTCGGTGTCGCGGCGGGCCGCGACGGATCAGTTGCGCTTGCAGGCGGCGGGCGCGGCGTCGAGCGCGCGCATCGCGGACCAGGCGCTCGAAGGCGCGACGGGTGCGGCCCGCCGTCGGGGTGCAGTCGCAGCCGCGACACGGCCAGGTACCCGTACCCCAGGCAGTAGACCTCGTGCGCGAACTGGTCGACGTCCAGGTTGGAGCGGAAGTGCCCCTCCTCGACGGCGATGCGTGCGGCGGTGGCCAGCGCGGCCTGCCAGTCCTTCTGCGAGGCGACCAGCACCTCCCGCGCGGGCCCCGGCTTGTCGTCGAGCTCCAACGCGGCCACGGCGAAGATGCAGCCGCCGGGGAACTCCTTGGGCCAGCTCATCCATCGATCGAACAGCGCCTGGACTCGCGCCTCGCCGCGCGCCGCCTTGAGCGCCGGCGAGACGACCTGGGCCACGAAGCGATCGATGGTCTCCTTCAGGATCTCGACCTGCAGGTTCTCCTTGGACGAGAAGTGGGCGAAGAGGCCGCTCTTGGACAGACCACAGCGCTCGGCGAGGCGGCCGATGGTCACCCCGGCGAGGCCGTCCTCGCTGGCCAGCGCCAGTGCGCTGTCGAGCACGCTGCTCCGGGTGTTCTCACCCTTCGTCATCCGGGCCATAATAGTACGACCGTTCGTTCTGTCAAGCGGACCCCCTGCGGCTCGTACGGGGGTCATTTCTTCTCGGGGCACGACTCCTGGTGCTCCTTGGTCATCCCGGCGAAGGCCGCCGCGGGCACGCCGTCCTCGACGAGGGCCTTCACCTTCCCGCAGGTGTTGGTGCACTCCGGCGTCTGCTTCTTGCTCTTCTTGCAATCGGCGAGCTCACCGCGGAGCTTCTCCACGCCGTTCAACCCGTTGCACTGCGAGTCCATCGACATCTTGTGGGTCACCGCCACCAGGCGGATGGGCTCGTCGGCCTTCTCGAAGACCTTGGCCATGGCGTCGACCTCACCCTGCGCCGCCTGGCACGCGGTGATCAGGTCGGGCGAGCTCACCGCCGTATCCTTGCGCTTGGCGAAGTAGTCGGCCTCGACGCTGCCCGGGCCGAGGGTCTTGAGCATCGGGGCGGCGGACTTCTTGGCCTCCTCGGTGATGGCCTCCGGCCCCACGCGCGGGTACTTGCCGTTCGCGCCGGCCGCGGTGGCGGCGGCCGTGCTCTTGTCGAGCACGGCGTCCAGCGCCTTGACCGAGGCCACGCAGGCGTCCTGCTGCGCGGTCTCGGTGGCCTCCGCGCAGGAGGTGGCAACCGAGCCGAGCGCGGTCACCAGGTCCTTGGTCGCCTCGCTGCCACCGCGCTCCAGCTTCTGCTTGGCGCCGTTGGCGGCGTGTCGGATCTCGTTGGCCGACGCCAGGGAGGCCTTCTCCAGGTCCGGCCGCCGCTTGGGCATGTACTGCTCCGGCTTCTCCGGCACCTTGACGTGCGGCAGATAGATGGAGACGAGCGCGATGGGTTGCTTGAGCTCGGCCATCGCCGTCTCGTGCACCTTCTTCTTGTCGGCGCCTTCGGGCTGCGCGGCGGGGTCCTGCCCCTGGCAGGCGGGGAGGCAGAGGACGAGGATCGCGCCGAAGAGGGGACGGAGCATCCAGCCTCGGTAAATGACCGCTTGTCACAGGTCAAGGATGCACCTCGGCGTGACGGGCAGAGGCGGCATGAACGCCCGTGTTCCTGTCGTCCGATCGACACACTGGGCCGTCGAGCCCTGACCGGTTCGGCGTCCTCCCGTCCCGAGCGCCGCGGCACGTCGCGTCCGTGCCGCGCGGTGGCGCGTCGTCGCGCGGCGACGTTACTCTGCAGCCTCCCGGGTGGCTTACTTGAGAAATCGATCCTCGTGGGGCGACGTCCTCGGACGCGCGCTCCCACCGACATGGCTGGCCGCGGTGCTCCTCGGCTCCGCAGGCACGGCGGCGGCGCAGACTCCGTCGCCCGGGCCGCTCCCGCCGCCTCCTCCGCCGGTGTACGCGCCGTATCCGCCGCCGAGCCCAGCAGCGCCGCAGGTCTGGCAGGTGCCGGCGCCCGCGCAGCCGCCGCGGGTGGTGATCACGCCCGCGGCGCCGCTCCAGCCGCCGACGGTGATCTACGACTGGGACCCGGACGTCCCGCCGCCCAGCGGCTACGAGCTGCGTGATCGCGCGAACGGCAAGATGATCGGCATCGGCGTGGCGTTGCTGACCTCGGGCTGGGCCACCAGCTCGCTCACCGCGGCGGTGGCCTCGACCGCCGAGCGCGACGAGGAGCAGCCGCTCGCCGACGGGATCAGCCCCGACGACTGGGTGCCGCTCTACATCCCGGTGGGCGGGCCGTTCGTGG
>JBBJMR010000292.1:0-10982 GCA_037720395.1 Polyangiaceae bacterium
GAGAGCTTCCACGCCCAGGGCATCGTCCACCGCGACCTCAAGCCGGCCAACGTCTTCGTCACCAACGAGGGCGTGGTCAAGCTGCTGGACTTCGGCGTGGCCCGGATGCGCGACGCCGGTGGCGACCGCACCCGCGCGGGCACCGCCCTGGGCACGCCGTCTTTCATGGCCCCGGAGCAGGCCATGGGCCTGACCGACAACATCGACGGGCGCGCCGACGTCTTCTCGGTGGGCGCCACACTCTACGCGCTCCTCTCCGGGCAGCGCCTGCACCAGGGGCGCTCGGACAACGAGGCCTTCATCCTCGCCGCCACCCAGCCGGCGCCGTCGCTGGCGCGCGTGGCCGGGGAGCTGCCGGTGGAGGTCATCGGCCTCGTCGACCGCGCCCTGGCCTGGGACCCGCGCAGCCGCTGGCCCAGCGCCCAGGGGATGCGCATGGAGATCCTGCGCCTCCTCGGGGAGAAGGACGGGGGCGAGGCAGGCGTCTCGGTGCCGCCGTCGACACGCAGCGACATCCCCGCGCGACCGACGGCGCCCGCGCCCCCGCCGCGCACCAGCGCGCCGCCCGCGGACGCCGAGCCGGACGTCTCCCCCGACGACCCGGCGGTGCAGCGCCTGGGCGAGGTCTTCCGCCGCATCGATCGTCTCCTGCCCGCGGTGCGCCAGTACGGCTGGGCGCACCCGGAGACCGACAACAAGCTGCGCAACACCTTCCAGTCGCTGATCGAGGCGCTGCGCGTGGCGCCGACGCGCGTGGGTTGGTCGCTGCTGCCCTACTCCTTCTACCACCGCGGGCAGACAGTCTGGGAGCCGACGGCGCCGTTCGATGGCATCCCCTACAACCTCTTCGCCGCCGGCGTGCGCGCCATCCGTCTCTCCTCCGGCATCACCGAGGACGAGCTGCGCACGCTGCTCGAGGTGTGGCTGCTCGATCCCGCGCAGGACCTGCTCCCGGAGGACGACGTGGCCGCCGCGCTCTGGGAGCGGCGCATGGAGCACGTGACCGTGGACGTCATCGACGTCTTCGCCGAGGGCGACGCCGCCGACCGCGAGCACTTCTACGAGGAGTCGGATCAGCTCGAGGCGCTGGCGCGGCGCAACACCGAGGAGCGCGCCAACCGCGCCGAGGCGGCGGCCATGTCCATCGAGACCGACCAGGCCGCGCTGCGCGCTGCGCGCGAGGCGGCTGCGGTCCTGGCCCTCGACCCGGTGGCGCGCAAGGCGTTCGGCGCGCAGCTGGCCATGAACCCGGAGCGCTGGAGCGAACGCTTCGTGGAGGTGCTCGTCGATGCCGCCGCCAACGCGCGCCGCCGCCGGGACCTGGCCATGGTCACCGAGCCGCTCGACGCCTCGGTGCGCGATCTCCTCCTGGCCCGCCGCTTCGACGTGGTCTTCAGCATGCGCGAGGCCTTCGCCGCCGTTCTCGCCTCGGGTCAAGTCGGAGGTCAAGTCGGAGGTCAAGTCGGAGGTCAAGTCGGAGGTCAAGTCGGAGGTCAAGTCGGAGGCGTGATCACGGTGGGCGCCGAGGCGACCGCGCTGCGCCGCGACCTCACCGGCGGCATGTTCAGCCCGGAGACGATGCGCCTGCTGGTGCGCGAGGCGGAGCGCACGCCCCAGGCGGTGGCCGGGGTGGAGCCTGCGCCGGTGGACCTGGATGCCGTGGGGCGCGGGGTGACCGCGGTGCTGGCCGACGTCGGCGTCTCGCACCTGGAGGCAGTGCTCGACGTGCTCGCCGGCGTGGCCCACGAGGAGCTGCGCAAGGCGCTGCTCGGGTACCTGGAGCGGGTGCTCCCCGGCAACGAGACGCTCATCGCCGAGCGCACCATGGCCATGGAGCTGGGCGTGGCCCGGCCCATCCTGCGTATGTTTGCGGCAGCGCGCAGCCACGGCGCCAGCGACGCGCTGCGGCGCCTGGCGGGCGGGGGGAACCCCGGCCTGCGCTGCGAGTCCATCGCCTTGCTCGCCCCGAGCCCGGAGCAGATGCGCGACGAGCTGCTGGCGCTGGCCGAGGCGCCCGACCCGAGCCTGCGCTCCGCCGCGCTGCGCACGCTGGCCTCCTACCAGGTGCGAGGGGCCGGGCCGCTGCTGGTGCGTCGCGTCCAGGACGCAGCCTTCCACACTTTACCCATCGACGAGCGCCGCGAGCTGCTCGACGCGCTGCATGTGCTTCACCCGCCGCGCGCCGAGGCCCTGGCCATCGAGGTGCTCGGCAAGCACGGCCTGCTCTCCGACGATGCGCTCGACCAGACGCGGGTGGTGTGCGCGGAGCTGCTGGCCCGCACCGCCACCAGCATGGAGGCGCTGGAGGCGGTGATGGGCGCCGGCCGCCGCCGCCCGTGGAACAGCGCCTTCCTCCGCGACGCCGCCGGGCAGTCCGCGGAGCCGATCGCCACTCGCCTCGGCAAGCGCATCACCGCGAGCGGCGAGATCCTGTGACCATGGCCGGCGTTCCGAGGGCGCCCGGCTCGCCGGGCGATGGTCGCCCCGCCGGCGCGGCGGGTGAGGCCGGGCGGCGCGTCGACGTCCTGACCAAGAACGTCGGCGAGATCTCGCGCAAGGCGCAGGCGCGCGATCTCGCCGCCGGTGTGGTCACCGCCCTGTTCCGGGTGGTGAAGCTCTCCACCCTGCACGCCATCGACAACCAGGCGATGGTCCGCACCATCGACGACACGGTGGAGACGGTGCGCGCCTTCTGCGACCGCGCCGACCAGAACGTGTCCGTCCTCTTCGCGCACGGCTCGATCTTCATCGGCGGGCAGCTGCTCAAGGCCAGCCGCGCCGTCTACGAGAGCGCCATCGAGCTCGGGGCGGTCCTGGAGCGCTGCGGCGCCTCGGAGCTGCACGTGGCGCGCGACGTCAAGTCGGCTGACTTCTACGCCTTCGCCACGGCCCTGGCCGAGGCACTGCGCAGCCCGACGCCAGTGCGCATCGAGCGGCCCTCGCCGCGCATCCGCCTGCGCTCGGTGAGCGAGGACGCGCTGCGCCGGGGCCTGCAGGTGGAGCGCCTCGCGCCCGACGCGGCCATCGTGCGCGCCTACGCGTCGGCGGTGGTCATCATGCGCCGCTTCTACGAGGACCTGATGCGCGGGCGCTACCTGCTCCCACAGCGCGTCAAGCGCATCGCCCAGCGCCTCGTCGACCTTTCCTCCGGGGAGACGCCGGCCTTCCTCGGCGTCACCTCGGTGCGCAACGCCAACCACGACGACGCCGGGCGCGCAGTGAACACCGCCGTGCTCAGCCTGGCCATCGCCCGCCAGATCACCACCGACCCGGTGACGCTGGTGCGCCTGGCCATGGCCGCGCTGCTCTACGACACCGCGAGACCGCGCCTGCTGGGCATCGCCGGCGAGGAGCGCGCCACGCTGGTCGTGCCGCAGCTCAGCGACCAGCAGCAAGAGGAGGTGCCGGCCGGCACGGCGGTGGTCCTCACCGCGCTCGGGCGCGTCAACGAGCCGAGCGTGATGCGCACGGTAATCGCGTACGAGGCGCACTGGCTGCGCGCGCAGGGTCGGCTCGGCCCGGTCTACGCCGGGCTGCGCCAGGCGACGCTGCAGGCGCGCGTGGTGGCCACGGCGCGCGCGTTCAACGACATGCTCACCCCGGCCCCCGGCGAGTCGGCGATGAGCGCCGACCAGGCCATCGCCACCCTCGAGCAGCAGGGCACCGACGTCGCCGACCGCACCGTGCTGCGCCTGCTGGTGGGCGCGCTGGGCATCTTCCCCACCGGCACCCTGGTCGAGCTCTCCACTGCCGCCGGAGGCGCCGAAGTGGCGCTGGTGGTCGAGACGCCCGCCGATCCGGTGGTGTACTCGCAACCGCGCGTGCGCGTGGTCATCGGGCCCGATGGTGGCGCGCTGGAGCGACCGTACGAGATCGACCTCGCCAACCAGCCCGCCGACGCGACACGCCGCCACATCCGCCGCGTGGTGGCCACCTCGGACGACGCCGGCTCGGCGCACCTGCGGTCCTTCGCCGCCACGCCGGCGCCGGCGATGAGCGGGGTGCGGCCGCAGCAGCCCAGCCTGCCGCCCACGTTGCACCTGCCCCGCGGTGCGGCGCCGCCGCCGCCGGTCTCGCGGCGCGGCGAGCAGCCGATGCCCTCGGCGCGCGGGCCGGTCGCGCGCGGGGCTGCACCGCAGGCGACGCAGGCGCGCACGGCCACCGCGCGCGGGTTGCCGCCCTCTCCTGCTCCTCCCGCGGGCGGGCGGCGCCCTCCGCCCCCCGCCGCGCCGGCCCAGGGCGGGGCGCCGAGCGTCCCGCGCCGCGGCAGCCGCACCGATCCGTGGACCGATTCACCGCAGCCGCAGCCGCAGTCGGCCGCGCCGCCCTCGGGCTACGGGGTCGACCGCAGCGTCTCCAGCCAGCCGGGCCCCACGGTGGCGGTGAGCTACGGCAACACCCAGCAGTTCCCGCCCGTGCCGCCTGCGCACGCGGCAGTGGACCCAGCCACGGAGACCAGCCCGCACCAGTCGCAGGCGACGCGCGCAGTCTCGTGGCAGCAGGACGCGGAGATCGGCGACGTCGACATCGACGTCGACATGGAGCTCGGGGTCGAGGCAGAGGCAGAGGCAGAGCTCGAGCTCGAGGCAGAGGCAGAGGCAGCAGAGGCCGAGCTCGAGCTCGAGGTCGAGGACGACGAGCATGTCGAGGGGGGTGGCCGCACGCTAGCCATGGCCGTCAACCCCGACGACATCAAGGCCATGGTGCGGCCGGCGGGCACACCGGCACAGCCCATCGCGACGGTCACTGGCTCCTCGTCGGAGGCGGCCACGCGCAAGCCGACTGCGGTCGGCGAGCTGGCGCGCACCCCGCTGGTGCACCTGCTGGTCTACATGCTCGACAATCGCCTCTCCGGGACCACCGTGTTCCAGGCCCCGGGCGGCGCCTCGACAGGAACGAAAACTGCCGAGGGAGCTTCGCACAGCATCTACTTCGACCGCGGCATCCCCGCCAAGGCACGCACCGGGACGATGGTCTCGCCCCTGGACCGCGTGATCCTCGAGCTCGGCCTGCTGGATGAGCGCATCCTCGGCGAGACGCTGATGGACATCTCCAGGAGCGGGATGCTCCACGGGCGCCACCTGGTGTCCAAGGGGCTGCTCGATCGGGCCACCGTCCTCAGCGTGCTCAGGCTGCAGATGGTGCGCAAGATCACGCACCTCTTCGAGCTCCCGCCGGAGACGCAGTACGCCTACTACCAGGGCGCGAACCTGCTCGAGGGCTACGCCGGGCCCGAGCTCACGCCGTGCGAGCCCCTGGCGCTGATCATGACCGGCGTCCGCCTCTGGGGCGCCGACCCGCTCGTCGACGCCACCCTGGAGCGCATCAGCGGCCGGCAGCTGGCGCTGCACTCCGACGCCGACGTGCGCCGCTTCGAGCTGCAGCGCCACGAGATGGCCATCATCGACGCCCTGCGGACGCGCCGCATGACGCTCGGTCAGCTGCTCAACTCCGGCGTGGCCCAGGACCGCGAGGTGAAGCTCACCCTCTACGCCATGGCCATCACCCGGCACCTCGACCTCGGCGTCCCCGGCAAGGTGCCGGTCGGCGTGGAGCCGGGCATCGCCGCGCCGCCGACGGCGTCCTGGAATGGCGGCACTTCGGTGAGCGAGAGCCCCACCTCCGCCAGCACGCACCGCCAGGCCAGCCCGTTGCCCGGCGCGGCCGCGGGCGAGCGCATGTCCGTCGGGCCGCCGCAGCAGAGCGCGACGGGCCGGGAGGGTGCGAGCCGGTCGCCGATGCAGGGGGGAGGCGCGTCGATGCGCGCACCGCGCCAGGTGAGCGCGCGGCCCGAGGCCTCGACAGGTTCGAGGTCTCCTGGCGGAGCCTCGACAGCTCCGAGGTCTCCTGGCGGAGCCTCGACGGATCCGCGGTCTCCCGGCGAGGCGTCGATCCGCGAGCAGACGCCGCAAACCCTGGCGCCTGGCGGTGGGCGGCTCTCCGCGCCGCCGAACACCGGGAGCGTGGCGAGCTCGCCGCCCTCGTACACCGAGACGCCGGGGCCGCGCTCGGTGCGCACGGGCCTGGGCATCACCTTCGGGCAGCCCGTGGAGCAGGCGCCGCAGAGCGTGTCGCCCCTGAGCGCGTCGCCGCGCAGCGCCGCGCCGCACGGCATCCCACCCCAGGCCATGCCCCCGAGCCTGCCGCAGTACCAGGTGCCGGCTGGCATGGCACCGGCGAGCCTTCCGCCGCCGGTGAGCACCACCAGCGTCCCGCCCTCGGACCCGTCCGGCGGGCGCAGCATCCCGCCTGCCTCCGAAGCATCCGGAGGCGCTTCGGGAGCATCGACGCATGGCAGCGCCAGCAACCCGCCGACCGGCGGCATGAACAGTGGCATCAGCGACATCGCCGGCCGACGCATGGACATCGAGATGCAGGCGGCCCTGGTGGACGCGCAGGACCACTTCGAGCTGCTCGGGGTGCCCCGCACCGCCACGCACGAGGAGATCCAGCGGGCGTACTTCGCGCTGGCCAAGCTGTGGCACCCCGACCGGCAGCCGCCGGAGCTCGGGGACATGCGGGAGAAGATCGCCCGCGTCTTCTCGCGCTTCAACGAGGCGTACCAGACACTCACCGACGCCACCCGACGCATGGAGTACCTGCGCGCGCTGGAGGTGGGCACGGCCACCGTCGAGGACCAGCAGCGGCTGGTGCGCGCCGTCGACGCCGCCCTGGAATGCCAGAAGGCGGACGTGCTGCTGCGCAAGAACGACCTGGTGGCAGCCGAGGCCTACGCCAGGCGCGCGGTCGCCGCCGACCCGGATCAGCCCGAGTACGTGACGGTGCTCACCTGGATCCAGGCGCAGCGCCGCGGCGAGCCCCCGCAGCTCGCCGACGGGCAGACCTCCTCGCACTACGACGATCTCATCCGGATCCTCGATGGAGTGCTGTCCAAGGAGCCGGAGTTCGAGCGGGCGCTGTTCTACCGCGGGATGCTGCTGAAGCGCTCCGGGCGCAGCGACAGCGGCATCCGCGACCTGCGCAAGGCGGCCGAGCTGAACCCGCGCAACATCGACGCGGTGCGCGAGGTCCGCCTCTGGAACATGCGCAAGCGCGTGGGGGGCGACGCCGACAAGACCGGGCCGCAGTCCCGGCGCACCTCCGCGCCCCGCTCGCCGGCGGCGCGGCCCTCGAAGTCGCCGCCCAAGGGGCAGCCCTCGCTGTTCCAGAAGATCTTCAAAAAGTAACGGGCGCGTCTGAGCGTCAGCGCGCCGCGGCCGGCACCGCGCCCAGCGCGCGCAACGCCCGGCAGGTCGCCTCTTGGTGGCACGGCCCGAGGCGGCCGCCGTGCGCGGGCCAGGGCACCTCGTGGATACGCGCCTGGTCGCGCACGTCCGGGCCGCGCCACGGACCGAGGGCGTGCTCGGTGAGCGCCTCCTTCTCGGTGACCGCGGGCATGGTCAAGCGCACGGTGGGCGCCACGCCGACCTTCTGCACCGGCGTGCCGTCGGGCAGCGCGAAGAGCAAGGTGGTCAGGCGCAGCACCCCGGCGTGCGCGTCGTCGTCGAGGTACTCCTGCGCGCAGCCCTTGCCGTAGGTGCGCTCGCCGAGGAGTGGGCCGCGGCGGTAGGCGACCATGGCCCCGGCGATCATCTCGGCGGCGCTGGCCGAGTCGCCGTCGGCGAGGACCGCCAGCGGTCCGACCCAGCGCGCCTCGATGGGCACCTCGGGGGCGCGCTCGACCTCCACCCCGCCATCGCGGCGGCGCATGGGGAACAGCGAGGCGCCGGGGAGGAAGATGCCGATGGTGGCGATGGCGCCGTCGGTGGAGCCACCGCCGTTGCCACGCACGTCGAGAAGCACCCCGCGCAGCTCACCGCGGGCGCGCGCGCGATCGAGCGCCGCCGAGACGCGCGCCCCGAGGTCGTCGGGGACGTCGGACAGGCCGAGCACCGCCACCTGGCCGTCACCGTACCGCACCATCTCCAGCGGCAGCTCCGGCGCCTCGCCGGGCGCCGGCGCGCTGGTCGGCGCGGCCACGACCAGCTCGAGCGGGGCACGCTGGCCGCGGCGAAGGACGGTGACGCGGGTGGTGGCGTTGCGCTCGGCGAGCATGGAGAGCTGCTCGGCCTGCTCGACGCTCACGCAACCGAGGGCGACGTCGTGGGCACGCAGCACGACGTCGCCGTCGGCCAGCGGGGCCATGGCGCCGGCCTCGATGCGCACGCCGAGCGAGGTGCGGGTCATCTCCGTCCACAGGCGCGCCGGCGGCTCGATCTCCAGCGCCAGGTCGTAGATGGAGATCTCCTCGTCGAGCGGTGCCCAGGCGCCATGGGCATCGAGCTGGGGCACGTAGGCGCGCAGCGCCGCGGCGACGACCACCCGGCTCCACGCGGAGGCGTCGAGCTCGGGCGCGGCGCGCGAGCGGGCGGCGGAGACGAAGGGCCCGAGCGGATCGCCGTAGGTGCGGGCGGTGATGCCCAGGTCGCGCCCCAGCGAGCGCGCCAGGTCGCGAGCGGCCCGCGTCGGCTGTCCATCCTCGAAGGGCGAGGTGCCGACCAGCGACCACACCTCGGCGGGGATGGTGTCGCCGGCGGCGGCCGGGGCCGGGGCGGCGAGCGCGGCGCGATAGGCGCCGTCGATGTCGGTGCGCAGGCGCGCGCTCCACGCGGCCAGCTCGCGGCCGACGGCCTCGGCCGCGCGGCAGGGGCCGGAGCCCACGTCGGCCTGGATCTCGGCGAGCAGCGCGGCGCGGAGGCCCGCACCAGGGCGCCAGCCGGCGCATCGGCGGCGACCGACCACAGGCCGTGCGGATCGAGCCAGTCGGCGGTGGCGGCGGCGAAGCGACCAGGGTCGATGGGCGACACCGGCGCGGCGAGCATGGCGCGCGCCTGGGCGACCACCTGGCGGGCGTCGTCGCAGGCGATGGCGGTGGCGTCGCCGGTGGGCAGCTGCAGCGGGCGATCGCCCTCGCCGGTGTCGCACGCGTCGCTGCCAGGCGTGCGCGTGCAGTCGCCCTCGCTGGACCGCGCCGGCCAGGCGGGCATGCGACGCGCCGAGGGCGGCGGCGCGGGCGGCTCGCGCAGGAGCAGCGTCAGGGCGGCGACGCTGGCGGCCAGGAACGCCGCGGCGTGCAGGGCGACGCGCCTTCCCACGCGCACCGGCGTATCACGCTCGGCGGCAGGCGGCGCGGGCGCGCGCTCGTCCGGGGGCGCCCGCTCCGGCGCCGTCTCCTGGCCCTTGGACATGTGCGTTGAGGAGGGCGCCGGGCGGGGAATCGGCAACGCTTTCGCCCCGCGGAGGCGCACCGACAAGCTTGCGCGATCGACGCGACGATTGCAGAGATTTCGGCTGGAAATTGTTGGCGGCGCCTCGGCATCGGCCGTGCATCTGGCCGCGCTGGCCGCCGGTGGGCAGACAAACGTCCCCGGTATGTGGACCCGCCGGCCGCCAGAGGGCAGCCATGGGCAGACAAGAGCAAGCGGCTTTCTCGACGTACCGCGCCGAGATCTCGCACCGCATCCCACTCGACGCGCAAGAGGAGCACCGCCTGGCCGAGCGCTGGCGCGCTGGCGATCACCAGGCGGGGCGCAAGCTGGTGGAGGCGTGCCTGCCGTTCGTGCTCGGCATCGCCTTCGAGTACCGCCGCTGGGGCATCCCGCTCGAGGACATCGTGCAGGAGGGCAACATCGGCCTGCTCAAGGCTGCCAGCCGCTTCGACCCCGATCGGGGCTGCCGGCTGGCCACCTACGCGGCGTACTGGATCCGCGCCGAGATCCGCGAGTACGTGGTGCGCGATTACCGCATCGTGCGCCTCGGTTCCTCGAAGAACGAGCGAAGGGCCCTGCGCATCTATCGCCGCACGCGCGAGCGTGACCCCAAGGTGCTGGCGCAGCTGAGCGGGCTGAGCGAGGCCAGGGTGGAGCAGCTGATGCCGCTGCTGGTGGCGCGCGACGCCAGCCTCAACCACGCGCCCGCCGATGGGCTGGCGCCCGTCGACCGGCTGGCCGCGCCGGTGCCCACACCGGAGGAGGCGACCAGCGTCGCCGAGGAGAAGCGCCGCCTGCAGCTGGCGCTCGATCGCGCCATCTCCGAGCTCGGACCACGGGAGCGCACCATCGCCGAGCGCCGCTGGCTGAGCGACAATCCGCAGACGCTCGAGCAGCTCGGCGGCGACTTCGGCGTCAGCAAGGAGCGGGTGCGGCAGCTGGAGGAGCGCGCCAAGAAGCTGATGCGCACCCGGGTGGAGGAGCTGACCCGCGAGCCGCCGCTGGCGCAGAGCGCCTGAGGCTAGAACGTCACCCGATCGCGGCCGCCGTGCTTGGACTCGTAGAGTGCGGCGTCCGCGGCGGCGAGGAGGGCTCCGCAGGTGTCGTCGCCGCCGAGGACTGCCCCTCCGATGGAGATGGTCACCGACGGCAGGGTCTCCCCGGCGTCGCTGAGCATGGGCGCCGAGGCCACCGCGGCGCGCACGCGCTCGGCCACGACGCGCGCGAACGTGCCGGTGGTGTCGGGGAGAATGACGGTGAACTCCTCGCCCCCGAAGCGCGCCGCCAGGTCGCTGGGTCGCAGGTTGTCGCGCAGCGTCTGGGCGACCGTGCGCAGCACCTGGTCGCCTGCCGGGTGGCCGTGGGTGTCGTTGACGCGCTTGAAGAAGTCGATGTCGACCATGAGCAGCGACAGCGGCTTCTTGCTGCGCGTGTAACGCGATGCGAAGCGGGGCAGGGCCTCGTCGAGCCAGCGCCGGTTGTAGAGCCCGGTCAGAGCGTCGAGCATGGCGTGCTGCTTGTACTCGCGCGAAAGGCGCAGGTTGTGGGTCACGGTGGAGTTGTTGGCGCGCAGCCGTTGCGCGAGCAGGAGCAGCAGGTTCACGGCGAACTCGTGCGAGGCGTCGACCACGCGCCAGAATGTGCCCTCGTCGACCGCCAGCAGCCGGGAGGGCGCGGCGGCCACCACCCAGGCCGACGCCGGGCTGGGGTCGAGCACCGACAGCTCGCCCACCGTCTCGCCGGCCTCCAGCCAGGCGACCGGATCGCCCTTGG
>JBBJMR010000293.1:0-10933 GCA_037720395.1 Polyangiaceae bacterium
GCTGCTGCGCCCGCGCGATTCCTCGTACGTGCCCATTGGCGCCGACTGGTGCCTAGCCTGGATCAATCCGCAGCTGCACACCGGGCCCGCCGGCGAGCGCGCCGCGCAGCTGGTGGCGGCGCGCCTCGCGCCGGCGCAGCGCTGGACCAGGGCGCAGAACGCCAGCGCGGTGCTGGCCAACAAGACCGACGTGGTGAAGGACGAGGCCTTCAGCCGGTGGTTCCCGGTGCAGAAGGAGGTGGCCACTTGGTTCGGCGACACGCGCGTGGCGCCCGACGGCCGCCGGCTGATCAGCGACGCGCAGCTGCACACCATGCAGGGCGCGCTGAAGCCCGGCGACGTCATCGTCGAGCGCCGCAACTGGTACCTGTCCAACGTCGGGCTGCCGGGGTTCTGGCCGCACGCCGCGCTCTACGTGGGCACGCAGGACGACGTGCGCGCCGCGCTCGATGACGATGCCGAGGTGCGGGCGCGCTACGGCGGGGCGTTCAGCGAGCACCTGGCGCACAAGCGCAGCGCCGCCTGGGCCGAGCTCGGCAAGCGCGATGGCGGCGGGCACCCGCAGGTGGTGGTCGAGGCCATCAGCGAGGGCGTGGTCACCACCTCGCTCGAGCACTCCTGCGGCGCGGACTACGTGGCGGTGATGCGGCCGCGCTTGCCGCCCATCGCCGTGGCGCGCGCCATCGACCGGGCCCTGTCCTACTTCGGCCGGCCGTACGATTTCGATTTCGACTTCGCCACCGATGACAGCATCGTCTGCTCCGAGCTGGTGATGAAGGCCTACGAGCCGACCCAGGACCTGGCCGGGCTGCGCGTGCCGTGGATCACCGTGGCGGGGCGGCGCGCCGTGCCGCCGACGGAGATCGTGCGCGTCTTCGAGGCCGAGCTCGGCACGCCGGAGCCGCAGCTGGACTTCGTGTGGTTCCTGGACGGGCGCGAGCGGGACAAGGCGGCCGTGGTCGCCGACGCCGCGGCGCTGGCGGGCAGCGTGCACCGGCCGAAGTGGGACATCGCCCAGCCCTGACGCCGCGCCGAGAGCGGCGAGGCGGCGGCTACTGGGCGGGCCAGCCGCACGCCGCGCGCGCGGCGGCGACGCGTACGTCCAGCTGCTTGTCGGTGCAGAACGCCGCCTGATAGGCGACGCTGCTCTGCTCGACGCCCTCCTTGGCGCACACGCACGCCTGGCCTTGGCACTCGAGCGTGTAGGAGCCGTCGGCGCAGGTGGCCTTGAGCAAGCAGCCGGTGGCGCTGTCGGTCACCTCGATGGCGTCGCACCCGCGCCCCGCCGCCGGCGTGCAGCCCGCCTCTCCGACGTGCCCCGCGCAGTACTCGCGCGCGCATTCGACGTACGCCAGGCCCTCGGCCACGCAGGCGTCCTCGGAGCAGGGGTTGCTCGCGCTGCCGGTGCAGCTGAGGAAGGTCTGGAACGGGTCGGTGCACCCGGCGCTGGCGGCGGTGGCCTCGGTGGCGTTGCAGCGGTTGATGCACGCCTCGAGATCCTCGCCGTTCGGGCAGAACTCGGTGTCCTCGCACACACTGGTGCAGTCGGCCGTCCCGCAGCCGACCAGGCCGGCGCTGGTGAGGCCGGCGGTGGCGAGGAGCAGGGTGGCCAGGAGCGCCAGGCGCAGCACGCGGACAGACTAGCCGCAGCGGCGCCCTGGCGGCGATGACGCATCGGTCGCGCGACGATTCCGCCGGGGGGGGGTGCGCGAGATCCGAGGGACGCTGGAGCTGGCCGCGCTCATCCGCATCTTCATCCCGCCCGGCGTCGGCGACTTGCCGGCGTCGGCGCGCCGATCCATGCATGGGCATGGCCTCCACGACGCACTCCGCGATCGACGACGCCGCCGGCGATGCGGAGCTCGTCCAGGCGGCGGTCACGCCCGACGTCGTCCGCACGCTGGTCGAGAACCAGCGCGCCTTCCTGGCGTTCCTGGAGCGCCGCACCGGCGACCGGGAGCTGGCCCGGGACATCATGCAGGAGGCCTTCCTGCGCGGCTTCGAGAAGCTGGAGTCGCTGCGCGACGACGAGGCGGCGGTGGCCTGGTTCTACCGCATGCTGCGCAACGCGGTCGTCGACGTGCGCCGGCGGCGAGGGTCGGCGCAGCGCGCGCTGGCGGCGTTCGAGGCGGAGCTGGGCGACGCCCTGGAGCCGGCGCGGGAGGTGCAGGACACCATCTGCGCGTGCGTGAAGCGCCTGGCCACCACCATGCGCCCGGCCTACGCGGACGCGCTGCAGCGGGTGGAGGTCGACGGTGTCGCGGTCAAGGACTACGCGGCCGAGGCCGGCATCACCGCCGGCGCGGCGGCGGTGCGCGTCTTCCGCGCGCGCGACGCCCTGCGCAAGCAGGTCGAGCGCTCCTGCGGGGCCTGCGCCACGCACGGCTGCCTCGACTGTACCTGCGGCCAGCCGCCGGACGCGTCGCCCGGGGTGTAATGCGCCCAGGCGTCCTGCGTCGGCAGGACCATGAGCACATCCTCCCCGCTGCCCCTCGACTCCGCGGGCGCCCTGCTCGCCCGCCTGGCCGACGGCGACCGCACCGCCAGCCGTCCGCTGTTCGCCGCGCTCTGGCCACGCGTTCGCCGCCTGACTGGCCGCATGCTTCCGGTGGCCGCCGACGCGGACGACGCCGCGCAGGACGCGATGCTGACCATTTTCCAGCGCGTCGCCGACCACGACCGCTCGCGGCCGGCCTTGCCGTGGGCCCTGGCCATCGGCCGCTTCGCGTGCCTGTCCGCGCGCAAGGCGCGGCAGCGGCGCCGCGAGGCGCCCGAGGACGCGGCGCCGGTGCCGCCGTGGAGCGACCTGTCGGTGGAGATCGAGCGTCGCGAGCAGGCCGACGCCATCGAGGCGCTCATCGGCGCGCTCGACGTGGCGGATCGGCGCGCGCTGCTGGGCCAGGACGTCGAAGGCCGCGTGGCCACGCCGGCTGCGCAGCGGAAGCGCCGCCAGCGCGCGCGCGAGCGCGTTCTGCGGCTCGGCGCGTACGCCGCGAGCCGAGCCGCGAGGTCACAGGGAAGGGCGATGATGCGACCCGAAGGTCAATCGGTGGCGGTGGGAGCCGGAACGGCGCCGCTGGGCCCCGAGCGCGGCGCCGGCGCGCGCTCTGTCGTGCCGCGCAGCGCCCAGATCCCGATGGCCGCCAGCGCCGCGAGATCCGCGAACAGCAACGGCGCGAACGCCGGCGCTCCGAAAACGAATCGATCCAGCGCGCTCGCCGCCGGGCGGTTCAGGTCCGCGGTCACGTGCAGCACGAACCCGGCGACACCGACGACCACCTGACCGCCCATGATCGCCAGGCAGGCGAGGCGTACCCGCGCGTCGCGCGTCGCCAGGGTGACGGCCAGGATGCCGATGGCCAGCGCCGCCGACGCCACCGGTATCCACTCGGTGGCCTGGAAGAACCCGTTCTGCGCGTGGTCGAGGACACTCAGACCATAGTTGCCGACGAAGCCGCCGAGCGAGAGGAGCAGCAGCCACGGACCCAGCGCCGGTTTGTCGGCCTCCTCGCTGCGCAGGAGCAGGATGAGCAGACCCAAGCCGACGTAGGAGAGCGGGGCCACGAACGGCGCCGAGTAGACGAGGTTGTGGAGCGTCTGCGCGGTGAAGAAGCCGCTCTCCAGGTGGAACACCATGCCCACCACGCCGACCACGACCGCGCCCCAGCCGGCGACGAGGTCGAGGCTCGCCGGGAGCCGCCCCCGCTGGCCCAGGGCGCCCGGGACGAGGAGCAGCGTGGCCAGCGCGGAGAAGACGATCGGCGCCCATTCGCCCGGATGCGCGAAGGCGTTGGCCATGTGGGCCAGGGCGATGTCGACACCGAGGAACGCCACGTTGGACACGGCGAACACGCGCGCCGCGGCCGCCGGGGTCACGTCCGCCAGCAGCTTCATCGGTGCTCGCGCTTCGGGCTCCTGGCCTCGGCGACAGCCTGGTCGAGCTCGACGCGAAGCTTGAGGAGCTCGTAGTTGCCGTGCCACTGCACGAAGTCGGCCCCGCCCATGTAGGCGCCGTGCTTCGCGGTGCGGCCGTAGTAGTGCCAGAAATCGAACTCCAGGAGCTCGATCGGCTCGTCGAGCGGTGCCGGGGTGAGCAGGCCGTCCTTGCGAAGCGCCGCCACGACGTCCAGAGCGCCCTTCACCTTGTCGTTGGTGGCCACGAGCACGTCGTGCGCCTTGGCGTAGAAGTCGTCGACGCGAGGCCGGGTGTGGCACTTGAGACAGAGCTCCTTCATCTCCGTCTCCCCGCGGTCGCCACCGGGGCGCTTCTCGGAGACCGGCGCGAAGAGGAAGTACGAGAGCCGCTCCGTTGTGTCGTGGGTGACCTTCATCCCCTCCAGGCCGCTCATGTGGCAGGTCGCACAGGTCGGCACCGACATGTCCGCCGTGGTCAGCTTCTTGGGGTCGGCGTGCATGTTCAGGCGCTCGCGCTGCGCGGCGAAGAGCGCGCCGTGCTTCGACTCGCCGTAGATCTCGAGCTGGGAGTGGTCCGGGCCCATGTGGCACTGACCGCACGTCGTCGGCTCGCGCGCCAGCGCCACCGACGCCGAGTGGCGGGCGTGGCAGTTGGTGCAGGTGCCGAAGGAGCCGTCCTCGTTCGGCTTGCCGATCGAGTGGCAGGCATTGCACCCGCTGGTCAGCGCCGCGGGCCCCTCCATGGCCCCGATGGCCATCGGTGCTCGATCCACCCAGCCGGGGTGGTGCTTCTCGCCGACGGCCCGTTGCTCCGCCGACATGCCCTGCGCGCCGTTCACCGACGCCCAGGCGGGCGCCGCGTGGCGGCTCCGCGCGAACTGCTCGTACTCGGTCGCGTGGCACTGCGCGCAGTTCTTGGCGGTGAGTGTCCTGGCGATGGTGAACCCGCGATGGTCCATGGTCGGCTGGCCGCCGACGGCGTTGTGGCAGTCGAGGCAGCCGACGCCCTTGGCGGCGTGCTGGCTGGTCTCGAACTGGTCGATGATCGCCGACGTCTCGCGGCGGTGGCACTCCGCGCACTTGCCGACCGCCGAGATGCGCGTGGAGGACGGCTGGTTGCGCTCCACGGCGGGCCGCTTCTGGTGGATCAGGAACGCGGCCAGGACGAGCGCCGTACCGATCACGACGGCGATGAAGATGGCGCGGAAGGGCATCGAGTCGCCAAGCTATCCGAATCGGTCCATCGCGGGGCCGCCGCGCGAGCCCGGCCGATCCCCGAGGTCCCGCTGGCCCGCTCCCCTACGATCAGGCGCGAACGCGCCCAAGCCCGAGCCGCAACCGGTAAGCCGGCCCTCGCAGGCTCACGCTGCAACCTCCCGACGCCCAGCGTGCCATCGAGCGGGGCGCCATTTGCGACGTTGCGACGGGCGCGCTGCGTCCAAGGACCACGAAGGTGACCGCCGCGGTACCCGGCGCCTGCTCCCGCGAGCCGTCGCTGGAGCAGTAGCGCTTCCTCGCCGTCTGCGATCCCGCGGCTCCGTTTCGCCGCCTGGGCGGGTCCGTCAATGGACGCTCGGTAGTAGCATCGGCGGATGCGTTTTCCTCGACGCGCGCTGCTCTCGTTCTGCTTCGTCGCAGCCTGCGGTGGCAAGGTGAGCGTGGATGACCAAGGCTCCGGCCGCAACGGCGCATCGGGCCCGGGCTCCGGATCTGGATCCACCGGAGCGGGCAACACCGAAGACCTCTGTGATCGGTATTGCGAGCTGTACACCCGTAGCGGGTGCCTGGATCGTCGTAGCTGCATGCCGTTGTGCATCGAGTATGGCGAAATCCTCGGCAAGTGTAAGCCGTTGTACCTCGCCCGCCTCGCATGCCTCATCGCGAATCCTGTGGAGTGCAACGAGCCCTTCCCGCCTCAGTGCGATGACGAGGCCGATGCAATGGACGAATGTACTGTCGAGTGCAGCAGCACGACGTGCAGCGGCCCTGATGCGAATGGATGTACGTGCGAGACGAGCTGCTCGCAGGAGGCGACATGCGAGTGGGATCCGAACGGCGGCGCGACCTGCCAGTGCAGGGTGACAGGCGCCCTCGTCGGGGAGTGCCACGAGCCGGACGTTGGTCTCGCATGCGACCCGGTCGCCGGCTGCTGCACCTTCTTCTTCTAGGGAGTGAAGTGAGCGTATTTTGCCGCAGCGGCGTCAACTCGGTCCTGCGCGTCCCGGCGACCCCCGGACGGTCGACTCGCTCGCCGGCCAGCCCCCAGCGTCCTTCGCAGCCATCCCCGATCCTTGTTGCGGCACCCGCGCGCGAGTGGCGGCCCCGCTTCGCAGCACGTAGCCTTCGAGCTGCATGACAGGCGCCATCCGGATATTCGCGGTGTGCGCCGCGCTGATCTCCACCCAGACGCTGGGCTGCGCGTCGCGGCCGCTGGGCACCGGAATGCTGGTCGGCGGCGCAGCGCTCGCGGTCGGGGGCGGCGTGGCCACCGGCGTCGGTCTCAGCTGCCGCAAGTCCGCCGACCTGAACGACGAGACCGCGGAGTCGTGCGCCGGCAACCCGGTGACCTACACGGGCCTGGCCATGCTCGGTGCAGGCGTGTTCGTGGGAGGCATCGGGTTGTCCGTCCTCGAGATGTCCAAGCCGCCGGCCAAGACGCCGAAGTGAGCGGACCGCGCGCCTGCGCCCCGTGCCGCCGCGCCTTGCCTGGACGAGCGCGCCGTGGCCGTGATCTTCTCCACTGGCCGTCCGTACGCTGCAGGTGCAGATGCAGGTGAGCGCCAGCCAGGAGCCCGCGCGTACGCAGCGATCGCCCTGGCGCTGGCTGGCCACGGCGGTGGTGCCGCTGGCGTGGGTCGCGGTGGCCGTGGGGATGGCCGGGTCCTGGTCGTCGGATCCCCACGATCCGGCCCTGACCGGCACCCACGCCTACGGCCACAACGGTGAAGGTGGGCTGTCGTTCGGCCTCGTGCTCACGGGTATCGAGGCGCTGGTGCTGCTGCTCGCGTTGCGGCCGTGGTCCTACACGGCGAGGTCCTGGGCCCGGCCGCTGGTGGCGCTGGGCGCCGCGCTGCCGTGGACGCTGCTGAGCGCGCTGCTGACCATGCACGCCGGCGGCATCATCGTCCTCCACCTGCTCTGGCTCCTGGCGGTGGACGCCGCGCTGGTGGTGCTGACCCTCGCCACGGCGCTGGCGCCGCGCCGGTGATTCCTACAGCGCTACGCGGATCGTCGACGACGCCTGCAGACACTGCGGCGCGCACCCAGCTCCGTTCGGCTGCACCCACCGGTACGCGGGCGCGAGCTCCTGCGCGACGAGCGCCTTGCCCGATCGCGAGATGCCGATCTTCATCTTCAGCGGGTTGCCTCGGAACTGGATCGAGCTCAGGCCGTGCTCCTTGGGGTCGAGGGCGCACCCCGATTCGCCGATGGTCCCCAGCGATGCGCCCGTGCACTTCACGCTCGGTCCCGCGGCGCAGCCTCGCAGCGGCAGCGTGACCTCGCAGACCTGCGCCGCTCCGTCGGCCTCGATCTCGAAGCGATAGTCGCCGGCCGGCCACCTCGAGGAAGGCTCGAGCGAGACCGCGAAGCCCCCGGAGCAGCCCATCTCGGTGCAGGCGCCTCCGGCCGGCGGCGCTCCCAGCGGCGGGCGCGGCGGCAGCCCCGTCGCGGACGTCGCGGGCGACTGCGCATCGAGGGACGGCGGTGCGTCCGGCGCCGGCGAGGGCTCGCCTGGGGCAGGGGCGCTCTGCGCGCCCGAGGGCGGCGGCGTCGTGCTCGCGCACGCGGCCACGAAGAAGTAGAGGAGGGCCAAGCTCGGGGTCTTGCTCATGGTCCGGAGAACACCGCGGTGCGAGCCGACCTTACAGGGCAGCGCGGAAGTCGCCAGGTGCGCCCCCACGCGCGGACGCCGCGCCGCGACGCGCGCTCAGGGCAGGCAGACGTCGAACAGGTCGGCGTAGCTCTCCCAGGTCACGGTGTACGTATCGTCGGGCGTGGGCCGCAGCTCCACCCCGTTGACGGTGAAGTACACGTCCATCGTCGTCCGCACGTAGTACCCGTCCGGCGTGACCTCGAGCTGCGGCGGGCAATCCGCCGGGTCGAGGACCGTCGCCCCGCCGAGCGGATCGATGGGCCGCAGCGGCACGTGGTAGCGCGCGTCGTTCCCCACGCGCTGGAAGAGGTCGACATAGTCCCAGCTGAAGTCGGCCTCGCCCGCCACGCGCGTGTACACGCGCACGTCGAGCTCCTTCCACAGGTCGGGGTTGTTCCAGTCGGTGACGCCCGGCTCCCAGACGTCGAAGTACAGCGCGGCCACCGTGGCGCGCTGCCGCGCCCAGGTATCGAAGCGCGGCCCGCTGCTGTTCTCGAGCGGAACGCGGCTGGCGTCGCACGGGCCACCGTCGTTGCAGGTCCAGCGGTCGATGACGCTGACCGCCTTGCCCAGCCAGTGCGGCCCGCCGTCCGGCCCACCGACGTCGAACGTGTAGTTCTTGCTCCAGTTCGAGTCGTAGGCGTTGCAGCCCCACTTGTTGTTGTTCTGGAACCACATCTCCAGCTCACCGATGACGTTCGGCAGCTGGAAGACCGGCGCGCTGCTGCCGGCGTTGAGCCCGGCCACGGCCAAGGCGTGCGAGTCGCCGCCATCGACGCGGTACCAGCCGGTGATCGCCCACTGGTCGATGCCGCCCTGCGTGCCGCGGCAGTCGGTGAGGCGGTCGGCGTCGTAGACCACCTCGACCTCGCCGCCGGCCACCAGGTCGCCCTCGACCGTCTCGCTGAAGTCGCCGCCGAAGGTGATCGTCGCCGAGCCGAGCCCGCTCTGCTGCGAGAGCGCCTCGTCGCCGCGCGTCGCGTCCGAGCCCGGCGCGCAGCCGGCGATCAGCACCAGAGGGAGAACCGCCCAGACACTCGACCCGCGCATCGTCATCGTCGCTCCCGCGCCACGCTCGGCGCCTTGCCGGGCGCCTCGATAGATGCGCGGAGCCTGCCGGTCAAGTTGCGCGACTGCGCCGGGATTCAGCCGCCGAGGTACCAGGTCATCCCGCCCATGACGCTGGCCCCCGCGTCGTACTGGAGCGCGTGCACGCCGCCCTGGCCGCCGATCTCCACCGAGTACGAGTAGCTCGGCGACATGAAGACCTCGATGCCCATGTGGCCGCCGCCGCTGACCCCGAAGCTGTCGCCGTCGTCCGCCGGGTTGGGGCGCCCGCCGATGTGCACGCCGCCTCCGCCGTAGAGGCGGGCCAGCCCGAACATCACCGGCCCGCGGCCGAAGACCTCCACGCCGCCGAAGACCGCCGGGTCGAAGTCCGGCTGCGTGGCCGGCCCGTAGGCGATGAGGCCGCGCGCGCGCAGCCCGAAGTGGCGGTGGAAGGGGATCTCCAGGCGCAGCCCGCTGGCGAAGCCGGTGCCCCACAGCCCGTTGTCCACGGCGATGCCGAAGCCCTCGGCGCCGCGCTGCACGCGCTCTGCGTGGGCGGTGTCCGGCTGCGCTGCGGACGGCGGCGGGGGCTCGTCGGCGCGCGCCCCGGCGGGCAAGATGGCGACGAGGAAGCTCAGGAAGGCCGCCACGGCGGCCGCGGTACGTCGTGTTTGCATGATGGAGCAGAGGTACGATTCGCGCGTGGCGGCTTCCATCCACCGAAAGTCGGATTCTGCGGGACGCCGCACGAAATCGACGCCGCCCGCTCTGCGATCGGGCATCGGTGACGCGATGACCGGGCTGCTCGCCGCCGGGCTGAGCGGGCTGGCCATCTTCGTCTCCATGTCCATCACGGCGTCGTTCATCTGGTTCGGCGAGAACACCGACAGCGCGGTGCCGCGCGCGCGCTTCGACGCCGTGGCCGCGGTGCTCCCCGCGCTGGCGCCGGTGATCACCTTGCTGCTCGTGCTCGTGCTGAGCTGGCGGCGCAGCCGCATCGACGAGCCCCTCTCGCGCTCGCTACGACGCGCGTTGCTCGTCGGCGCCGGCGCCTGGGCGGCGGGCTCCGGCCTGGCCGTGACCTTCAACCCTGCGGTCGACGCCGCCGGGTTGGCCTGGTTCGCGCCCACGGTGGTGCTGGTCGCCGCGGTGGGGGTGGCGGCCGGTCGGCGCGCGGCGCGCCGGGAGCGGCGGGTCATGGAAGCCGTCCACGCCATGCGCGAGGCGCGCGATCTGAACGAGGTGCTCGCCGCAGCGGCCGCGGTCGTCGACGGCCGCGCCAGCGCGCCCCTGATGATCCTCGGCGTTGTCGAGGACGAAGGCGAGGAGGTCGGTGGCGCCGGTGACGCGCGCGCCGTTCGGGTGGTGCTGCTGGCGACTACGGCTCCGCTGGCCACCCCGCCGGGAGCGGCGGTGGCGCAGCTGCCGTCGTGGATGGTGCTGCTCGCCGGTCAGGGGCGCTGGCTCGACGATCGGGACCTCCAGGTCGACGAGCGAGCGCAGCTCCGCCGGCAGGGCATCGCTGCGTGTCGCTGGTTTCCGGTGCACGGAGCGGGGCAAGCCCGCGGGCTGCTCGGCATCCCCGCCGCGTCTGTGCGGCGCTCTTCGCGCGCGCGCTGGCTGGAGCTGGTGGCGCACATCGAAGCGCAATGGCAGAAGCTGGGCCTCATCGCGCGTGAGCGAGCCTCGGCGCTGCAACGCGAGCGGGAGCGCGTCGCCGACGCCATCCACGACAACCTGGCGCAGGACCTGGCCGCCGCGGTCATCTCGCTGGAGACAGCGTCGATCGAGGCGCGCCGCCAGGCCCCGGCCCTCGCCGAGCACCTCGATCGCGCCCTGGGCTCCGCGCGGCAGAGCCTGCGCGAGGCGCGTCGCCTCGTCGAGTCGGGCGCCGCCGGGTCCGGCGAAGACCTCGCGCCGGAGGCCGCCGCCGTGGCGCCGGTCCTCGAGGAGGTGTGCCGGAGCTGGACCCGCGACACCGGCGTGCCGGCGACGCTCGAGCAAGCCGGCGATCCGGCGGTCGTCGGACGAGACGCCGGCGCCCTGCTGCTGCGCACGCTGCGCGAAGCACTGGTCAACGTGCGCAAGCACGCC
>JBBJMR010000294.1:0-10914 GCA_037720395.1 Polyangiaceae bacterium
GGCCACGGCGCCCATCGCGGGCAACTCCATGCGCTTGCGAGGCAGCGGCCCACATGCGCGCACCCGACGCGGTGCTTTGTGCCTCGTCGGCACGGGGATGCGTTGCTACCATGGCGCCTGTTGGCACTTGCCGTGCGCCAACCCAGGATTCGTGAGGATATGAGCGCAGTTTCCCGTCGCGATGCGTTGGTGCGCATGGGCGCCACAGCCGCGGTGCTCGGCGGCGCGGCCGTCGCCGGACGCTCCCTCCACGACCGAGGCGGCATCGAGCTGTCCGAGTCCAAGGACAAGCCGCAGACGCGTGACTTTCGCCTGCGCGACAAGCCCGCCGACCTGCCCGAGCTGGTGGTCGCCAAGAGCTCCGACGACCCCGCGGTGCTGGTGCAGAGGGCGCTCGGCGCCCTGGGCGGGATGAAGCGCTTCATCTCGCGCGGCGACATCGTGGTCATCAAGCCGAACATCGGCTGGGACCGCACCCCGATCCACGCCGCCAACACCAACCCCAGGGTGGTCGCCGAGGTGGTGCGCCAGGCCTACGACGCGGGCGCCAAGCGGGTCATCGTCACCGACGCCTCCTGCAACGAGCCGAACCGCTGCTTCCAGCGCTCCGGCATCTGGAAGCACGCCTACGAGATGGGCGCCGAGATCATCATCCCCGCCGCGCACCGCTTCCGCACCATGCGCCTCAAGGGCGAGGTCCTAGACGAGTGGCCGGTCTACACGGCGCTGGTCAACGCCGACAAGGTGATCAACGTCCCCATCGCCAAGCACCACAACCTCTCCAAGTACACCGCGGCGATGAAGAACTGGTACGGCGTGCTCGGCGGTCGCAGGAACCGGCTCCACCAGAACATCGACGTGTCCATCGCCGACCTGGCGACGTTCATGCAGCCGACGCTGACCATCGTCGACGCGGTGCGGGTGCTGATGCGCAACGGTCCGCAGGGGGGCAATGTCGCCGACGCCAAGGACATGAACACCATCATCGCCACCACCGATCAGGTGGCCGCCGATGCCTACGGCTGCCAGCTCATCGGCCGCACCGCGGACGAGATCCCCTACCTGAAGATGGGACACGAGCGCGGCCTGGGCACGATGCACTGGCAAAACCTCCGCTTCGCGGAGGTGTGAAGATGAGCGAGCCCGCAGGCAACGCGGTGCCCGACGCCGCGTCGGGCGGGGGCTGCGGCAAGGCGGGCTGCGGCAGCGGCGGTTGCGCCAGCAAGGCGGTCGCCGCACCCGAGGCGGTCGCCGCGCCGGAGGCTGGCACCGCGCCGTCCGCCAAGGCCGCTGCCCGGACGGAGGCCAGGGCGGCGCGCGGCGCGGTCGACAGGTCGCTGCTGGCGCGGTTGAAGCGCAAGGTCTTCGGCGCGCAGAGCAAGGCGGAGGGTCGATCGGGCTCCGGCCTGCCGGCGCGCAAGAAAATCCAGGTGCTGGTCTGGGCACGCCGCTTCGCGCAGGTCGCGTTCCTGGCCGTCTTCCTGTGGTTCCTGTTCCAGACCACCTTCCGCGGCACCTTCGCCAGCTCCGACACGCGCGTTCGCCTCCCGCTGCCGGTCGAGGCCTTCCTGCTCGCCGATCCCTTCGTGGCGGCGATGACCGTCCTTTCCACGCACACCCTCTACCGCGGGCTGGCCTGGGCCATCGGCGTCCTGGCGCTGACGCTGATCTTCGGCCGCGTCTTCTGCGGATGGATCTGCCCCTTCGGCACGCTCCACCACTTCTTCGGGTGGATCTTCCCGTCCCGGTACGGCAAGGGCAGCAAGCGCGTCGACTCCAACAAGACGTACACGCGGCAGCGGGTGAAGTACTACCTGATGTACGGCTTCCTGGCGGCGGCCGCGGCGGGCAGCGCCATCGGCGGCCTGCTCGACCCCATCTGCGTGGCGGTGCGCGCCATCGGCCTGGCCGTCATCCCGGCGGTCCAGTACGTCGCCACCATCGTCAGCTCCGGCGCCGGCGCCTCGGGCGTGCGCCCGGTGCAGTTCGCCTCCGACCACGCCACCGACTTCCTCGCCGGGAGCGTCTGGACCAGCAAGCAGTTCTATTTCCACCACACCTGGTTCATCGGCATCCTCCTCGTCGGTATCCTCTTCATGAACCGCTTCATCCCGCGGTTCTGGTGCCGGGTCCTCTGCCCGCTGGGCGCGTTCCTGGGCGTCTTCGCCCGCTTCGCGCTCTTCGGCATGGAGAAGGACCACGCCAAGTGCACCGACTGCAACCTGTGCCTCGTGCACTGCCAGGGCGCCGACTCCCCCCAGGGCGGCGTCAAGTGGCGGCAGGACGAGTGCCACATGTGCATGAACTGCGAGGCCGCCTGCCCCGAGGACGTGATCAAGTTCCGCTTCCTGCCCGGCCTGCGCAGCGCCATCCGCCAGCCGGACACCGGGCGGCGCACGGCCATCGTCAGCGTGGCCGCGGGTGCGGCCATCATCCCTGCGGCGCGCATCGCCGACGTGATGGACGCCAATTACGACCACCGCGTCATCCGCCCGCCGGGCTCGGTCGAGGAGCGCGAGTTCCTGGAGCGCTGCATCCGCTGCGCGGAGTGCATGAAGGTCTGCCCGAACAACGCCATCCACCCGGCGTTCTTCGAGGCTGGCATCGAGGGCCTGTGGACGCCGGTGATCATCCCGCGCGTCGGGTACTGCGAGCACAGCTGCGTGCTCTGCGGCGACGTCTGCCCCACCGGCGCCATCCAGAAGATCACCGAGGAGCAGAAGATGGGAATCGGCCAGAAGCCGATCTCCATCGGCACGGCCTTCTACGACCAGGGCCGCTGCCTGCCGTGGGCGATGAGCGTGCCCTGCATCGTCTGCGAGGAGTTCTGCCCCACCTCGCCCAAGGCCATCTGGGTCGAGGAGCTGGACATCCCCAAGCGCGAGGACAAGCCGGGCCCCGACGGGCACGAGCCGAAGATGACCAGCGTCCACGTGCAGCGCCCGCACGTCGACCCCAGCCTGTGCATCGGCTGCGGCGCCTGCGAGAAGGTGTGCCCGGTCCAGGACAAGCCGGCGGTCTACGTGACCAGCATCGGCGAGACGCGCTCCAAGACGAACGTCATCCTGCTCGAGAACACCAACTACAACCAGACCAGCTGAGCGCCTCCACGAGAGGACGCCTCAGCGGCGCCAGAGAAGCGCCAGGTCGAGCTCGATGGCCTGGAAGGGTTCGGCGCGCACCTTTTCGTCGTCGGCAGACGAGAGGACGACGCGATAGCTCTCGCCTTCGAGGCGGCCGACCTCGAGCGTCCGGGCATCGGGGTCGACCATCCAGTAGTGCGTCACGCGCTCGCGGGTGTAGATGCGCCGCTTCAGCACGCGGTCGGCGCGCGCGGTGCTCGCGGAGAGGATCTCGCACACCCAGTCCGGCGCGAGCTCGAGGAAGGGCGCATCGGGGAGCTCGGGCATCCTCTCCCGCCGCCACCCCGCCAGGTCGGGCACCACCACGTCCTCGCCGAGGTGCAGCTCCGGCTCGTCGAGGAGGATCCAGCCGCCGGGCCCACCTCGGCCTCGACCGAAGGGCGGTCCGAGCTCCTCGCCGAGGGTGGACGAGGCCGCCGCATGGCGCGTCCGCGGCCGCGGCATGACGTGCAGCTCGCCGCCCAGGATCTCACCGGTCACGTGGGAGGGGAGCGCCAGCAAGTCGGCGTACGTCGCGCGCTGGCGTGCGGGCGCGGTCATGGCGCTTTACGGTAGCACGCAGCGGCGGGCGCCGCGGGCGCGGGACCGCGCGAGGCGCCAGCGGATCGGCCGCCGCCTCGGCGCCGGCGGGCGGGATCACCAGGGGTTGTCGCGGACGATGTCCCTGGTCTTCACGCCTTGGGTCTCGAGCGACTTGATGACCTGCTCGTTCATGGCCGCCGTCGGCTGGTAGTGACCGCTCTTGTTGGAGATGAGCTTGACCACGCCGTTCTCGACCACCAGCTCTCCGGCGCCGGTCACCGGCTTGCCGGCCAGCATGCTGGAGTGGTGGAACTTGCCGACCTCCTGATAGGTGGAGACGTAGATGCGGCCCTGCTCGTCCATGACGAAGATAGCCCGCCCGTCGCCGGAGTGCGCGGTCGCTGCCGCCTTGGTATCGAAGAGCTTGCCCTTGGCGTCGTAGAGCTTGCCGTCACGCACGGTGAGGCGATGGGTCTCGCGCTCGGCGTCGTCGAGGTACTTCACCAGCCAGCCACCGCCGTGCACGCGGTTGCCGGGCAGGTTCTCGCCGACGTACTTCGGCAGCAGGGGCTGGGTCTTGAAGCCCTTGGCCACGTCCGCGGCCCTGGCCGCGTTGGCCGCCACCTTGGCCTCGGCGTACATGGCCGCCTTGGCCTCGGCGTTGAGCGCCGGCCCGGCGGCCGCGGCGCGGGGCCCGCCCACCACCCGGCGCGTGAGGATGGCGGTGAGGATGACGGCGATCGGCGTGGTAGCGCCGGCCGTCGGCCCGAACTTCTTGGAGATCTCCTCCACGGCCACCGCCATGCCGGCGTTGACGGCGATCTCGCAGACGGCGCTCTTCACCAGCTGGCGTGCGCCGACGGTGCCCACGCCGCGCATCAGCGTGCCGCCGGGGATCAGGATCATCTCGTCGTGGGTGGCGCGGATGGAGTGGTTCGGTTCGACGATGTGCCCGAGCCTGCGCGGCTGCGTCGACCCGAACGCCAGCCACCAGGCCAATGCTTCGCGAGAATCGTGGGGCGCGCTGAACGGCTGCACGCGCCCGCCGCCGAACTCGATGCGCTTGTAGCCCACGTAGGCGGCCTGCTGCATCTGCAGCCTGCGCAGCTCGTCGGTGGGAACGAAGGAGACGGTGACCTTGCCGTCGCCGCCGACGACCGCCCTGGGCACGAAGTAGCGATCGAACTCGGCCCGCGCCGCGTCGGGCAGCGGTCCACGCGCATCCTTGCGCGCCTCGACGATGGCAGCGTCGATCTCCGCCTGGATCTGGGCGCGGTCCGGGTGGCCGGCCAGGGCGGCCTCGAAGGCGGCGATGCGATCCAGCTCGCGCTGCTGCAGGGCCCAGGCGACCCAGGCGCGCTCCAGGTCCTCCCCCTTGAGCGCGCGCAGCGCTTCGTCGTTACCCGCGCTCGACGGCCCCTGATACGGCTGCGCGCCCAGGTGCAGTGTCGGCGGCAGGTGCGCGGTGACGATCTCCTCGCGCAAGGCGCGCAGCCTGGCCTGGAGCTCGGCCACCTGCTGTTGACGGGCGCGCACCTCGGCCGGCGTGCCTGCCAGCTGCAGCTCGCGAATGCGCTGCTGGAGCTCGACGACCTTCTTCCACTCCGCGCGCGCGGCTGCGTAGTGCTCGTTGCGGCGGTCCCACTCGAACAGGCCCGGCCGGCGCGCGTACTCGGCGTCGTGCGCCTTGGCCTGGGCCTTGTGTGCCTCGGCCTGCGCTTTCAGCTGCTCGATCTCCGGCGAGGAGACCTTGGCGATGGTCGCCTCCAGCTCGGCGCGCTCGTCATCCGTCTTCTTGGCCAGCGCGGTGGCCCGCGCCTCCAGATCCTTGATGTCAGCGGGCGAGAGCCGGCCGAAGACCGGGGCGCGCCCGCCGGCGTCCATGCCCAGCAGCGCCGCCAGCGCGCCGGGCTTCTGCGCTGGCCCGTTGGCGCGGCGCCAGTCGGCGCGCGGCCCGAAGAGCTCCTTGCCGATCTCGGCGATGCGCTTGTCGTTGCGCTTGATGGCGTCGTCGATGCGGTCCTCGGCGGAGCCGCTCCTGGCGTTCTTGCGCTGCCCGCGCAGCGCCGCGTTCTCGTCATCGAGGCGCTGGATCTCCGCCAGCTTGTCGTCGATCGGATCACGCGGCTCCTCGGCCTTGGGCGCTGGCGGCCTCGGCGCATCGGCCTTGGCGGCCGGAGCCTTGGGCCCGTCCGCCTTCGGCTCGCCGGTCGGGCACCCGAGCGCCGCCTTGCACGCCGCGCATTCTTGCGGCGGCTCCGCGGCAGCCTGCATCGGCTCGGCGGGTTGTGGAGGCGCGGCTCGCGTCAGCAACCGCTGGTCATCCGCCGGCGGCAGCTCGTTGCCGTCGACCAGAGCGGCGCGGCCTTCGGCGGCACCGCAGGTTGCGCTCCCCTCCCCCAGGCTGGCGACGGTGGACGCCTGGCAATCGGACTTCTGGAAGACACTGCTGCCGAACGCGCGTACGCCGGCGAAGGCCAGCACGGCGATCATCAGCGAGACGATCAGCCCCTCCACCGCGCTGAACCCCCGCGTCCCGCGACACGCGCCCCTCGCGTCACTCGACAGCATCTGGACCTGGACCTCCTCGGGGCAGGGACTGCACGCGCCATACCGCGCGCGGCCGCGGCGCAACGCGGCCGGTACCAGCCCGGGGCGGCCCGCGGTTGCGCACCATCCGGCCGGTTGGGGAGGACGGGTCGGGAAAGTTCTTGCTCAACCGGCGCAGCCGGGCCGAAGCGCCCCGAGGCGGTGGTCAGTGCTCGTTGAGCCCGAGCTGCACCGAGAAGCACGGCGTGGTGTCGAGCTCGGAGACCCCCACGAACTGGTAGACCGGCGGGGTGATGTATCCGAAGAGGATGCACATCTCGTTCTCGCCCAGGCCGTAGTGCATCTCGTGATCGAGCACGTTGTCGATGGTGCACTGGTAGCGGACGCGATCGACGACGTCGAAGTCCAGGGCAGGCTGGTAGAGCTCGATGTCGCTCTCCAGGTCGAAGCCGACCTGATCCATCACCCGCTGCTCACCGCCGGTGAACGGCAACAGGTCGACGGTGAAGCGCGTGGTCCACTCGTGCGTATGCGGCATGAGGGAGACCACCTTGCCGCCGAAGACGTAGCACTCGCTGCCGATGGTCTTCACCGAGTGCGCGGGGATGGTGAAGTCGTTCATCTGCATCATGAACGGCGCCACCTCGTCGGTGAGCTCGGCCTCCTCCATGGTGAAGAAGTCGTAGACCACCTCGACGTCGATGGCCTCGGCGGCGATGTTCAGGAAGTGGATGCTGGTCGACACCTCGCGGGTGGTGTCGATGGGCCAGCCCATGCCCGGCGGGAAGGCGAGCGTCTCGGTGCCGACCACCTGGGTGGAGTTGGCGAAGAGCACGTCGGGCACGGCGTTGCCGATGCCGGCGAATGCGTCGGAGGCGCCGGGGTGGCACTGTGGGTACGGGTTCTCGCCGAGCTCCGCGCTCACCGGCTTGGCGATGACGTTGGAGTGGTGCAGGCCCGGCGTGGTGTAGACGCGGCCGGCGTAGATGATCTTGCGGGTGATGTCGGGGATGGGCCACGAGAGGCAGAACGAGGTCTCCTCGCCAGCCTCCATGTGGCGAGGCGGGGCCACCAGGCGGAAGCCGCTGCGTGGGGGTGGAGGCAAGACCAGCGTGTGCGGCGGCGGGCCGAAGGAGGACACGTTGTCGGCGTCGAGGGGCTCGGCCGGCTCGTAGCGCGTGGCCGGGTCGACGCAGGCCCCGAGGAAGAGCTCCAGGCCCTCGGCGCACGCCGTGCCCTGCCCCGGCAAGGCCACGTAGGCGTCGGAGCAGGCCACCATCCACGGCAGCGCGACCAGGAACCACCAGCGATGCGCCACCACGCGAGCCTATCACCCGGGGTTGAGCGTCTGGCGCGGCGCGGCGAACCCAGACACCGTCTCTGAGACGTGGCTCGGAGCACTCGGATGAGGACGGCCGGTTGGCCGTACCCGCCGCGCGAGGCTCTTGCGCATCACTCCACCTTCCGACTTCCAAGATGTGCCAAACAAGCACGGCGGCGCGCCACCCGATCCGGCTACACCAGCATCCCCGCCCGCACCAGAACCCTCACCAGCTCCTGCCCCTCCGCCACCGAGCCCCTCGCCGCTATCGTGCCTCTTCACTCGGTAGTCGATGGGGCCGGCCACCAACTCGCAGCCCGTCAAGAGTCCGAGCATCACCCCAAGTCGACATCTGGCGCCAAGCATTATTCGAACGCTCCCACCACGCCTACATAGGAAGGCATGACAATGAAGCTGGCTGCGCCAGCCCGTGCATCGGCACGCTCGCGCGGCCACAGCAGAGCCGCCCTACCGGTTAGGGCCGCGCGGCGATATCGGGTTCGTGCTTCGGCGGCGACCACCTCCACACGTAGGTTGACGGGCGCAATGGCCCGGCAGCGTCGCACACCGCCGCCGGCTTGCTTTGCCGCACCCGGGCCACGCGGAATCTGCCTAGGCGGCGACGTTCCCGTACGCCGGATCCGACCAGAGTCGCCACGCCTCCGCCCACAGCCAGTGCAATTCGGCGTGCCAGGCGCGCGTCAGGGCTCCGTCGAGCGCGAGGGTGACGCTGGACCGCCGGCAGACATGGCTCCACGGCCCGTGGCTCCCCGAGGCGATGACATCGCCTAGATGGACGACCGCCTCTCGGATTTCTGGCACCGTCACGTCGTCGGGTCCGATGACATCGAGATAGCTTCGCAGGCGCCGAAGGCTGCCGCGCACCCGCGGCGCGTTCTCGTGGCCGCGCAGAAAGGCTGGTTGGGGCAACGCCGCAGGCGGGTAGCCGTCCCAGCGAGCGCGGTGCTCGTAGAGGTAGCTGTTGATGCCAAGGAGCTCGTCCGCTGCGACGACCGGCCGATGCGCCGTGAGATACATGAAGCTATGCCGCGTCCTGACGGGCCCCGGAGGCGAGGTCGGGGGCCTCTTGCAGAGGAAGGTGTGGACGGTCGCCATGTACGGGCTTGATGGCCTCCTCTCGCCGGCGCCACCCGAGCGCGAAACCTCTCTCCACGTCGGTCATCTGCGCCAACAACTCAGCGAGGACCGTCTCGGCGTCATGTGGCGCCCGTTGTCCCGGCAACGCTTTGGTCACCAGCATTCGCCGAACTTCCCGAACATATTCGACGACGCACTCCCTCGGCTGCGCGTCGCTCTTGCTCATCTGCTCGTCGATCCACGATTCGAGGATCGCTTGGTCCTCGCCGGGGATCTCTTCCCAGAGATCGGCGCGCTGAGCTGCGAGCTCCGCCTCTTCCTCGGCGCGAAGCGGGCCTTCCACCGCGCGCCTTAGTAGAAGGTCCGCCAGGAGCGCCCTGTATCGATCCCCAGGTCTGGTGTCAGGCAGATCCATCTGTCACCTCCCCCAGGGTTCCCATCGATCTTTGGTCTGGCACAGACGGCGCTGGAAAACGTCGATGTGCGCGTCCTCGCGCGTCGCGATGACACCGTGATTCGGCTTGGTGCGCACCAGGTGGACCCCGTCGATGTCCGACAAGGATGACACCTCGAGGCGCCAACACGGCAGCACGGATTCGCCCGCGTGCAATCCGCGGGGCCGATACGCGGGCGGGAGCGCGGCTGGTGCCGGGGCGACCGAGAGCCCGCGTCGCTCGTTCTCCTGCAATCTGACGAAGCTCGTCCTGTCGACCCTCACGTCGACGGCCGGCCGCACGCCGAGCTGCGATGGCCGGGCCCCACAGACCGGGCCGCTGCCATCAGCCTCGCCCTGCATGGTCCGATAGATGGTACCCCAGGCGTCGTTCACCCGGCGCAGCTTAGCAGAGGCTCGCGGTCGACCCCGAGAGGTGGAACCCCGCCGCACTGGGCGGGCGGCGCGGCTCGCTCGAGCTAAGCCCGCTCGGGCAACAGCCGAAAGGGACGGGCCCGCCCGAACCGATACACGTGGAAGTCATCGTCGAGGGTGAGGACGTCGCCGATGTTCAGCAGGGTCGCGAGTTGCACGAGGCAGGCGTCCGCCAGGTCCATGGGCACGGAGGCATAGCGCTTCATCAGCGTCCGGATCGCGGCGGCCGACTCATCGAGCCGGAACGGGATGACGAAGGTCCCGCGCTCCACGTTCGCCAGCACCGCGTCGCTTGCACCGCGCAGTCGGCGCAGCAGGTAGCAAGCCTCGGCGATGACCGCTTCGCAAGTGATCAGGGGCCCGTGGGCGCCGCCGATCAGCTCTCGACAACGAAGATGATGTCGTTCACTCCGATCGAGCAGGGCGACGATGAAGCCAGTATCGAGGAGGACACCCTTCACGACCTGCCGAACCCCTCGAGGTGCTTCCTGTTGGAGCCCAGGTCGCGCACACCAGACGCAAAACGGCCGAGCCCGATGACCTTGCGAGAGCTGCGCGATGCTGGGAGCGTGCTCGCGAACATGGCCAGCGCGCGACGAAGGATCTCGGAGCTCGTCAGGCCCGTCTGGGCGCGCATCTCCTCCAGGCGGGCGGCAGTGGCGGCGTCCAGGCGAGCCTGAACGAGGCGGCGAGCCGGTGATGTCATACGTGGAAGCTACGGTATGACACCGCTCGCAGCAAGCCCGCTCCGCTCTTCCACCCAAAACGAGCGTCGCCTTGACGCCCGGCACCGGAGCACAAACGCGGTATCATCTCGGCATGTCTGCGCTGAAAGCTCGCGTCGAGAACGGCCGCATCAAGCTCGACGAGCCGACCGACTTGCCCGAGGGGCAAATCATGGAGCTCATCCCGCTCGACGAGGTGGTCGCGACAGGCGGCGACGACCTCGACGACGCCGAACGAGCGGCGCTGCATCGCTCGATCGACGAGAGCATCGAGGACGAGGAAGCGGGCGACGTCGGGGACCTCTCGAAGATCATCGCCGAGCTCCGAGCGGAGTTGTGAAGGTCCGTGCAACCGGCCGCGCGAAGCGAGATCGCCCGGGCCCGCTCTCTGGTGGAGCAAGCACCGGCCCGAGGCGCCACTCTTGGTTCTCGACGAGCTCGAGGCCGCCGAGCGCCATCTCTGCACGGCGCCGGTGTCAGGCCAGATTTACGGCTACCGCAAGAATCGGCTCATCCGCCGCTGGCTGCTCGAGAAGACCGAGTACCACGTCTACTGCTCGGTGAACCGACGGGCGCAGGTCATCATGCTGCACTCAGTTTGGGGTGCTCGCCGTGGCCGCGGTCCCAAGCTGTAGCGCAGGTGACGCCGCAGAGTCGTCTCGCCACGGCAGACATCCAGCGCCTGCT